>CAZOTT010000222.1:0-1518 GCA_964582785.1 uncultured Acidobacteriota bacterium | reverse complement strand
CGGGAACCGGGCCCTGTACGACCGGCTCGGGGGGATGGTCCCGCCCTTCGCCTGGGTCGGTCCCGTCCATCTCCGGGGCCGGGTCGTCCTCGGTCTCTACGGGGACGTGCCGGAACCCGGCCCGTCCCCCCCCGATCTCGCCTCCCTGGAAGCGCTCTGCCGGATCGCTTCCTGGGCCCTCGAGACGATCCTGTTGCGCCGGAAGATCCTCAAGCTGACGGGAGGAACCGATGACCGCCGATCCCCGTGAGATCGCCCGGAACCTCGGTCCCGCGGGAGCCCGGGCCCTGGTCCGGCTCGCCCGGGCGGCCGCGGCGGCCGCCGTCGAGGGACGGTCCCTGTCCCCCGCGGCAGGGAACGCGGCGCCCGGGACCCCCGTCTACGGGGCCTTCGTCACGCTGACCGACGCCGGACGTCTTCGTGGCTGCATCGGAACACTGGGCCGGACCATGCCGGCGTCCGAGGCGGTCTCTTCCGCCGCCGCCCAGGCGGCGACGGCCGATCCCCGCTTCCCCCCGGTCCGCCCGGAAGAGCTTCCCCGTCTCGGACTGGAAGTCTCCCTGCTGACCCCCCTCGCGCCGGTCGACCCCGGGACGCTTCCGGGGGCCATCGTCACCGGGCGGGACGGACTGGTGGTGGAGGAGGGACCCTTCCGCGGCCTGCTCCTGCCCCAGGTCGCGACGGAACACGGGCTGGACGCGGAGGCCTTTCTCGACGCCACCTGCCGCAAGGCGGGCCTGCCTCCCGGTTGCTGGCGCCGCGGGGCCCGGGTCTACCGGTTCTCCGCCCTGGTGCTCCCGGAAGACCGGCCGGAGGAGGCGATCGCCCGGGAGCTGTCCGCGTCCCCGTAGCCGGGCGGGCCGCACCTCTCCCGCCGCCCGCCTCAGAGAACCTCGGCCAGGTCCCCGATGGTGACCTCGCTGCGCGACTCGAGCACCTTCACGGTGGCCCCGCCGGCCGTCACCTGGAGCACGACCCCCTGCGCCAGGACCCGGCGGGCGCCGCCGTTCTCCCCGGGCCGCCAGAAGAGGATCCGGTCGCCGGCGGTGATCCCCGCCCGGGAGCCGAGGTCGATCCCGACCAGGTCCCCCTCCCCCGCCAGCCGGTCCCCCGGCTCGTGGCAGACGACCACCGTCCCGTTGAGGCGCCCCGGGTACGGGGTGGCGAGACGCGCGAGGGGAACCCTTTCCACCATCGGCACCGGCTTCTCGCGCCAGGGCACCAGGTAGTCCCCGACGGAAACCGCGTCACAGGCCTCGAGGATTTCGGCCGTGGCGGACGACGCCTGGACCGTGAGGACCCGCAACCGCCCGAGCCTCCGGACGAAGACGGCGGACCACTTCCGCCGGGCAGGATGCCGGACCTCCTCCCCGGGCCGCAGGATGGAGAACTCGGTCCCCGGCTCGATGCCCATGTCGCGCCCGGCGGACAGGTAGACCACGTCCCCCGTCGCGAGCATCTCCTTGTCCGGCTCCTCGCGCCCGGCGATCCGCAGGGGCGACGGGTCGAAGCGCTCGA
>CAZOTT010000221.1:0-1582 GCA_964582785.1 uncultured Acidobacteriota bacterium | reverse complement strand
CAACGGCTCCGGACCGGCTCGCCCGGGCCGCCGGGTCCGGGGGGGAGGCCGACGAGGAGTCCTTCCCCGTCGGCGCTCTTTTCGGGGGCGACCCAGATCCAGGTTCCCACCGGCCCGAAGTGGCGGATGACCTGCTCATGGGCGAGCAGCACCAGGTCTTCGACCGTGCCGACCTGGTGCAGCGTCTTCACCCAGTCGAGCAGGTCCCGGCCCCGGCGCTCCCGGCCCCGCAGGAGCACGTGGCGGCGGCCCAGGTCCCCGAGGAGCACCGACGCCACGAGGGCGAGAAGGAGGCTGGCGACGAGGAGCCACTCGTCGGCGTGGGAGGTGACGGCGGCCAGGTGGGCGGGGCGGGGCGAGACCACGAGCACCCAGGGCCGGTCGAGGAGCCGGACCCGGACCCGCTGGCCGAACCTGCGGGAGGCCGGGCCGGCCCGCCCCGGCGGGCCCAGGACGGCCCGTTCCCCGGGGCCGGACGGCGACGGTTCCAGCACCCTCAGCACGAAGCGGTCGCGGACCTGGCCCGCGCTGAGCCAGCGGTCGAACACCCGGTCCACCCGGAAGACGCCGTTCACGAAACCGAGGAGTCGGTGGTTTCGACGGGAAACGACGGGAAGGTAGGTGGCGAACCCGCGCCCTCCCTGGAACAGGTCCACCACCGGCGTGCGGGTCGGCTTTCCCGTCGCCGCGGCCCGCCGCAGGGAGGCCCGCACGGCCGGGTCGGGATGCCTTCGGAGGTCCTGGCCGAGGGCCGCCTCGTTCCCCTCCCGGGGGAAGACGACCCTGATCGTCCCTTCCGGGTCCACCCAGTTGATCGCCTGGAAGCCGGGGTACTGTTCCATGATCCGGGCGGCCACTCCCCGGAAGAACGGCGGCGAGAACTCGTCGCGGGACGAGACGTGGGCGGCAAGAAGCTGGAGGGCGCCCACCCGGCTCGCCAGCCAGGTTTCCATCCGCAGGCGCAGGAGTTCGCCCACCACCCGGGTCTCGACCCGGAGGCGGTTCGCCTCGCTGCGGTGGGAGTGGTCCCAGAGCAGGACGAGACCGGCCGAGAGGAGCAGGAAGAACCCCAGCGGCAGGGCCACCGCCTGCGCCGCGAAGAGGAGCCGTTCCCGCGAGGACCGCTCGAGCACCCTCGGCTCCCTTCCCATCGCCGGAGCATACCAGAGACGGGGGACCCGCCGGGCGCTGGCGTCCTCGTGCTGCGCGGCGGCGATCGCCGGAGCATACCGGGGGTCGGGGGGCCGCCGGATGCCCTCGCCGCGCCGGCCGGGGAGAGCGGCCGAACCACCGGGGCCTCCGGGGGATCCACGGTGGAGCGAACCTTGCGAGTGGTGGGGGGGCCACCCGAGTGCCCTCCCGCGAGGTTCACGGCCGCAGGTGCCCGTTCGAGTCTCCCGTCGACCCGATCGGCCCGGAGTCCCGGCGCACGTCCCATCCCTGGTGTCTATCAGCGGAGCAGGGGCATGCGGGAGCACCTCTGCTGCGCTGGACGGTTCGGGCGGGATAACGGTCGAAATGGCAGGGGGGGTGTCGGATAACTCCCGTTCTGGCAGGTCGGGTGCGGGATAAGGCCCGTTTT
>CAZOTT010000220.1:0-1621 GCA_964582785.1 uncultured Acidobacteriota bacterium | reverse complement strand
GGCCTCCTCCCGCCACTCCGGAAACAGGCTCCTGAAAGCTTCGCTACACCATGGGTGTAGCGAAGCGCCCGGGACGCGGGCCCCGGCGCAGGGGGAAGATTCCGGGCCGTCGTTCAGCGGTCCCGGAACCGGTTCACCCCCCGCTCCATCTCCCGGACGATCTTTCCCGCCTGGCGGTAGCCGGGATCGACCCGCGCCACCCGGCGGAACTGGTCGAGGGCCGCCCGCAGGTGGCCGAGGTGCGCGTACGCCTCCCCCAGGCGCCAGCGGATCCGGGGCCGGAACATCGGGTCCGGGTGGTGGCGGTACTCGTCCAGCATGCGGCGGGTGACCCGGACGATCGTTTCCCAGTCCCCTTCCTTCCGCGCCAGGTCGATCTCGAGGTACTCGCGGCTGGCGCCGGGACGGATCTCGGGGAGGATCCGCCGGACCCGGTCCAGCTCCCCGCGCTCGAACCAGGTGCGGGCCTGCCAGATGCGCACGTTCCCCGCCGCCCGCTCGTCGGCGCGGATCGCCGGGAGGCGCAGGCACGCGGCGAGGAAGTCGTCCGGTTGCTTCCCGTACAGCTTCCGCAGGACGAGACGGACGTACCCCCCCGCCCGGCAGGTGACCTCGTTGACCGGCGGATCGGGTGGCACGATCAGCCGCAGCGTTTCCTCGTCCCGCTCCCGCCAGAGCGTCCGCAGCAGCTCCCGGTAGGGAATCCAGGAGCGCGCCATCACCTCGGCGACCAGGACCGGCGGCACCCCCATCGAGAGCAGCTGCCGGACGATCCGCCGGGCCAGGGTCGGGCGGAGGCGGGCCGTGACCTCCGCGTGGTCCAGGGCCCGGTCCAGGGCCCCCAGGGAGAGGCAGACGTTCATCAGCCGCCGGCGGTGCCAGGCGTTCCAGGGGTCGAGGAGGACCGTCCTTTCCGCTTCCCGGAGGGCCTCCTCGCGCAACCGCTCCCGGTCCGCCGGCGGGGTTCCCTCCATCGTCGCGGCGCGGGCGCCCAGCGCCGCCCAGAGGACCGACTGGTAGGCGTCGATGGTCCGCAGTCCCTCCGCCAGCGTTGCCTCCCGCAGGGCGCGGCAGAGGGTCGGCCGGTCGAGTTTCCGCAGGTCGGCGGACAGGGCCCGGGCCCGGGCGTGGTGGACTTCCGGCAGGTCCGGCCACGGGATCCGGCCGGCCAGGCCCGGCCAGCGCGCCGCGGAGTGGAGGACCGCGACCGGGGCAAGGGCGAGGCCGATCCCGAGGAGCAGGCCCCGGGCGCCCCGTCCCGCCGCCGGCCGGGCGATGTTCCGGGGAAGGACCAGGGGCGCCGCCAGGGCGACGAGGAGGGCGTTCGACGGGATCTGGAGGGAGAAGTCGACCAGCTCGTGGAGCAGCAGGGCGCCCAGGGCGAGGGCCAGGGGCCAGGGAACGTCCGCCCGCCGGCCCTCCGCCCGCGACCGCCGCCAGGCCGCCACGAGGAGCGCGCCGACGGCAAGGACCGGGAGCAGGGCCAGGAGGAGCCCGGCGACGCCCCCCTCGATCAGGACCTGGAGGTAGTCGTCGTGGGCGAACGTGTAGCGGCTCTGGATCCCTTCCGTGCGCCACCGGGAGAAGAGCAGGGAGAAGGTTCCCCCCCCGGTCCCGAGGA
>CAZOTT010000219.1:0-1628 GCA_964582785.1 uncultured Acidobacteriota bacterium | reverse complement strand
GGCCCCCCGGCAGGAGGGGAGCCAGGACGCCCCCCGGCTCGATCGGCAGCTCCCGGGGAGCGCCCTCCGGCAGGGGCAGGGCGCGTTCCCCCCAGATTTTCGCCACGCGGTCCCGCACCAGGAGCACCGCCGCCCGCGGGAACCGTTCCGCCAGGGCGTCGAGGAGGATCCCGAGCACCTCGTCCCGCTCGAGGGCCAGGGCCAGGCGGCGGCCCGTTTCCCGCAGCGGGGCCCCCCGGGGTGGAACGGGGACCTCGCCCGTGTCGAGGGGGCCCGGGCGGCGGGGCGGCGCCGCGGGGGCCGGAGTGCCGGCGGCGCCGTGGAAGCGATCCAGCGCCTCCCGCAGGACGAGGTCGGGGACGGCGCGGGGAACGACGCGGAACCCGGTCAGGAACGCCGCCTCGTGGAGGGCCAGGCCGTCGGCGGGGTCCGCCATCGCCAGGTGCAGGTCTTCCCCGTCGACCCGGACCGGGAGGACCCGGTGCCGCCCGCAGAACTCCGGGGAGAGGAGGGAAGCCACCTCGGGGGCCACGCGCCGGATCTCCTCCTGCCGGACGGGCCGGACCCCGTGAAGTTCTCCCAGGGCCGCGGCGAGGTCGTCCGGAGAGACGTACCCGAGCTGCAGCAGGTGCGTGCCGAGGGGCCCGCCCCCGGCCCGCTGCTGCCGGGCGAGGGCTTCGCCGAGCTGCCCGGCGGTGATCCTTCCCGCCGCGACCAGGGCTTCTCCCAGCCGCTGCTGCCGGTCCCGGTCCATGGCGGCGCCCTCCGCGGCCGGCGGGGTTCTGCCGCCGTCGGCCTAGCTGTCGGCCTGCTCCCGCATGGCGGCCTTGCGCGACAACCTTACCCGCCCCTGGCCGTCGATGTCGATCACCTTGACCAGGACCTCGTCCCCCTCCTCGATCTCGTCGGTCGTCTGCTTCACCCGGTGCTCGGCGATCTCCGAGATGTGGAGCAGGCCCTCGACTCCCGGGAGGATCTCGACGAAGGCGCCGAAGTTCGTCGTGCGGACGACCCGGCCCAGGTAGATCTTCCCCAGCTCCGCCTCCGCGGTCAGCTCCTTGATGATCTCCGCCGCCTGCCGGGCGCCCTCGAGGTCGACCGAGGCGATGTCCACCCGGCCGTCGTCCTCGATGGAGATCTCGCAGCCGGTCTTCTCCTGGATCGACCGGATGATCTTGCCCCCCGGGCCGATGATGTCCCGGATCTTGTCCTTCGGCACCCAGATCGTCAGGATCCGCGGCGCGTAGGGGGAGACGTCGTCCCGCGGCTGTGCGATCACCCGGTCCATCGCGTCCAGCAGGAACATCCGGGCCCGGCGGGCCTGCTCGAGCGCCTCGGCCATGATCCGGCGGTTGATTCCCGCGATCTTGATGTCCATCTGGAGGGCCGTCACGCCGTCCCTCGTCCCGGTGACCTTGAAGTCCATGTCGCCGTGGTGGTCCTCGGCACCGGCGATGTCCGTCAGGACGGCGTAACGGTCGTCCCGCATCACGAGACCCATGGCGATCCCGGCCACCGCCTTCTTCACCGGGACCCCCGCGTCCATGAGCGCCAGAGAGCCGCCGCAGACCGAGGCCATCGAGGAGGAGCCGTTGGACTCGAGGATGTCGGAAACGATGCGGATCGTG
>CAZOTT010000218.1:0-1629 GCA_964582785.1 uncultured Acidobacteriota bacterium | reverse complement strand
GGCGGAGGCGGAGCCGGCGCGGTCGGCGGGGGAGGAGAGCCGGGCGGGGTGAGGGAGGTGAGGGAAACGGATGTTCCATCCCTCGCCCGCCGGACCCCTTGACGTGGATTTCGTTCCTGTTGTAAGTTCCTCCCGTCCACGGGCTCCGGGGGGAGCCGTCCCTCCGGGGAGGAGGGGCGCGGATGGGCGGGCTGGATCCACTGGGGGTTTTCCTGAAGGAGCGGAGGGAGCGGCTGGGGCTGAGCCTCCAGCAGGTGTGCCGCCGGGCGGGCCGGCTGGGGGTGCCCCTGTCACCGTCGCACCTGTTGCGACTGGAGCGCGGGAAGATGCCCCGGGCCGACCACCTGGCGGTGCTGTGCCGGGTGCTCGGGGTTCCGTCGTGGCAGGCGCTGGACCTGGCCGCCCTGTCGGGAGAGAACGCCATTCGCGTGTCGGCAGAGGCGGGGGCCGGGGTCCGGGAACTCCTGGCGGCCGGTGACGAGCAGGTTGCCCGGGGTCGCCTGGCCCGGGCCCGCGTTCGCTTCCTGGTCGCGCGGTTGAGGGCCCGGGAGGAGGGAGACAGGCCGGGAGAGCTGGCGGCCACCGGGAGAATCGCCTGGGTGGACCTGCACGAGGGGCGTTTCGCGGCGGCGCTGCTGGGCTTTGCGGAGGTCCTGGAAGCGGAGGATGCGTACCCGGAGGACCGGGACGCGGCGCGGGTCCGGCTGTTCCGGTTGCACGTGCGTCTGGGCTGGCGGGAGCAGGCCCGGGCCCTGGCCGGGGAGCTGCGCGAGATGGCGGTGGACCGGCGGCGGCCGGCCCTGGCGCGGGCGGGAGCATGGTGTGCTCTCGCGGTGTTCGAGGAGCGGTTCGGTGACCGGGGCGAGGCGGCGTCGTGCTGGCGGGCGGCGATGCGCCTCCTGGCCCGGGCGGGTCACGAGCGGGAACGGGTCCGCGCGGCGCTGGGCCATGTCGACCTGCTGATTGCCGGGGAGGAGTGGAAGGAGGCGGTGCGGCTGGCCCGGGACCTGGAACGGCGCACGCGGAAGGCGGAACTGGCGGGGCTCCGGCCCAACGTGCTCGAGCGCCTCGGACGGGCCCTGGTCCTGGCCGGGCGGCCGGAGGCGGCGGTGCCGTGGTTGAAGGAGCTGGCGGAACTGGCCGCGGACCGCGGCGACGAGGGGAGATGGGCGGCGGCCCTGGCGTGGGAAGCCCGGGCGCGCTGGATGCTCGGGGAAGAGGACGCGGCCCGGAGCCTCCTGCGGGTGATCGCCGACGCGGCAGACGTGGAGGGGGACCCGGAGACGGCCCGGGTCATCGAGGAGCTGCGGCCCGTCGTGCGGGATCCCGGGCCGGTGGATGGGCCGGGAGGGGGAGACGGCGCGACCGGCGGGCAGCGGTCGGCGCGCAGGCCCCGAGCGGGAGGTGCGGCATGAGCGTCCGGTACATCTCGATGGTGCTGGTGGTGGCGGCCTGCCTCCTGCCCGTGGTTCACGCGGAGGTCTCGGTGGACGGGCCGGAGGGGTCGCATCCGTCGTGGGTGTCCATGTCCCTCCAGGCCGGTGGAGACGATACCGACCCGTACCCGTGGGCCCTGCACCGCCAGTCGATTCCGGGGTGGTGGGTACTGAACCCGGAGGGGGACGTGCG
>CAZOTT010000217.1:0-1636 GCA_964582785.1 uncultured Acidobacteriota bacterium | reverse complement strand
CAGCTCCTGCCCAGGGGGCGGGGAACTGCCGAGCACCGAGAGGGAGGAGCCGGACGCCGCCAGGGAGCAGTCCCCCGCGCCCCGGGGGGGCAGGGGGAGGAGCACCGGCCGACTCTCCGATTCCTCGACCGCGACCCACTCGTCCCCGGGATCCGCCCGCCAGTACCCGGTGACCTTCCACCAGGCGACGCCGGGCATCCGCATGCTGGACAGGGTGGACGCGTCGAGCCCGGCGGGCGCCGCCGTCGACAGGCCCGCGCCCAGGGCGACCGCCGGCTGGGAAAGTCCCGCGAGGGCCCCCACGGGAGCGCCGCCACCCGCGCCGGACGTCGTCTCCTGCTCCGGCGGGGCCGGAACGTCCGCCGGCAGCGTGGCGAGGAAGGCCGCGTTCGGCCGCCAGGACGTGCGGGTGGTCTTCGCCGAGGCGAGGACGTTCCCCTCGAAGTCCAGCAGTTCGAGGACGAAGTGGTGCGCGGTGCCCGGGTTCGATTCCCGCCAGGAGAAGACCGCCCGGTCGTCGAGCCGGGGAGGGACGCAGGACCGGCCGACGCATCCTTCCGCCCAGGGGTCCCGGGGCGTCACCAGCTCGATCTCCCCGTGGGGAACCGCGACGATCCGCTGTCCGCCCTCGTCGCCGGGGACGACGATTTCGACCTGCGCGGGGCCCTCGTTCCGGGCCTTCCCGCGGACCGCGACGACCGCGCGGGGTCCCGGCCGCGCGTCCGGGGCGACCTCGACCGTGACCTGGCCGCGCCGGATGTCCCGCAGGGCGGGGGACCCGACGACCCGGATCCCCTCCCCGAGGGAGAGACGGGTCCCGGGGACCAGGTTCTTCCCCGCGAGGGCGAGCACGTACTTCCGCCCCGGGACCAGCTTCGCGGGCACCACCCGGTCCACCCGGGGACCGGTCGGCAGGGGCGGGAGGCGCGGCGCCTTCACCCGGCCCGGCAGCTCCGGCCGCCGCAGGGCGGGCAGCTTCCCGGGAGCTCCCGGCGTCTCGACGAGCACGGTCGCGGGTCCCTTCGCCACGGTGAACCCGGGGGCGGTCGCCTCGATCACCCGCGGGCCGGGGACGGCGCCGGGAGAAACCTGGACCCGCACCTTCGCCCGGGTCCCGGAAAGCACGAAGATCGGCTGGAGAACGAGGACGTCCCGCCCGAGGGAGAGGGTCATCCCGGGACGGAACCCGCTGCCGGTCAGTTCCAGGTCCACGGTGGCCCCGGGACGGACCCGGGCCGGCCGGGCGCGCAGGACCTTCGGACCGAGGGGAGACGGCGCCACCTGGCCGGGTCCGCCGGGGAGACGCTGCACCGGGGGCTGTTCGATGGTCCCCGGCAACCGGTCGGAGGGCGGCGCCACGGTGGCGAGGACCGTGAAGGCCGCCGGGTAGCGCTTCGTTTCCGGCCGGGCGGGCGGGGGCGCGGCGGTCATCGTCGGCGGGGGCTGCACCAGGGTCGTGACGACCAGGGTGCGGGGCCCGGGGGCCGCCGCGGGGTCCACGGCGAGGAGGAGCGTGACCTGGCCGGGGGCGGGCTGGGTGAACCGCACGACCCGCACGTCCGCCGGCTCGAAGGCGATCGCCTGGACCCGGTCCGCGAAGGCGGTGCCGGTCCCGGTGACCTGGACCTGCTCCCCC
>CAZOTT010000216.1:0-1713 GCA_964582785.1 uncultured Acidobacteriota bacterium | reverse complement strand
GCGGGATAACGCCCGCTCTGGCAGGTTTCGGGGCCGAAAACACCCGGAAACCTGCCAGGAGCCCGGTTATCCGACACCCGACCTGCCAGGATCGCAGTTATCCCGCACGTTTTCGGAGGTGCGCCGGGAACGGGGGGCGCTCGAGGGTGCAACCAGCAGGGGAGAAAGGCCCTTCCGCCGCGGGCCACCGCACCGCCCGACCCGTCCGGAAGTCCTTGCGGAGCCTTGGGTTGAGACTGGGACCCCCGTTCCCGGCGCACCTTTCACGTTTTCGGAGGAACCCCCGAAACGAGGGCCGGGACATCCATCCCCTCGCAGGTGCGCCGGGAAGGGGGCCGGACGACCGCGCAACCGGCGGGAGGGAAAGGCCCTCCCCCTGCGGACCGCCGCACCGGCCCTCCCGGGCGGGACTCCTTCAGGGCCAGTGGTTGAGAGTGCGACCCCCGTTCCCGGCCCGCCTCCCATCCCTTGAGAGGTGCGCCGGAAATGGGGGGACCCGCTCGATATTGCCGACCATGCAAGGACTTCGGCTCGAGGACACCGGGGTGGCCACCGGCACTGTAACGGCCTTTCCTGCCCGCCGGTTGCGTTTCCGGCCGACCCCCGATCCCGGCCCACCTCCCATCCCCTGCCGCGGAGCAGGCCGGCAATGCGGCGCGCGGTTCGACGCCCGCCGTTCCGAGGTCCTCTCGCTGCCCGAACTTTCGAGGTAGACCGGCCTCCTGTCCCGGCACAACTCGACCGGGTTGCGCGGACGTGTGCCCGGCGAGGCGGTCCCCTCCCTGCGCGGGGATCAGAGATCGAGCAGGCGGCGGACCGGTTCCGCGAGGCGCGCCCCGCAGGCGACGAAGCCGGGGAGCAGGGTGGTCTCCCGGTTGAAGCGGGGCGGTTCCCAGGGAAGGGCGCGGACGACGCCTCCCCCGGCCAGGACGAGGGCGGCGCCGGCGGCCACGTCCCACTCGTTCTTCGGCACCAGGGTCCAGGTGGCGTCCGCCCGGCCGGCCGCCACCAGGGCGAGCTTCCAGGCGACGGAGCCGCAGGCGCGCACCCGGAAGGGGGCGCCGGCAAACCGGTCCCATTCCCCCCGCTTCACCTCGGACCGGGAGGCGAGCACCAGCGCCCCTTCCAGCCGGTCCCTCCCGCTGGCCGCCACGGGCCGGGGCTCTTCCCGGGGCCCGGGCGGCCCGGGAGCCGGGGGAACCGGCAGGGCGCGCCCCCCGGACCCTTCCGGGGGCAGCGGCGTCCCGGCGGGGGGGACGCCCGGGGGCTCGGCGAGCAGGACGCCCCGTCCCGGCGCCCCCACGAGCCGCTGCCCGGTGGCCGGGTTGAGGATCCCCCCCGCCGCGGGTACGCCGGACACGACGAGGCCCACCGCCACGCCCCACTCGGGAACCCCCTGCACGAATTCCCGGGTCCCGTCCAGGGGATCCACGATCCAGGTCCGTTCCCTCTCGAGGCGGTCCCGGGTGTCCGCCGTCTCCTCCGAGAGCCAGCCCTCGCCGGGCCGGGGCAGGGTTTCCCGCAGCACCCGGTCGACCCGCAGGTCCGCCTCGGTCACCGGGTCCCCGGCGGACTTCCAGCGGGCCGCGGTCTCGCCGGCGGTGAACTCCCGCAGGACCTCCTCGGCCCGGTCCAGGGCGGCGCCGATGCGGGCGAGCACCTCGTCCAGGTCGCCGGGAGAGAGGGGGGATGCCATCGGTGGTCCTCCTGGGG
>CAZOTT010000215.1:0-1764 GCA_964582785.1 uncultured Acidobacteriota bacterium | reverse complement strand
AACCGCCCCGGGGTTGGCCGAGGAACCGCTCCGCGGTTGGACGGGCAACCGCCCGCCGGATGAAACCGCCATTCGCCCCGCGAATGCCTCGCGAGCCGGCATCGCGGCGGAGGAACCGGGGAGGGGAATCCTCGCCCGCCGGAAAACAGGGGGGCGCTCGGCCAGGTCCGGCCGAGGCCTCTCCCGGGGGTTGACAGGCGGGTTGGCACCTTGCTAGCTTCCAATCGCATTCATGGGCGCGCTCCCGACGCGCCGGGGGGCTTCGGAGCCACTTCTGGGGAAATGCCGTCTGCGCCCCGGCAGCGTGCACGGTGGGGGGCTGTCCGCGGGGAGGCTCTCGATGAACGAAGGTGGGCCCGGAACGGGAGGTCGGCGGGGAGACCTGGTGAGAAGGTCGGTGGGCACCTGGATCCGCGACCGTCGGCACGTGCTGGGGGTTTCCCAGGAAGGCCTGCGGCGCCGGCTCGCAAGGGAGGGAATCCGCCTCGCCCAGGCGACCCTTTCCCGCTGGGAGCGCGGGGAGGTTGCTCCTCCCCTCGAGGTGTTGCCGGTCCTGGCCCGGTCGCTGGCGACACCCCTCGAGGCCGTGCATGAGATGCTGGAGCTGGCGTACGCCCGGTCGCGCGAGGACGTCGACCTCACCGGGAAGGACCCGGCGGGGTTGCTTGCCGCGGCCGACAATGCCGCCACGGCCGGGAATCTTCCCCGGGCGCTCGACTTCCTGGAGGTGCTGGCAGACCTGTTCCGGCTGGACGAGTCCGTCCTGTCCGTCGAGGACCGGGGGCGTGTCTACCTGAAACTGGCGTGGGTGCACCAGCACCTGTGGCACCTGGAGGCCGCCGCCGGGGCCCTCCGCCGGTTCGGGGAGATCGCGGGCGAGCTGCCCGGCGAACTCGTGTCCGGGGAGCCCTGCAGCGATTCCTCCTGGCACAGAGGCATGGCGACCGCCTGGCCGCCGAGGGTCTTGCCCGGATGATCCGGGATGAACTCGCCAACCTGCCTCCCGAACTCCGGGCAGAAGCCTGCCACGCCCTGGGCAGCCGGGAATACGGGGAGGGCCGGTACGACAGGGCCCATTCCTTCCTCGCCGAAGCTCTCGCGTCCTGGGAACGTCTCCGCCGTCCCGTCGAGGCGGCCCGCTGCCGGGCCCTCGACGGTTACTGCCTTGGCCGGGACGGGGACCCCGCCCTTGGACAGGAACTGCTGGTCCGGGCGCAGAGCGAAGCATCCCGGCTCCGCGCCCTGGAGGTCGAGATCCAGGCGCGGCGCCTGCTGGGACGGCTGCTGGCGGAGACCGGCCACGCCGAGGAAGGGTTGCTCGAGATCGAGAACTCCGTGGCCCTCGCCCGCCGTGCCGGGCTCGCGGCGGAAGAATTCATCTCGCTCTGGCGGGCCTGGGAGGCCGCGCCCGCGGCAAGAAGGCCCGAGTACGAACCCCGCATGAGGCGCCTGCTGCGCCAGGTGGATCCGCGCCTGCCGGAGGTGCGGAAGTTCGCGGCCACGGGACGGGCCGGCAGGGAAGAAGAGGAGGACGAACGATGAGGCGGAACGGGCGGTTCACGATGGCCGGTGCCCTGGGTCTCGTTCTCCTCTGCCTGGTCGTGCTCCTGCCCGCCAAGGCGGAGGTCTCCGTGGACGGAAGGAACCCGGCCCCGGCGCTCTTCCTGGGCGGCGGTGACAACGGCGATCTCGGCGACCCGTTCCCCCAGTGGGCGGTCATCCGCCAGGGGGTGGACCCGTCGCTGGTGCTGAACCCGTCGGGGG
>CAZOTT010000214.1:0-1941 GCA_964582785.1 uncultured Acidobacteriota bacterium | reverse complement strand
TCCCCGCGGGAAGCCCCGGGATCGCCGCGATCCTGGACTGGCTGACCGATCACCTGCCCCCCGGCGGGACACCGGGGAGCGCCTCCCGGCGATGACCCGTTCCCGGACGGCGCGCGTCCTCTTCCTCCTGCTCGCCGTGGCGGTGATGCCGGGCTGCGGCGGCGGGAAGGAAGGGCCGGCGGGGCGCAGGGAGGTCCGCTTCCCCATCGCCTCCGATATCACCACCCTGGACTTTCCCCGGGCCACCGACACCACGACCCGGCAGCTCCACACCCTGGTCTGCGACTCCCTCCTGCGGCTCGACTCTCACCTGCGCTTCGTCCCCCGGCTCGCCCGGGACTGGAAGTGGTCGCCTGACCACCTCTCGCTGACCTTCCACCTCCGGGCCGGGGCCCGCTGGCAGGACGGGCGCGCGGTGACATCGGCCGACGTGGCGCGGACCCTGGAGGTTCTGCGGGACCCGGACCGCGCCACCCCCGACCAGGTCCAGGCGTACGCGGCGATCCGCGCGGTGGAAACGCCGGATCCCCGGACCGTGACCGTCCGTTTTGCCGCCCCCAACGCCTCCGCCCTCTACCTGTTTCTCGCCCCCCTCCTCCCGCCGGAGGGCCCCCCCGGCCCGGGAGAACTCCCGGTCGGTTGCGGTCCCTGGCGCCTGGTCCGCTGGGAGAAGGACCAGCGGCTGGTCCTCGAGGCGAACCGGGACTACTGGGACGGGCCCCCGGGCGTCGACCGCCTGGTGCTCGAGGTGCTCGGGGACTACGGGACCCGGCTGCACGCCCTCGAGGCGGACCGGATCGACTGGACCGGGCTCTTCCCGGAGCAGTGGGAACGGGTGCGGACCGACCCGTCCTTCCGGGAGCGGTTCGATCTCCTCGAGGGCCGCATTCTCTTCTTCTGGTACATCGCCTGGCGGATGGACGGCAGCAACCCGTTCTTCGCCGACGCGCGGGTGCGGCGCGCGATGACCCTGGCGATCGACCGGCAACGGTACGTGGAAACGATCGGCCGGGGCCAGGCCGAGGTCGCGGTCACTTCCTTCCACCCGGAGATGCCCTGCTTCGACCGTTCCCTCCGGCCGCTCCCCCACGATCCCGCCCGGGCGCGGGAACTGCTGGCCCGGGCCGGCTGGGTGGACCGGGACGGAGACGGCGTCCGGGAAAAGAACGGCGTCCCCTTCCGCTTCCGCCTGCTCTACCCGGCGACCAGCAGGCAGAACGACCGGATCGCGGCCTTCGTCCAGGCGAACCTGCGGGAGGTCGGCGTCGAGATGGACCTCGATCCCCGCCCGTGGGCGGCCTTCCTCGAGGCGGTCCACGGCCGGAAGTTCGCCGCGGTGATGTCCGGGTACCGCCTCGACCCCGACCCGGACCCCTGGGCCCTGTGGCACTCGTCCCAGGCGGACCGCGGCTACAACTACGCCGGCCTGCGGGACCCCGAGATCGACCAGTGGATCGAGCAGGCCCGCCGGACCTTCGACGAGGCGGCCCGGGCGGCCCTCTACCGCAGGGTCCAGCGCAGGCTGCACGAGCTGCAGCCCGATACCTTCTTCTTTTACCCGGTGACCCGTTACGCGGTCCGGCGCGGCCTTTGCGGGTTCACCCCCTCCCCCATCGGCCCGGTCGGGGCGTGGCCCGGCGCCTTCGCCTGGCGCTGGGAGACCGGGGGAGCCCCCTGAGGCGCGGGATGGCGGACCGCGCCCGTCCGCGCCTTTCCCGGCCCGGGCTCTCCCGGGCCCTCGCCCGGCTCGGGGCGCTGGCGACGACGGCGGTGGGAGTCACCCTGCTCGCGTTCGTCGTGCTCACCCTCGCCCCGGGGGATCCCCTGGCCGCCCGGTCGGACGCGGAGCGGGGTCTCGCCCTGGATCCCGCCCGGCGGGCCCGGATCGAGCGGGAGCTGGGCCTGGATCGACCGCTGCCGGCCCGCTACCTCCGGTGGCTC
>CAZOTT010000213.1:0-1975 GCA_964582785.1 uncultured Acidobacteriota bacterium | reverse complement strand
GTCGACGAGGACGTACACGACGGTCCGCCCCTCCGCCTCGTGGCGGCGGGCCACGGCCCCCACCCCGTCGGCCAGGCCCCGCTCCCGGAGCGCCCCGGGGCTGACGATGGCCACGGATCGTCCGTCCACCGTCCCCTCCACTCCCCGGCCCGGGATCGCCCGGAAGTCGGCGGCCTCCCCGGCGGCGAGCCCCCGCTCCGCGGCCTCCCGCACGATGCCGGCGGCAACCGGGTGCTCGGAGCGGCGCTCGAGGGCCGCGGCGAGCCGGAGCACCTCCTCGGACGGCAGGTCGGCCAGGGGAAGGACCGCCCGCACGGCGAAGTTTCCCTCGGTCAGGGTGCCGGTCTTGTCGAAGACCACCGCGTCCACGAGGCGGGCCTGCTCGAAGGCGGAACGGTTCCGGATCAGCAGCCCGCGGCCCGCCGCCAGCGCCGTGGAGACGGCGACGACGAGGGGCACCGCGAGGCCGAGGGCGTGGGGGCAGGTGATCACCATCACCGTCACCATCCGCTCGACGGCCCAGGCCGGATCGCTCCCGGAAAGCCACCAGGCGGCGAAGGTGACCGCCCCCGCGCCGACGGCGAGCAGGGTCAGCCAGGTGGCGACCCGGTTCGCCAGGTCCTGGGTGCGGGAACGCGACTCCTGGGCCTGCCGCACCATCTCGATGACGCGGGAGAGGAAGGTGTCCTCCCCGACCCGTTCCACCCGCACGGTGACCGAGCCGTCGCCGTTCACCGCGCCGCCGATCACCGGGTCTCCCGGCCCCTTGGTCACGGGCACCGCCTCCCCGGTGAGCAGCGCCTCGTTGGCGGCGGTCCGCCCCTCGACGACCACCCCGTCCGTGGGGAACTTCTCCCCCGGCCGGACGAGGACCCGGTCGCCCGGGCGGAGGTCCTCCACCGGGACGTCCACGAGGTCGCCGCCGGGTCCCAGCCGGTGGGCCTCCGCCGGCATCAGCCGGGCGAGCTCCTCGAGGGCCCGCGACGCTCCCATGACGGACCGCATCTCGATCCAGTGACCGAGGAGCATCACGTCGACGAGGGTGGCCAGTTCCCAGAAGAAGACCTTCCCCGGCAGCCCGAGGGCGACGACGACGCTGTAGAACCAGGAGACCGTGATCGCCAGCGCGACCAGGGTCATCATCCCGGGCCGGCGCTTGCCGAGTTCCCGGACCATCCCGCGGAGGAAGGGCCAGCCCCCGTAGAGCCAGACCACCGTCGCCAGCGCGGGCAGGAGGAACCGCCCCCCGGGCAGGGCGGGAGGTCCGCCGAGGCCGAGGAAGGACCGGATCGCCGGGGAGAGGGCGAGGATCGGGACCGTCAGGACGAGGGAGACGAAGAACCGCCGCCGGTAGTCCGCGACCATGTGGGCGTGGTGGGACCCGTGGGAAGCGTGGCCGGCCGGGGCGGCGCCTCCCGGGTGCCCCGCCGCGGGTCCGTGGTGGTGGTGACCGTGCCCGGGCGGGTGCGGCGGGCCGGGGCCGTCGCCCTGCACGGCGTCGCCGGACTGGTGGGCCTCGTCCTGGCGGTGGTGCCCGTGGTCCTCGTGGCGCCGGTGGTGGTGGTTCCCGTGGCGCTGCTGATCGTCGTTTCCCCGGTCCGGCACGGTGTCCTCCCGGCTGCGCTTCCCGGGAGGACGACCCCGGGGCGGCCCCGATCGCCGCCCGCCCGGCCTCGCCGCTTACTTACTTCTGATACCCGGCGGGTTACTCCTGCAGTCTGCGCCTGTTTCCGGGAGACGTCAAGCCGCCCGCCGTGGCCGGATGCGGGGCCGGACCGCGCCGGCCGTCACCGCATCACCACCGGCCACCACCACCAGGCCACCGCGAGGAAGAGCGGCACCGATACTCGTCAGGGGGCACGTCTTCCCGCCCGCGGTGGGGTGGGCCCTACCCGAAAACGTCGAGTCAAGACCGATCATTCTGGCCAACTTCTACCCCGTGGAGAGATAGGTATCAAAATACGACATTGATCCG
>CAZOTT010000212.1:0-1978 GCA_964582785.1 uncultured Acidobacteriota bacterium | reverse complement strand
ACCGCGAGGCTGCAGGTCGTTCGCCCCGGTACGCGGTCGAAGGTCACCTTCCCGTCGGCCGCCGTAGCGAGCTGCCGGGCGAAGCCCGCGTCCCCCGCCTCGATCCGCACCGGAACTCCCGGCAGGGGGCGCCCCGTGTCCCGCTCGAGGACGGTGAGTTCCCAGGACGCGGGCCGATGCAACTCGACCCGCTGCGCCCGTCCCGCTGCGGGATCCACCGGAACCGCCAGGGGGACGTGATCGTCCGAGAAGAACACGAAGGGAGACGGTCTTCCTCCCGGGGGACAGAGGACCATCCGCCCCTCCCTGTCGGACGTGCCGACCTCGAACAGCTCCGAGAACCGTCGCCGGGTCGCGGGGTCCTCCCTGCCCGGCTCCCCGGGAAGGAACGCCCGCGGCACGGCCCGCACTCCCGCCACCGGTTTCCCGGTCTCCCCGTCCACCACCGTCACCGCGACGCAACCCTCCGACTGCAGGCGCACCACCGCCGGCGAAGCGGAGTCCCCCTCCACGTGGTAGAACGCCGGCTGGTACCCGGGGGCGATGAAGACCAGGTCGGCGGCGGGTCCGGGGAGGCCTTCCAGCTCGACCGGCACCCCGTCATCCCGCGACCTCGCTGCGCCGGCCACGACCGCTTCCCGCTCCACCCATGGATTCACGTGCCACGCTTCCGCCGAGGGTTCCGCGAGGAACTTCCACTCCGGCACCGGCCGGCCGTCCGCCGCGTCCACGAGCCGGACCCGCAGGCGCAGCGGAGCTCCCAGCTCCACTTTCCGCTCGCCGGCGTCCCGTCCATCCTCCAGCGACAGCAGCGCGGGGGAACGGCCATCCGCCCGGACCAGCATCACCTCGCCACCGGCAGGCAGGTCCAGCCGGCAACAGCCGTCCTTCCCCGCCCGGGCACGCACCAGGGGTGGTCCCGCGGATCCGAACACCACCACGCGGGCGCCGGGAACCGGGTCCCCGCTGCCGTTCTCCACGCAGACCCGCAGGGCACCCGCCGCGGAGCGGAGCCGTCCTCCCGCGGTGGCAAGACCCGCGGCGACGGTCACCGCGACCGCAACCCCGATCGCGATCTTCCCCAGTGTTGCCAACCGTGCCATCCCCCGCTCCTTTCCCGGCGGACCGCGCCGATCCGGCGCGGGGCCGGCCAGCCCAGGCCCCCCCGGCGACCGGCCCCGACCCGGTCACCCTCGGATCTTCGGGGTGAGCTTCCTGTCAGCCCGGCAGGGTTCCTCGGTCGTGCAGGTGCACTCGGTGGAGGATCCCTCGCATTTCCCGAACCACTTTCTCAGGAAGCCGCAGTGAAACTCGCTCTTCTCCTTCTTGATGTTACACAGGTACGCCCCGTCCCCGACGACATCCACGCACCGGCAGCCGTCGCATTTCACGCACGCGGCGGCCGGCGTGTGCGCCGCCGTCATCGCCGCCAAGGGCGCCAGCAGCAGGCCGACGATCGCCAGGAACCCGGTCAGGCACCGTGTCATCCTTCCGTGCAACAAAGTCATGGTCAATCTCCCTCCAGAGTCCATTGCACCCGCCTTCTGCCCGGCTGTTCGTCCCACCATCGATTCCCCCGATTGGCCAGGGCCGGGAAGTGGAGCGACGGCCGGCGCCCTCTCCCGTTTCGGGGCCCCCGACGGAGGTCCCCGGCATCGCGCGCCCCGGCACGGCACCCGGACCCCGCGCGCGGAAACATCGCCGAACGAGCTGGCTGCCCCGGCGATCGCCCCCGGATCGCAGTTGCCGCGGGGCAAGAAATCGGGCAAGAAGTGCTCCGCGGAATCACGTGCTTCCGATCCCGTCTTCTCAGGGATGCGCCCCTGCCCCAGACGTTCTTGTCCCGCGCAACAGGCGGCGCACCGGGGCAGGACGCTCATCCTTTGCCTCTCCTTTCCGCCACCGCGGCCCGGGCCTTCCCGCCGATCCCGCGGCACGGCTCGTGTCGGATGAAATGCTACGTCGGACGGAAGACGAT
>CAZOTT010000211.1:0-2078 GCA_964582785.1 uncultured Acidobacteriota bacterium | reverse complement strand
GAACGCGTGAGCCACCACGTTCCGCACCGTGGAACTGTCGTCGGCAACGAGGATTCTGCGCATGGCAAGCGGGACCCGGGGGGCGGGGGAACGCTAGCACCGGCCCCCGGACGTGTCAACGAACGCCCCGAGAGCACGGCAGAGCCGTCCCGGCTCCCGCGCGGCGCGGCCGGTGCGCCACGCGGCCAGGGTTGCGGCGGGCCACGCGGCCAGGAGGGTGAGCTGGTCGAGGAGCAGTCGGCGGGCGGCGCCCGCCGTCGCCGCCCGGCCGGACAGGATGCCGGCCTGCTCCGCCGCCGCGGCATCGAGTTCTTCCCCGGCGAGGAAGACCCGGCGGAAGGCGGCCACTCCGCCCCGGGCGGGGAGGCGGACGGTCCCTCCCCACCCGGTGAGGAACCCCCGGCGCAGGCCGGGGTGGCCGAAGCGCGACCGGTTCGTGGCGACCGCCGCGTCGCAGGCGAGCACGAGGTCGAGTCCCCCGCCGATGGCGTGGCCGTCGACCAGGGCTCCCGTCGGCCAGGGCCCGTGGACCAGCCGGCGGGTGACGCGCGCGCCCAGCCGGGAAAGGTCCCGGGCGCCGGGGGGATCGAGGGAGGCGATCTCCCCGAGGTGGGCGCCGGCGGCGAAGGAACCCCGGCCGTTCCCTTCCAGGAGGACGTACCGGGGACGGCGACCGGGCCGGGCCAGCCGGTCGAGGACCCCGGCCAGGGCCTCCATCCGGGCGCGGGAAAGAACGTTCACCCGGGCCCCGTCATCGAGGATCAGCCGGGCGCCGCCCCCGGGCGCCGCGGTGACGCGGACCCCCGCGGGCACGGGGTTTCAGGCCTCGGCGTGGCGCGGTGGGACGTGTTCCCGGACCCAACGGACCAGCTCCTCGGTGCTGGTCCCGGGGCGGAAGATCTCGGCGATGCCGGCCTCCTTGAGCGGCCCGATGTCCTCCTCGGGGATGATCCCTCCCCCGAAGACGACGATGTCGTCGGCGCCCCGCTCCCGCAGGAGCCGCAGGACCCGGGGAAAGAGAGTCATGTGGGCCCCCGAGAGGCTGGACAGGCCGATCCCGTCCACGTCCTCCTGGATCGCCGTCTCCACGACCTGTTCCGGGGTCCGGTGCAGCCCGGTATAGATCACCTCGTGGCCGGCATCCCGGAGCGCCCGCGCGATGATCTTCGCGCCCCGGTCGTGGCCGTCCAGGCCGACCTTCCCGATCAGGAGTCTCAGCCTCGGTCCGTTCTCCGTCATCGCGTCCGCCCTCCCTCTCTCCCTCAGAGCACGGAGGATTCCTCCCAGGTGCCGAAGACCGCCGTCATCGCCTCGCTGATCTCCCCGACCGTGGCGTAGCGGCGCACCGCCTCCAGGATGTAGGGGAAGGTGTTCTCGCCCTCCCGGCAGGCATGCTCGAGCCGGGCGAGGGCCTCCCGTACCGCCCCCGCGTCGCGTCGTGCCCGGACCTCCGCGAGACGGGCGCGCTGCTTCTCCTCCACCGTGGGGGGGATTCTGAGGATCTCGACCCGCGTGTCCTCTTCCGGGGGGATCCGGTACCTGTTGACGCCGACGATCGTCTTCTCCCCGTGGTCCACCTGCTGCTGGTAGCGGAAGGCGGCGTCGGCGATCTCCTTCTGGGGATACCCCTTCTCGATCGCCGCCACGATGCCGCCCATCTCCTCGATCCGCTCGATGTACTCGAGGGCGAGCTGCTCCATCCTGTCCGTCAGGTGCTCGACGAAGTAGGACCCGCCGAGGGGATCGATCGTGTTCACCACCCCCGATTCCTCGGCGATCACCTGCTGGGTTCGCAGGGCGACCCGCACCGCCTCTTCCGTCGGCAGGCAGAGTGTCTCGTCGAACGAGTCGGTGTGGAGCGACTGCGTCCCCCCGAGAACCGCGGCGAGGGCCTGGATCGTCACCCGGACGATGTTCACCAGCGGTTGCTGGGCCGTGAGGGAACAGCCGGCGGTCTGGGTGTGGAAACGGCACATCCAGGAGCGGGGATCACGCGCGCCGTACTTCTCCTTCATCCGGGTGGCCCAGATGCGCCGGGCCGCCCGGAACTTGGCGATCTCCTCGAAGAAATCGTTGTG
>CAZOTT010000210.1:0-2091 GCA_964582785.1 uncultured Acidobacteriota bacterium | reverse complement strand
GGCAACCCGCCGGACCAGCAGCGGTCCCGGGGCCCGGAAAACCGCCCGGGTTCCCCGCCACCACTCCCGGAAGAGATGCCGGAGAACGGCCACGGGAAGGCCCACCGGGAGGGGCTCGCCCCCGGGACAGGCGACACCGGCGCCGGCACCGCCCCCGGTGGCCAGGAACCGGCGGATCACCGTGCAGGCGTCCGACGCCCCCCGGGGAAGGGGCAGGCAGTGGGCGCGGGCCAGGGCGGCCAGCAGCTCCCGGAAGAGGTCGGCCTTCCGGGTAGCCTCCCGGGCGAGTTCGATCACCTCCCGGGAGGGAGGGGGCGTCCCGGCGTCGAGGAGGGAGAGGGCGACCCGGACCGCGGCGAGGGAATCGGCCAGGCTCGCTCCCACCCGACCGACCGCCGACTCGCCGGCGGGGGGGAGCGGGAAACGGGGAGGCAACATCGTTCGGGGCCCTTGCTGTTCCGTCCCGGGACACCGCGACTGGCGCACCGTCCCGGATGGAACCGATCCTTCCCCGGCCCCGGCC
Organism: uncultured Acidobacteriota bacterium; assembly: GCA_964582785.1. Lineage (GTDB taxonomy): Bacteria > Acidobacteriota > Polarisedimenticolia > J045 > J045 > JAMOQA01. The sequence continues at coordinate 1,568 of CAZOTT010000210.1, read as the reverse complement.
CCGGGGAAACTCGTCGCCGGCTTTTCCAGCAAGGGCCGTGCCGGCATCCGGGTCCACGGTGTAGCGAAGCTTTCAGGTGGCGAACGAAGCACGAAAAATCAGGATCTTCCAGGACCCGGAATCGTCCAGGAACTTTCGATACCGTGCCACCGGGACCGCGACCGGCGGCCCGGGAAGCCCGCCACCATGGGCCGGGTCAGGAGGGCCCCTGCCCGCCGTGGACCTCCTCCCGCTCCCGCTCGAGGGCCTCCAGTTCTTCCCGGCCGATGTCCCCGGTGGGGTAGATGCCGGAGAAGCAGGCGTGGCAGGTGTCCTCGAGGGCCAGGGGGGACTCCGCGGTGACCGCGGCGACCAGGTCCTCCAGGTCCTGGTAGATCACGGCGTCCACGCCGAGCAGCCGGGCGACCTCCTCCTCGGTCCGGTCCCGGGCGATGAACTCCTTGCGCGTGGACATGTCGATCCCGTAGACGCAGGGGTAGCGCAGGGGCGGAGCCGTCGAGGCCAGGTAGACCTTCCGCGCTCCCGCCTCCCGGACCATCCGGACGATCTTCCGGGAGGTCGTCCCCCGGACGATGGAGTCGTCCACGAGGAGGATGTCCTTACCCGCCACCTCGCCGGCGATCAGGTTCAGCTTGTGCCGCACGGAGCGCCGGCGCGTCGCGTCGCCCGGCATGATGAAGGTCCGCCCGACGTAGCGGTTCTTCACGAGGGCCTCGCGGAAGGGCCACCCGAGCCGGCGGGCCATCTCGAGGGCCGCCGCGCGGGACGACTCGGGGACCGGCACGATGGCGTCCGCCGTGATCCCCATCCGCCGGACCTTGCGCGCCAGGGCCTCTCCCATCCGCTCCCGCGCCCGGTAGACCGACACCCCGTCCAGCGTGCTGTCCGGGCGGGCGAAGTAGACGAACTCGAAGACGCACGGCCGGCTCCGCGGCGGGACCACCTGCTCCCAGTGCACCGTCCCGTCCTCGAGCACGAGGAGCGCCTCCCCCGGCCGGGGCCGCATCTCCACCTCGTAGCCGAGGATCTCCAGCACGACGCTCTCCGAGGCCACCGCGTGCACCACCCTGCCGTCGGGTCGCACCCGCGTCCCGTAGCAGATCGGCTTGATCCCGAACGGATCCCGGAAGGCGAACAGGCCCTTCCCGGCGACGAACCCGACGACCGAGTAGGCCCCCTTGACCTCGGCGAACACCTCGGCGACCGCGGCCCGGTAGAGCTCCGGCGTGAACTCCCCCCCCGCGCTCTGCCGCGCCAGGCTGTCGGCGAAGACGTTCAGGATCACCTCCACGTCGCACTTGGAGAGCAGGTGCCGGCGGGCCTGGCGCAGGAGGCGGTCGCGGAGGGCGTCGTAGTTGGCCACGTTGCCGTTGTGGGCCATCGCGATCCCGAACGGGTGCGTGACGACGAACGGCTGGGCGTCCTCCACGCCACCGGACCCGATCGTCGGGTAGCGCACGTGCCCCAGCGCGACCTCGCCCCGCACGCTGGCCATCGCCGCCGGGGTGAACACGTCCCGGACCATCCCCTCCCCCTTGCGGAGGTGGAAGCGGCCGTCGTAGGCGACG
>CAZOTT010000209.1:0-2116 GCA_964582785.1 uncultured Acidobacteriota bacterium | reverse complement strand
GGATGGTCACCGGTCCGCTCGGGTACCTGTCGGGACCTGGCATCATGGCCCTGGTGGTCGTCCTCTTCGTCGTGCTGTTCCTGTTCCTCTTCTTCGCCGGCCCGCGTCCCGTGCGGGTGAAGCAGCTCGACATCGTCTACGCCGGCGAGGTGCCGCCCCCGCCGGAACAGGTACACGTGGCCTGGGACATGTTCCGCCACTACAAGCGGGCCTGGGAGCCGGTGCTCCGGTCCTGGGTCGTGCGGTTCTGGAACGCCGCCGGCGAGCTGGCCGACGGCATCGCCGAGACCGGGCGGAAGTTCTACACCGGCAACGGCCAGACCTACCTGCTCTACACGGTCGTCTTCCTCGCGATCCTCGGCCTCGCCTGGGCGAGCGCCGCCCCGGCGGGCGCCGCGCCCGGGGGGCCGGGGGCACGGGCGGTGGCCGGCGCCGGCTGCGACCCCGGCGCGCCGGCCGCCGCCGGGCGGGTCGAGCGGGATCCGGGGCGGGCCCTCGCCGCACCCCCGGCGGCCCTCTGCCCCGTGGGCGCGCGGGCGGCCGAGTAGGAGGGAGGACACGATGGTGGACATCCTGGTGCGGGCCGCCGTGGCCGTCGTCGTCGTCCTCGGCGCCATCCTCTACGGGCTCCTCGTCCAGGGCGTCATCCGCAAGGTGATGGCGCGGATCCAGGGCCGGATCGGGCCGCCGGTCTGGCAGCCGGTCTACGACCTGTTCAAGCTGCTCTTCCTGCGGACCGCGGTCTGGCACGGGGTGATGTTCTGGCTCGGGCCGATCTTCCGCCTCGCCGGGGGCATCGGCCTCTTCCTGCTGATCCCGGTGGTCGTCGGCAACCGGTGGCTGGAGAACTTCTCCTTCACCGGCGACCTGCTGATGGCGATGTACTTCCTGTTCTTCGGCTCCCTCGGGATGGCCCTCGGCGCCGCCGAGGCGGGGCATCCCCACTCCCCGATCGGGATCAGCCGCGGCCTCGTCCAGATGACGGCCTTCGAGCTGCCGTTCTCCCTCGCCGTGGTGGCGCTGGCGGCGCAGGCCGGGAGCTTCTCCATCGCGGAGATCGTCCGGGCCCAGCAGGGAGGCGTGTGGCACTGGAACCTGTTCGCCAACCCGTTCGCCGCGGCGGCGGCCTTCCTCGCCTTTCTCGGGATGAACATGTACTCCCCGTTCAACATCGTGGGAGCGCCCCAGGAGATCCCGGTCGGACCCCCGACCGAGTACCACTCCTCGTTCCTCTCGATGATGGCCGCCGGCCGCTCGATCTTCGCCGTGGCGAAGATGGTCCTCTACATGGACCTGTTCCTCGGCGGGGCCTCGTCGATCCCCGAGGCGATCGTCAAGACCTTCCTCGTCTACTTCTGGTCGGTCTTCGTCGGCGCGGTCTTCCCGCGCTTCCGGACCGAGCAGTCGGTGCGCTTCTTCCTCGGCTGGCCGACGGTGTTCGGCGCCGCCGGGGTGGCGCTCGTGCTCTTCGCCCGGTGAGGTGACGCGATGAGCGACCGCGAATGGAACGACCCGCGCCTCGACGAGGCGCTGCCGCCGGTGGCCGACGACGGGGGACCGCGTCCCCCGCGACTGCCGGCCCGCATCGAGGACATCCCGGCCCACGCCCCGGTGAACGACACCTGCTTCCTCGGAACGAGCCGGATGCCCGCCCCCGTCGGCCTGCCCGAGGCGGTGCAGCGGATCAAGAACTGGATCCGGGCCCGCTCCCTGTGGGTGATGGCCTACGGGACCGGGTGCGGCTCGATCGAGCTGCGGCCGCTGGCGACGGCCCGCTACGACATGGAGCGGTTCGGGATCGTGATGCGGCCGACGCCGCGGCAGTCCAACGTGCTGATCGTCTCGGGCTACCTGGCGGTCAAGTCGCTCAAGCGCGTCATCCGCTCCTACGAGCAGATGCCGGCGCCCAAGTGGATCGTCGGCCTGGGGAGCTGCACGATCAACGGCGGCATGTACTGGGACTCGTACAACACGATCAACCGGCTCGACCTCTACCTGCCGGTGGACATCTACATCGCCGGGTGCATGCCGCGCCCGGAGGCCCTGCTCGCCGGTTTCGGCCGCCTGATGAACCTGATCGACCGGGGCGAGGCGAACGGCTGGCACCACTACCTCG
>CAZOTT010000208.1:0-2122 GCA_964582785.1 uncultured Acidobacteriota bacterium | reverse complement strand
GTAGAGGCCGCCGTGATCGGGCGGAAAGCGGTCCACGTACCGCGGGGCGGCGACGAGCCCCCTGTGGAGGGGAAGGAACTCCCCGTCGGTGCCGGCGGCCCGCTCGACGATCCACCCGGCGACCCCGGCCCGGTCCCCCTGGCGCCAGCGCAGGGAGACCCGGCCCCGGCCCACCTCGGCGGAGAGCTCCGCCGGGGCCGGCAGGGGAGCGGCCCGCTGGAAGCGGACGGGACGGGCCACGGCCCAGTCCCCGGTGAGACCCCGTTCGCCCACCGCGCGGACCGCGTACCAGTAGACCGTCCCGGGGGTACCGCCGTCGTCCCGCCAGGAGGGTTCCGGCACCGGGTCCGGGACGAGGGGCTGGAACGGCCCGTGGGCGCCGAGGCCCCGGGCCACGATCCAGCCCTTCCGGTGGGGGTTCGCTTCCGCCTGCCAGGCGATCTTCACGGCGCCGGGAGCCGCCGTCGCGGTGATCGTGGCGGGGGGAGCCAGCGCCTTCCAGTCCGGGCTCCAGGCCTCGACCGGTTCCGATTCCGGTCCCCGCCGGCCGAACGGATCGACCGGCACGACGGTGTAGCGCACGGTGGTCCCGGGGGGAGGGTTCCCGTCGAGGATCGTTCCCTCGGTGGTGCCGGAGAGCAGCGCCGGCCCCTCCCCGACCTGCACCGGTTCCGGCGCCCCGTCGGCCCGGCGCAACACGAGGAAGAGGACCGCGGGCGGCTGTCCCTCCTCGGCCGGCAGGCGGTTCCGCCAGCGCAGGGTCATCCCCTCCGGGGAGGCGGAGACCGCCAGGTCCGCCGGGGCCGGGGGCGGGGGAGCCTCCCAGCCCCGCCGGACCCGGACGGTCCGGCCCTCGGCGATCGTCTTCCCCGCGCCGTCCACCGCGACGACCCGGTAGCGGAACGATCCCTCCGGGGGCGCCGGGTCGACGCAGGCGATCCCGAGGGCCCGGGCGAAGTCGAAGCTGCGCAGGGCGCGCAGGAACAGCACGCCGATCCCGAGGCCGGCCTCGTTTCCGCCCTGTCCCCGGCGCAGCTCCTCCCCGGCCCGGACGAGGCCTTCCCGGGACGCCTCGTCCAGCCGGGCCAGGGCCTCCTGGTCGGCGCCGGGAAAGAGGCCCTCCGCCACGGTCACGGTCCGTCCCCCGGCGCGGCGCTCCACCCGGTACCCCCCGGCGGGCCATCCGTCCGCGGGGGGATTCCACAGGATCCGCATCGTGCCGCCGGGCCCGGAGGTCGCGATGACCCCGATGTCGCCCGGCCCGAGGGGAGCGGGAGCCCGGTCCCCCGCCGCGGCGGTAGCGGGCGGGCCGAGGAGCAGGCAGGAGAGGAGGAGCAGGGCGGGCAGCAGCCGGTTCGTCTTCCAGGTCGCGGTCATCCCTCGTTCCTCCTCAGAGTCCCAGGCAGATGTCGGGGATCGTGATCTCGTAGGTCTTGCAGCACCCGACCAGGCACCAGCAGATCCTCCCGAAGCGGATGCTCGCCCGCGCGCAGAGGTGCGGGGGCGGGGCGTCCACGGTGACGTGGGCCCGGACGCCGGGGTTCACGCAGAGGCAGCCGGCGGGGGTGTCAAGCCCCGCGTCCACGTCCACGTAGGCGTCGAACTCGCCGTGCATGTGGGGAGGCATCGCCTGGAGGGCCACGCTCGCATCGAGAGCGGCGTCGATGTTCGCGTGGGCCCCGAAGCCCCACAGCTCGCCGCCGTAGTGCAGGTGGGCGGCGATGTTCCCGCCGGCCCGCAGGCGGTCCGGGTCGAACATCGTGTAGCAGGAGCCCTGGACGCCGAGGAGACTGCCGCGGAGGCGCAGGGCGGGATTCTCCTGGCCGAGGTAGACGTGCCACTCCGGCCCGGCGAAGTAGATCGACACCGCCGACTGGCCTCCGTTGCAGGGGTCACCGCTGCCGGGCGCCTCGACCTCGAGGGCGCCGTCGAGCCAGGTGAAGCGGCCCCAGGCGGCGGCCTGGAAGGCGCCGCCCCCGAACCTCATGCAGGCGTGGAACGGGGCGGGTTCCCCCGGGCTCCCGTCCAGGACCCAGAAGTCCCCGTCCAGGCGGACGACCATCGACCCGAGGAGCCGGGCCGTCAGGTCCCCGTTCGCCCAGGCGGTGAACCGGTCCGCCGA
>CAZOTT010000207.1:0-2129 GCA_964582785.1 uncultured Acidobacteriota bacterium | reverse complement strand
AGCCCGGAGGGGTGCGGGTCGTGAGCTGCACGCGGCCGGCCTGGGGCCAGGAGAAGCGCACGACCCGCACCCCCCCGGGCTCGAAGGAGACCGATTGGACCCGGTCCTGGAAGGCGCTCCCCGTCCCGGTCACCTGGACCCGGGCCCCGGGAGCGGCGTGGCCCGGGTCGAGGCGGCACGGCGGCCCGGCCGGCAGGTGGGTCAGGTTCGGCGCCTGGGCCCGGGCGGGAAGGGCGACCGCCAGCAGCAGGGCCGCCAGCACGACCGGGAGCAGGGAACGGCGTCGCGGAGCACGGCGGTGCATCAGAAGATCCTCCCCGCGGCGAGCTGGTCCGGAACGGGCAGCGCCCACGGGGCGAGGCCGGCGGCGGCCGGCCCCGCGGCCCGGGCGAGGAGCGCCCGGCGGAGGGAGCGGCCCGGCAGGAGGCGGCCCACCGCGGCGCCGGGGGCGGGACCGCTCCCCGAGCCCTTCCCCCAGGACCAGGTCAGGGTCATGACGTAGCGCCAGTCATCGATCTCGACGTCGGGCCCGCCTCCCCAGGCGGGGGTGAGGCTTTCCGTCCAGTCCGCGGAGACGGTCATCCCGAACCCCTGGGGTCCCGCGTGGGCGGGGTACCAGGAGAACAGGGCCTGGGCCATCCGCTGGCGGGCCTGCCCGCCCCCGGGCTGGTCCGTCCAGGTGACCCCAACCCGGGGGGTAAAGCCGAGCCCGGTCTTCCGGTCCTGCCACGCGGGCTGGAAGAGGATCGTCGTCGTATCGAGGGTGTCCCCCCCGTCCTGGTCCACCCGGGTCGTGGCCCAGTTGGCGTTGACGTTCCACCCGTGCCCCAGGTCGAGGCCCGCGGTCAGGGTGGAGCCCCACGTGTCCACGTCGGGCATGCCGCCGCCGCCCATGTCGTTTTCCACCCCCTGCCACTGGACGGTGGCGACCAGGTTGAGGCGGGTGGCGGACCAGGCGAGGGAGGCGTTCGCGCCGGTGGTCGTGATCTTCGAGGCGGGGAGGGTCGCCGTCGGGTCCGCCTCGTCCCGGATCCAGTTTGCCGCGGCGGTCAGGACCGTCCGCTTCCCGAGGGACGTGGAGAACGAGGCGTCCACCGCGTGCTCGTTGGAGTCCGGCGTCAGGGCGCCGGACGTCCCCCCCGCCTCGGTGTAGCGGTACCCGAAGGAGAAGGAGGTCTTCTTCAGCACCCAGGAGAGCCGGAGGTCCCCGCCGGTCCGGTCCGGCTGGCCCCCCGCCGCGAGGGAACGGTTCGCCGGGTTCAGGTACTCGGCGTCGGTGTCGCGGAAGGTGAGGACCAGGTCCGCCTTGCCCAGCTTTCCCGTCACGCCGAGGCGCCAGGCGTCACCCCGGAGGCTGGCCCCGCCCGCCGGGTCGTTCCCCGAGTGGGCCCCCTCCACGGCGACCCGCCACCGTTCGCCGAGGCGGACGTCTCCCATCAGGCCGTAGGCGGTCCCCTCGTTGCGCCCGAGGCCGAAGGCCGGGTTCCCGGTGTCGGTCACGTCGAGGGCCATCAGCCGGATCGCCCCCAGCTTGCGGGGCAGGGGGATCTCCCAGGAGGCCGCCCGGACCCGCTGCTCGACCCCCTGGACGCCGGAGACCTGCCCGGCCGGCTTCGAGTCGTAGCTGGCGTACGCGGTGATCGTGCCGAGGGGGCCCGTCACCCCCAGCTCCGCGCCGCCCCGGGGCATTCCCGGGTCGAGGTAGACCGACCCGGCGAGGGCCCGGGGCGCCAGGTACCCGACCCCGGCGAGGCCGCGCCAGCGCCCGGTGCCGAACGTGCCGCTCAGGACGTAGTTGCGGGATTCCTGGACCGTCTCGTGGTCGCCGGAGAGGTTGCGGCGGAAGGCGACGTCCCCGGAACCGTTCAGGTGCACCGGGCCCCGCTGCCGGTCCACCGACCCGGAGACCGTCAGGCGGGCCTGTTCCCACTCGTCGGGATCGGACCCGGAGATCCAGCTGAACTGTCCCCGGGCGTCCAGGCGCCAGGTTCCCGCCGCCTTCTTCCCGGCCGCCGCTGCGGGGGCCGTCTTCTCCGGGGCGGCCTCCCCGCCGGGGGCGCCGCCGCCGCCACCGACCCGGAAGGACCAGCGGACCAGGCGCTCCCCGAGGGCGAGCAGGGCCCGGTGGG
>CAZOTT010000206.1:0-2343 GCA_964582785.1 uncultured Acidobacteriota bacterium | reverse complement strand
GTGAACCAGTGGACCCTGCTGGTCGGCATGGTGCCGCTGGCCTACGCCGGGGGGCTGCTCGCGGCCGGGCGGGGCCTCGGGGCCATTCCCCTGGACGGCCGGCAGTTCGGGGAACTCGTGCTGACGGCGGCCCAGTCGCTGCTGGCGGTGATGATCGTCCTGGACCGCCGCTTCGAGCGGCACGAGGCCGTGCTGCTCGCGGTCCTGTTCCTTGGCCAGTTCGCCACCGGGGCCTGGATCGAGCACGCCCTGCCGGTCGCGGACCAGGCGTGGTGGTTCGGCTGGGAGAAGGCGATCTTCTCGCTGCTCTACGTGCTCCTGGCCCTCGGGTGGCTGTGGCGCCACCGGGTGGACCTCGGGGCGATGGGGCGCCACGTATGGAACGAGGAGCGGCGACCGCGCCGCCGACCCGGGTCGTGAGCCGGGAGGAGGAGGAACGATGGACTTCAAGCTGGCGCTGACGCGCGCGTGGGCGATCGTGACCCTGGACCGGGAGGCCATCCGCGCGGTGGCCGGGGACGAGAACGCGCTGGTCCCGGCGCTCGTGATCACGGCGATCGGGGGACTGCTCGGCTCCCTGGTGACGATGAACCCGATGTTCTGGGTGGGGGGCGTGGTGTTCTCGCTGGTCGCACTCGTCGTTTTCGCGGGCATCCTGTACCTGCTCGCCGTGGTGTTCGGCGGGCAGGGGGACTTCCTCTCCCTTTTCCGCGTGCTCGGACACGGGGGCGGCCTCGTGTCGTGGGCGGGGATCGTGCCGGTGGTCGGGAGCCTGGCGGGCCTGTGGTCGATCCCGATCGCCGTGATCGCCGTGGAAGACCTGTACGGGCTGACCCGCGGGAAGGCGATCGCCGTCGTGCTGATCCCGGTGGCCGTCCTGCTCCTGCTGTTCTGCGCGGGACTGGCCGTGGTCGGAGGGAGCTTCCTCGCCATGATGGCCCGCCACGGCGGCTGATCCCGGCCGGGTTGACCGGCGCGTTGGCGGGGCCGATGTTCCCAGCGGGAGGGCAATCGGACCCATGCGCGTCGTGACCTTCGGATCGGGGAAGGGAGGAACCGGGCGGTCGGTCCTCGTCGCCAACCTGGGCCTCGTCCTGGCCCGGCGCGGGGTGCGTACCTGCCTCGTCGACCTGGACTTCGACTCGGCGGACCTGCACCTTCTCCTCGGGAAGCTGCACCCGGGGGAGGGGATTCCCGGGTTCCTCCGCGGTCGTTCCCGCAGCCTGGCGGAACTCGCCGAACCGGTGGAGAGCATCCCGAACCTGGACCTGGTGGCCGGCCCGGGGGAAACCCTGCGGCCGACGGGTCTCCGCTGGCGGGAGATCCGGGCCCTCGCCGACGGGATCCTCGGGCTGCCCCACGACGTGGTGCTCGTCGACCTTCCCGCCGGCGCCGCGCACCAGGTGCTCGACCTGTTCCTCGCCGGGGACCTCCAGGTGGCGGTCGCCAACCCGGACCCGGTTTCCCTCGCTGACGCGGCCCGGTTCCTGCGGCTGGCGCGGGTCCGGCGGGTCGTGCACGGCACGATCCGGACCGGGGGCCGGGAACCCCGGGTCTACACGTCCCTCGACGACCTGGTCCGGGACATGACCACGATGCGGCGCGCCGCGGCGATCGAGCAGGACCCGGCGGGAGGGTTCCACCCGGCCCTCGTCCTGAACCGGACCCGCCCCGGGGCGGACCCGGCGACGGGAGAGCTGGTGGAGGGCCTCGGGGAAGAGATCGGGGAGGGGATCGAGCTGCTCCACCTGGGGGACGTCCCGGAGGATCCGGCGGTCGACCGGTCGGTCCGCCTGCTCGCGCCCCTCGTCCAGCTCGCGCCCCGGTCCCCGGCTTCGCGGGCCATCCGCGACGTGGCCCGGGAGATCGCCCCGGGAGACCGCTGGGAGGCCGCGGAGGGTGCTCCTGCCGAGCAGCCCGGCCGGGAGCCGGTGCCGGTCTGACGGCGGCCGGGCAGGTCGGCCGGCAGGAGTTCCCCTCCCGCACGGGCCGGGCCGGGAGCCGGTGCCGGTCCGAAAGCGTGCGGGGCTCGTCGGCCGCGGGGAGGTCCCCTCCCGGACAAACCGGGCCGGAAACGGATGCCTGTCCGACCCGGGGCGGCGGGGTCTCGCCGCGTTCCCCGGAAGAGACGGCCCGTGCGCTGATGGTCCGCCCATGGTGTAGCGAAGCTTCGGGTGCCGGCTCACCGTGAAGAAAAGCTTCCGGGAACCGCCGGAACGTTGCGGACGGCGCAGGTGCTGAACAGGATCGGACAAAGGCGACGGATCCCGGCGTCCCTCGCCCGTTGAGAGGTGCGCCGGGAACGGGGGTCCCACTCTCAACCGAAGGTCCCGGAAGGACTTC
>CAZOTT010000205.1:0-2389 GCA_964582785.1 uncultured Acidobacteriota bacterium | reverse complement strand
CCGGGCCCTCGCGGTCCACCCGGGAAACCTGCCCCTGCTCGCGGAGGCCGCCGAGGTCGCCTGGGCGCGGCAGTCCTGGCCGGAGGTGCGGGCCCTCGTCGACCGGATGAAGGCGATCGACCCGGGGTGGCCCCCGGCCCTCCAGGTCGAGGCGAGCTGGCTCGCCCAGCAGGGGCGGTGCGAGGAGGCGGTCGGGACCGCCGAGCGGGCCCTCGCCGCCGGTACCCTCCGCGCCACCCGGGCCGCGGAGGTCCACGCGGTGCTCGCCGAGTGCTACGGCCGGCTCGGCCGCGTGCGGGAGGCCCTGCGCCACGCCGACCTGGCCCTGGCCAGCCCGGAGATCGATCGCATCCCCGACTACCACGTACTGCGGGCGTTCCTGCTGCAGGCGGCCGGCCGGGAGAACGAGGCGGACCGGGAGGCGGTCACCGCCCTCGAGCGGGCGGAGTGGGATCCGCTGGTGGTGGCCGCCCTCCGGGAACGGGGGCTGCCCCGGGTGATCCGCGTGGTTTCCTGGAAGACGGTCCGCGAGGGCGCGCGGACCGTGGTGCGGGGGGTCCTGCGGAACGTCGGTCCCACGCCCCTCGAGGAGATCGTCGTCACCGCGGAGGGGTACGGGGAGGACGGCACCACGGTCGCCACGGGAACGGCCACCGCGACCCCCGAGCGCCTCAGCCCGGGCCAGGCGGGGGCGTTCCGGATCGTCCTCGACGGCATGCCCGGGGATGCCCGGCGCTTCTCCGTCCGGATCGTCGACTACCACGACTGAGACGGGGAGGAGGGACGGCGGAGGAGGGTCACGACCTCCAGGTGCCGGGTGTGGGGGAAGAGGTCCACCGCGACCAGCCGGTCGACCCGGTAGCCGCCTTCCCGGAGGCGCGGCAGGTCGCGGGCCAGGGCCTCCACCGAGCACGAGACGAGGACGAGGCGGGGCGGCCCTTCCCGCGCCAGGGTCCCGGCCAGGGCGCCGAGCCCGGACCGGGGCGGGTCGGTGACGACCACCTCGGCGTGCCGGATCGCCTCCCCGGCCTCCTCGGCGCGGCCCGGCCGGACGCGGAGGGAACCGGCGGGGGGGGAGGGCAGGGCGGCCGCCGCGGCGGCCGCCAGCCGGTCCACCTCGATCGCCAGCACGTCCCCGCCCCGGGCCGCGAGGCGCCAGGAGAGGAGGCCCGCCCCGGCGTGCAGGTCCAGGACGCGGGCCCCGGCGGCCGGGTCCGCCAGCCGGGCAACCAGGTCCGCCAGGCGGTCCGCCGCCGGGAGGTTTCCCTGGAGAAAGCCCCGGGCCGCCACCGCGACCGGTGCGCCGGACGGCAGCCGGCCCAGCACCAGGGGGGACCCGAGCAGGTCGGGGAACCCGGGCCGGGCCGGGCTGCGGGGCGAGGGGGGCCGGACCGCGACCCCGGCCAGGCGCGGGATCGCCGCGAGCAGGCGTTCCCCGAGTCCCGGCCAGGAGGCGGGCGGCCGGTCCCGGGGGTTCAGGAAGAGGAGGCCTCCCCGGGCCCCGGGCAGGGTGGACAGTTCCAGGCCGGTGAGGTCCCGGGGTCGCTCGGCGAGGAGTTGGCGGCGCACGTCCCGATAGAGGTGTCCGAGGGGCGGGGCCGCGAGGGGACAGGCCGCAACATCGAGCACCCGCCTGCTGCCCGGCCGGTGGAACCCGATCGCGGGCGGCTCCCGGTCGAGGGCGGCCTGGAAACGCAGGCGCCAGCGGTATCCCAGGGTCGCCGGCGCGGGCAGGACCTCGACCCGGACCGGTTCCTCGTCCGGCGGTGGAGAACCGGCCCCGGCCAGCGCCCGGCGCAGCCCGTCGAGGCGGAGGGCGAGCTGGGCCCGGGGGGCGAGGGACAGCCAGCCGCAGCCACCGCACCGCGGGGCCAGGGGACACGGGGGAGGGACCCGGTCCGGGGAAGGGTCGAGCACCTCCACCACGTCGGCGAACCCCGGGTCACCGGGGCGCTCCCGGGCCAGGACGCGCTCCCCGGGCAGGCCCCCGTGCACGCGGAGGACGCGGCCCTTCCCGTCCTCCGCGAGAAAGAACGCTCCCCGGCCGGGGTGGAGTACCCGGAGCTCGATCGTGTCCGCGCCGCCCATCGGCGGCAAGGATGCCACGGTGGCCCGCCCGGGCGCCCGCGTGCGATACTCCCCGCCCGCCGGGCGCTGGGCCCGGCCGGAGGCGCAAGGTCCCGGAGGATCGGCATGGTGGTCAAGGAGGTGCTCCCCGACGGGCTCACGCTCCTGTTCGAACGGATCCCGGGGGTGCGCTCCGTCTCGGTGGGGGTCTGGCTGCGCATGGGCAGCCGTCACGAGCCGGCGCGCCTTTCGGGGATCTGCCACTTCATCGAGCACCTGGTCTTCAAGGGCACGGCGACCCGGACCGCGCGGGACATCTCGC
>CAZOTT010000204.1:0-2410 GCA_964582785.1 uncultured Acidobacteriota bacterium | reverse complement strand
CGGAAGCCCTGGCCGAACAGATAAAGGGGACGGGTTTCGACCCCGAGGGCGAGGCCCGCCGGCTCGGGTGGCTGGAGCGGCGCAGGAAGGAGCTGGAGGAGGAGGTTGCCGGTGTCCGCCGGGCGCTGCTGGAGTGGATGAGGCAACGGGGCCTGCACGAGGTTCGGCTTCCCGAGGGAGCGTGGGTGCTCGTCGCCCGGGACGGCGTGGATTCCCTCGAGTGGCGGCCCGACGAGGGGGAAGGGACGGGGGAGGCCGGGTGAGGACCGTCGTCGTCGAGACCCAGGGTGTCCGGCTTCGCCTCCGCGGGGAGGAAATCCTCGCGGAGCAGGGCGGGAGCCGCCTCCTCGAGGTGCGCCTCGGGGAGATCGGCCAGCTCGTGCTGATGGGTTCCATCGAGCTGACCCCGGCAGTGCGGGCAGCCCTGCTGCGACGGGGCATCGACACCGTTTTCCTGACCCGGACCGGCCGCTACCAGGGCAGGCTCGTCGGCCGGGCCCACGGGAACGCGGCCGTCCGCATCGCCCAGTACCGGCGCCTGCTGGACCGGGGAGAAGCCGCGCGGCTGGCCCGGGCGATGGTCCGCGGCAAGATCGTGAACCAGCGCCGCCTGCTGATGCGGGCCCAGGCGCGGCGACCCCGGGAGGACCGGGCGGCCGCCATCGTCCGGCTGGGCTGGTACGCGGACGCTGTGAGGGAAGAAGAGGACCTGGACCGGGTGCGCGGGCTGGAAGGGCAGGCGGCGGCGGAGTACTTCGGGGCGTTCGGCACCCTGCTGCTCAACCCGGACTTTTCCTTCCGCGGGCGAAACCGGCGCCCCCCGCGGGACCCGGTGAACGCCATGCTCGGCTTCGGGTACGCGATCCTGCAGGCCGTGGTGGAGGGCGCCGTGAACCGGGCGGGCCTCGACCCGTTCCTCGGGGCCCTGCACGCCCCTCGCCACGGGGCGACCGCGATGGTCTTCGACCTGATGGAGGAATTCCGCCCCCTTGTGGTGGATTCCACGGTCGTCTCCCTGGTCAACCACCGGCAGGTCACGCCCCGGGACTTCCGCCGGTTCCTTCCCGGGACGGCGGCCGAGGAGATCCTTGCGGGGGAGTTCGGGGAGGTGCCCGGGGACGTCCTGGCGACGGAACCGGGTGTTCACCTCTCGGAAACGGGGAGGAAGATCCTGGTGCGGGCGATCTACCGCGCGTTTCGCCGGCGGGCCCACCACCCGGGGCGGGGGATGCGGCTCACCCTTGCCCATGCGGTCGTCGAGCAGGCCTACGCGGTGGCGCGCTGGCTGCAGGACGGGAAGGGCGACTACCAGCCCTACACGCCGAGATGAGCTTCCGCCGCCACATCGTGGTGTCGTACGACATCGTGGACGACCGCCGCAGGAACCGGGTCGCCAGGCTGCTCAAGGGGTACCTGCAGCGCGTCCAGAAGAGCGTGTTCGAGGGAGAGCTGCCTCCCGCGCGGGAACAGCGCCTGCTCGACCGGCTGGGGCTGCTGATCGACCGTGACGAGGACAGCATCCGGGTGTACCCGTTGTGCGCGCGGTGCCGCGAAGGCGTGCGGATCATCGGGCAGGGTCGGCCGGTGGATCCCCCGGACGAGGACATCGTGGTCTAGGGATCGGGCCCACGGCGACCCGCGCGTGGACGGCATGCCGGTGCGGGCACCGGGTGAACTCCGTCCCCGCCGGTGGGGGGAGGTGGCCCGGTTCGCGCCTTTCCCGCGCTGGCCCGTCCTGCTGACCGACTTCCGCCGGCCCTGGCCGTCAGGACGGAGGCGTTTCCCCGTTCGCCTCTCTTCCCCGGTGCTCGTCCCGCGTACCACCGCGCTGTTTCCCACTGTCGGTCGGCAGGATCCCGATGGCCTGCAGGGAATCCCGCCGGCGCTTCCGGTCCCACCCGATCTTCCACCGCACGTGGACCCGGCTTCCCCGGCGACGCAGGTCCGAGGGCAGGAGGTCCAGGGGCGTGAAGACGTCCCGGCCGTCCTCCAGGCGGATGAAGGCGAACGGCTTTCCCTCCGGGACCGCCGTCACGACCCCGTCCCCTTCGCCGTCGGGAATCTCGGCCGCTCCCTGCCAGGTCCGCCGGCACTCCTCGAGGAGCTGGTCCCGGGACAGGGCGGACAGGTCCTCCTCGAGGGAGGCCCCCGCCTCGGAGGCGAGGTCCTCCAGCTGGAAGGGAACCTTCCAGCCCTCGCGCTCGCGGATGTCCAGCGCCAGGTGGGCGTGCAGGGCCGCGGTCCGAGCATCCCCGCGGGCGAGGGCGAGGCGCGCGAGGCGCTCGATGGACCGGATCTTGACCGGCAGCTTTCCCGGCGCCGCCAGGGCCCGGCAGGTGGCGGCGAAGGCCAGCTCCTCGTCACCGTCACGTTCGGCGACTTCCGCCAGGGTGTCGTGGATGTAGGAGTC
>CAZOTT010000203.1:0-2445 GCA_964582785.1 uncultured Acidobacteriota bacterium | reverse complement strand
GGACATCCTCCAGGCTCGCGCCCTCCTCGAGGCGGGCATCGCGGATCGCGTTGTCCTGCTCGGTTCCCTTCCAGTACCCGTACGTGATGGCATGGAAGTCGTCCCGCTCCGGGCCGCTGCGCCGGAAGGTGTTCCCCTCGAGCACGATTCCCGAGGTGCTTTCCCCGTCGTAGTCCCCGAAGCGGACCAGCCCGTAGTTCCCGGCGAACACGTTGCCGGCGATGACGAGGCCGCCGTCGGTGTGGGTGTCCTCGAGCAGGAGCGCGTAGCCGGACCTGCCTTCGCCCTCGACCGTGACCTCGATGTCGTTGTCCCGGATGCGGACCGATTCCCCCGGGGTGCGGACGGTGAGGGTGATCCCGTTCGCCTGGTTCACCGTCCCCGGCCCGGCGCTGGCCCGGATGATGTTGTCGTGGATGGAAACGTCGAAGATCCCCTTGGGCGGGTATCCGCGCAGCCGGATCCCCGCCGCCTGCAACCCCTCCGGCCCGTACTCGTGGTTGGGCCGCTCCCGGACGACGATCCGGTTTCCGGCGATCTCCCCGTCCCGGTGGGACCCTCCTTCCCCGCTGGTGTCGAGCAGGATGCCCCGTCCCCAGGCCGGTTCGATGGTGTTGTCCAGGATGCGGTAGTGGGAACACCCGGTCATCGCGACGGCGTACCCGTTCGTGACCCTGGCCTCGTTGCGGATCACGTTCCCCTGCAGCAGGATCGACCCATCGGCCCCCTTGTCCTGCTCGTTCCTGTAAAGGGTGATCCCCTGCTGGGCCCCTCCCTCGAGGGTGCAACCGGTGACTTCCAGGGAACCCGACGTCCGGGACACGTCGAGCAGGCCGACCGGGGCCATCCGGTTGAACACGGCCGGGGAGGAGCTGCGGAGGGTGCAGTTGCGGACCACCAGGTCCTGTCCCCAGACGAGGTCCACGACCGGCGTGTTGATTCCCGCCACCTCCAGCACGAGGTCCTCGAGCACGACGCCGGGGCCCTTGGCCCGGATCGCCGGGGAGCGGACGGACCGCCCGTTCCCCTGCCGGATCGTGCCGTTGCGGATCACCAGGTGGCGCCCCCCCGCGACGTCACCGTCTTCCAGGTCGGGAAAGATGTTCTCGTTGCGGTAGTTGTAGCTGGCGATGCCGTAGCGGAAGGCCGGGCGGATGTCGAGCTCGTCGCACCACATGGTGCCCGAGCCGTCCAGCTCCAGCTCGAGGCGGACCCGCCGCTTCCGGTCGAGCCTCAGGGGAATCTCCATCGCGAACCCCCTGTTGATCGCCGGGCTCGAGCGCTCGCCGAGGACCTCCCCGGTGGCGGTGTCCACGACGCGGAGGACCGCGGAGTCGCCGCTCCGGCCGCGGACCCACCCGTACGCGCGCAGTTCCCGGTGCGCCGGCAGGTCC
This sequence comes from uncultured Acidobacteriota bacterium, assembly GCA_964582785.1. GTDB lineage: Bacteria > Acidobacteriota > Polarisedimenticolia > J045 > J045 > JAMOQA01. The sequence continues at coordinate 1,051 of CAZOTT010000203.1, read as the reverse complement.
ACGGGCGCGGAGCGGATCACCTGGTGGCTCGCCACGTCCATGTCGACGCGGAGTTCCCAGGACCCCCAGTACTTCTCCACGGGGGCGCGGCGCGCCCCCGGGGCCTCCGCGAGATCCCAGCCGGACGGAACCTCCCCGTCCCCCTCCTCGAACCCGGGGTTCGGCACGTACTCGGCCCGGCCATCGTCGTAGACCACGACGTGGCCGTTCAGGTCCAGCGTGACGTCGTCCGCGGCCACCGTGAAGGCGGTCTCCGCGACCACGATGTCCCGCTGGAGGACGTAGGTCGCCCCCGGCCGGTCCAGCCGGCCCGGTCCGGAGATCTCGATCCGCTCCCCCGCTCCCGCCGGGAGCGCGGCCAGCAGCAGGCCCGCCAGGACCAGGGCCGGAGAAGGTCCCTTCCTCTCGCGCCTCACGGACACCTCCGCGCAGGAAGCGGCAAGAACCGTGCCGCGCCGGCCGCCGTCCGGGACCGTCCATCCCTCCCCGGGACGTTCCCGGGCGCGGTGGGCGACCCGCACGGATCGGGCGCCCGCGATTACGATCCTGTACCCGCCGGACCCCGCCCGCCTCTCCCCGGACCACTCACCGGGCGCCGGGCACGGCGAAGCGCAGGGCCCCCCGCAGCCAGGCGACCCCCGCGCGGGGCCAGAACCAGAAGTCGTCCCGGAGCCGCCAGGCCCCCCTCCCCCGCAGGTCGGCACGGTAGGCCAGGGCCGCCCGGGGGCGTCCCTCGGCGAGCATGTCCCCGGTCCGCCGCCGGCGGCTGAGGATCACCCGCTCCGCGGCGGGGAACGGGAGGCTCATCCCCCGCTCCCGGGCGAACCGTTCGATCGAGAGGAAGCACTGTTCCTCGCACCACATCGCCAGTTCCACGCTGCTGGCCGAGCTGATCGACGCCGGGTGGAGGCGACGGGCGCACAGGGCCCGGTCGAGGCACGAAACGGGATACAGCAGCGCGATCCGGAGCCACAGCTCGTGGTCCTGGGCCTTGCGCAGCCGCTCGTCGAACAGGCCCACGTCCGCGAGAACCCGCCGGGGAACGAAGGCC
>CAZOTT010000202.1:0-2447 GCA_964582785.1 uncultured Acidobacteriota bacterium | reverse complement strand
TGCGGCAGACCCGGGCGATCTCCCGCTCCAGGTTCCGCACCCCGGCCTCCCGGGTGTAGAGCTCGACGATCGCCCGCAGCGCCTCCCGCGCGAAGGAAACCTGCCGTCCCCGCCGGCCGAGGCCGTGGGCCCGCAGCTGCTTCGGGACCAGGAACCGCTCGGCGATCGCCAGCTTTTCCGGCAGGGTGTACCCGGCGATCCGGATCGTCTCCAGGCGGTCGAGCAGGGCGGGCGGCACGGTGTGGAGCACGTTGGCCGTGGCGATGAAGAACACCTCCGAGAGGTCGAACTCCGTGTCCAGGTAGTGGTCGAGGAAGGCGTGGTTCTGCTCCGGGTCGAGGACCTCGAGGAGCGCCGCCGAGGGGTCCCCCCGGAAGTCCGTCGACATCTTGTCCAGCTCGTCGAGGAGGAACACCGGGTTCCGGGTCCCGGCCTTGCGCAGCATCTGGATGATCCGCCCGGGGAAGGCCCCGATGTAGGTCTTCCGGTGCCCCCGGATCTCCGCCTCGTCCCGCACTCCCCCGAGGGACAGCCGCACGAACCTGCGCCCCGTCGCCCGGGCGATCGACCGGGCGAGGGAGGTCTTCCCCACTCCCGGCGGGCCGACGAAGCAGAGGATCGTCCGCTGCCGGCCGGTCCCCGCCAGTTTCCGGACCGCCAGGTGCTCGAGGATCCGCTCCTTGACCTCGTCCAGGCCGTGGTGGTCCGCCTCGAGGACCTTCCGCGCCCGGGCCAGGTCGGTCCGCTCCCGCGAACGGGCCCGCCACGGAACCGAGACCATCCAGTCCAGCCAGGTGCGGGAAACGGTCGCCTCGGCGGACACCGCCGGCATCGCCTCGAGCCGCCGCAGCTCCCGCAGGGCCTTCTCCCGGGCCTCGGCGGGCATCCCGGCCGCCTCGATCTTCTCTCCCAGCTCCTCGAGGTCGGTCGCCCCGGACCGCCCGAGTTCCTCCCGGATCGCCTTCAGCTTCTCCGAGAGGTAGTACTCCTTCTGGGCCTCCTCCAGCCGCCGCTTCACCCGGCCGTCGATCTTCCGGTCGAGCCGCAGCTTGCCCGTCTCCAGCTCGAGGACCTGGACCAGCCGCTCCAGCCGTTCGCGGACGACGGAACGCTCGAGCAGTTCCTGCTTGAGGTTCGCCGGCACCACCAGGTGGGCGGCAACGGTATCCGCGAGGCGCCCCGGGTCCCCGATGTTCATCGTGGAGGCGAGGGTCTCCTGGGGAAGCAGCGGATGGACGCGGACGTACTCCTCGAAGAGCCCCCGCAACCGGCCGACGAGTTCGTCGATCGCGTCCCCCCCCGCGTCCCGTTCCTCGAGGCGGCGCACCTCGGCCACGAGGAACCCTTCCGGGTCCCGGTCGACCTGCAGGGCGAGGGCCCGCCAGTTCCCCTCGACCAGGATCCGGATGTTCCCGCCGGTCACCCGGAGGGACTGGACGACGGTCGCCACCGTGCCGACCGACGGAATCTCCTCCGGCCCCGGGTCGTCCACCGCCGGGTCCCGCTGGCAGGCGAGGAAGAGGCGCCGGTCCCCGCCGAGGACCCGCTCGAGGGCCCGGAGGGACCGGGTGCGCCCGACGACGAACGGCACCATCGTCCGCGGGAAAACGACCGCCTCCCGGAGCGGCACCAGGGGCAGCCGTTCGATCCGGGACGTGGTCATCGGCGGGTCACCGGGCGACGGGGCCGCGGATCAGCCGGCCTTCTTTTCGACGAGGTGCAGGCTCCCCCCGGTCCGCTCGTGCTCCTCGATCATGTCCTCCGTGATCGTGAGCTCCCGCCGTTCCGGGTCGGACGGCACCTCGTACATGAATTCGAGCATGATGTCCTCGAGGATCAGCCGCAGGCCGCGGGCGCCGATCTTCCGCTCCATCGCCTTCCGCGCGATCCGCTTCAGCGCCGACTCGGTGAACTCGAGGGCAACATTCTCGTACTCGAAGATCCGCTTGTACTGCCGGACCAGCGCGTTCCGCGGCTCGGTGAGGATCTGGACCAGGGCCTCCTCGTCGAGATCGTCCAGCGGGGCCACGACCGGCAGCCGCCCGACGAACTCCGGGATCAGGCCGAACTTGATCCGGTCCTCGGGCTGGCACTGGACCAGGGTCTCGAGGCGCGTCTTGTCCTTCCGGCTCTTCACCTCCGCCTTGAACCCGATCGTCTTCTTCCCGGTGCGCTGCTCGATGATCCTGTCCAGCCCGACGAACGCCCCGCCGCAGATGAACAGGATGTTCGTCGTGTCGATCGGGATGAAGTCCTGGTGCGGGTGCTTCCGGCCGCCCTGGGGCGGGACGTTGGCGACCGTCCCCTCGAGGATCTTCAGCAGGGCCTGCTGCACCCCCTCGCCGGAGACGTCGCGGGTGATCGAGGGGTTCTCCCCCTTGCGCGCGATCTTGTCGATCTCGTCGATGTAGATGATCCCCCGCTGGGCCTTCTCCACGTCGTTGCCG
>CAZOTT010000201.1:0-2598 GCA_964582785.1 uncultured Acidobacteriota bacterium | reverse complement strand
CTGGAGATGGAGGGGGATGGGATAATGGAGGCCGGTGGCAATCCCGCGCTCCCGGAGGAACCCCTGCAGCTCATCCCTGCCTTCGATCTCGACGACGTAGAGGTGCCAGATCGGCTCCGCTCCCTCGCGGACGCCAGGGAGGCGGAGACCGGGGATCCCGCCGAGCCGCTCTCCGTAGAGAGCGGCTCGGTTCCGGCGCGCCTCGTTCCAGGCATCCAGGTGGCGGAGCTTGACCCGGAGGAAGCGGGCCTGGATGGCATGAAGCCGCGCATTCCAGCCTTCCATCTCGTGGTGGTACTTCCTGGCCTGGCCGTGGTCGCGCAGCATGCGGACCCGCCGGGCCATCTGCTCGTCGTTCGTGGTCACGGCGCCGCCTTCCCCGCAGGAACCGAGGTTCTTGCCGGGGTAGAAGCTGAACGCCGCGATGTCGCCGAGGCTGCCGCATCGCCGGCCACGCCAGCGGGCTCCCTGTGCCTGGGCCGCGTCCTCCACGAGGAGCAGGCCGTGGCGGTCCGCGATCGCGCGGAACTCGTCCATCGGGGCGGGCTGCCCGTAGAGGTGGACGGGCACGATCGCCTTCGTCCGGGGCGTGATGGCCGCCTCGGCCGCCCGCGGATCCAGGATGCGGGTTTCCGGGTCGATGTCCGCGAAGACGACCGTGGCGCCCACCTGGCTGATCGCCTCGGTGGTGGCGATGAACGTGTTGGGCGCCGTGATCACCTCGTCGCCCGGGCCGATGCCGGCGGCCAGGTAGGCGAGCCGGAGAGCATCGGTGCCGGAAGACACGCCGACGGCGTGCTCGACGCCGCAGTAGCGGGCGAAGTCAGACTCGAACGCTTCGACCGCGGGACCACCCACGAAGGCGGTGTTTTCGAGGGCATCCCGGAATTCCGCGAGGAGCTCGTCGGCGAGGGGCCGGTGCTGGGCCTTCAGGTCGAGAAAGGGGACGGTGACGGGAACGTTGCTCATGGTCAGCTCCGGGACGGCGGGGCGGGGTCGCGGCGGGGGCGGACGACACGGGCGGGGTTGCCGGCCACGATCGTCCAGGGAGGGACGTCCTTCGTCACGACGGCGCCGGCACCCACGAGCGCGCCCTCCCCGATGGTGACGCCGCACATGATCGTGGCGTTGGAACCGATGGATGCCCGCCGCTTCACGAGGGTGGGGATGCAGGTCCAGTCGTCGTCCGTCTGGAGGGATCCGTCGTCGTTGGTGGCGTACGGATCCGGGTCGTTGATGAACACGACGGAGTGGCCGACGAAGACCTCGTCCTCGATGGTCACTCCTTCGCAGATGAACGTATGAGAGCTGATCTTGCAGCGACGGCCGATGCGGGCGCCCTTCTGGATCTCGACGAAGGTCCCGATCTTCGTCTCGTCGCCGATCTCACACCCGTACAGGTTGACAAAGTTGTAGATGCGAACGTCCCGGCCCAGGCGAACGTCCGGGGCGATGCTCACGTAGCGCTCGGCCATGATTCCTCCCCTTCCCCGGCCTCAGTTGGTGCCGGTGGCCAGCTCGACCCGGGCACCACCCCGGCGCAGGCTTTCATTCGTCGCCTCGAGGATCTGGACCACCCGGCGCCCCGAGTAGCCGTCGGTGAGGGGGCGCTTCCCCTCCCGGATGCACTCGATGAAGTGCTGGGCCTCGGCGCGCAGGGGCTCGACCCCGCCGATACGGGGAATGGTGATGTCGCCGTAACGATAGGTGTAGGGGAACTGGTCGTAGGTGTCGTACCGTGGCGGGGCCTCCACGCTGCGATCGTAGAGCCAGATCTTCTCCGTAGGCTGGATGTCGTCGTAGAGGAGCATCTGCTTCGAGCCGACCAGGACGGTCTGGCGGACCTTCTTGGGGTCCAGCCAGGACACCTGGATGAAGGCGATCAGGCCGCCCTCGAAATCCAGCGTGATGGTCGCGACGTCCTCGACGTTCGGATTGATGTGGGCCTGCCCGACCGCCCTCACGCCCCGGGGCATGCGCCCGCCGAGCAGGTGGAGGATGATGGAGATGTCATGCGGCGCCAGGTCCCAGATCACGTTGACGTCGTTGCGGAACAGGCCCAGGTTGAGGCGGTGGCTGTTGATGTAGTAGAGGTCACCGAGAGTCCCGCCGTCCAACAGTTCCTTCATCTTCCGCACGGCGGACGTGTACTCGAAGACGTGGCCGACCATCAGCGTCCGCTTTCGTTCCTCGGCAACCGCGATGAGCTGATCGCATTCCCTGACGCTCGCCGCCATCGGCTTCTCGATGAGGACGTGCTTGTCCGCCCGCAGGGCCTCGAGCGCGAGGGGCGCATGAAGGTTCACGGGCACGGCAAGGACGACGGCATCCACGGCTTCGTCCTGGAGGGCGTCCGCGAGTTTGGTGGTGGTGGACACGGACGGGTAGAGTTCCTGGATATGCCGAAGACGCGATTCGTCGAGATCGACCACGTGGAGCACCCGGGAGTCCGCGAGCTGGTGGAAATTGCGGATGAGATTGGGGCCCCAGTATCCGGCGCCGACGACGGTAACTCCGACTGGCCCGTCTGTCATCGAAGTCTGCTCCTCTGTGCCGACCGACAAGCAGCCGGCTACCATGCGGGGAACGCTGAGGGGC
>CAZOTT010000200.1:0-2606 GCA_964582785.1 uncultured Acidobacteriota bacterium | reverse complement strand
CAGCACCAGCGACGGGTCCACGTTCTGCCGCACCGGCGCCCAGGTGGGCCAGGGAAGGCCGGGTTCGTCTCCACCCCCACCAATCAACAGGAATGAAGGGGCAGGCTCGCCCGCACCCACCGCGACCTCCGCCCGTGCCGGGAAGCACGCGAACAGGGCCGGCCAGAGAAGGATCAACAACGCCCGCACCAGCGATCGACACTCCTGCAGCCGCATCGTCTTCATCGCCGGTCCTCCTCGAACGCCGGCCCGATCCGTCGCCGGAACTCCCGGGCCTCCTCCATCCACGGGGAAACGAAGCGCAACAACCGTCTCAGCTCGGTCTCGAACCGTTCGCCCCCCGTGATCTCCCAGGCGCGATACAGGGCCTGGAACTCCATTTCCCGGAGTTCGAGAGCACGCGCCCGGCCGGCCGCATCCAGCAGCTTTTCCACCGCGGCTTCCACGTCGCCCTGCAACGCCTTGACACGCCCCCAGAAGTGGAGACTCAGCACTTCCACGTCCCGAAGTCCGCGACGACGCGCCAACCCGGCAGACCCGACCACCAGTTTTTCCCCGCGATCAGCGTCCCCGGAAGCCGCCCGCGCATAGCCCTCGAAGGCACCAACACGCGCTTCCTCGACCGCTTCCTTCAATTCGCGCCAACCTTCCCGCGCGCGGGTCAGCCAGTCGACCGCCCCGGGGAAATCCCCCCGGTGATAGCGGCCCAGGCCGACAACCTGCAAGGCTTCCGCCCGGACACGCCGGGGAGCCGAGCCAACGGCTTCCAGAATCCTCGGCGTCAGGATGTCTGCCATGCCCCAGTCCTTGGCCCGGATCTCGAGGTACAGCCGGTAGACGAGTCCCCGGAATCGCACCTCCGGGACCCGGTCCGCCAGCGCCCCGTACCGGGCCAGGGCTTCCCGGGCCAGCTCCAGGTGCCACAGGTTCATGTGCGCCGCCGCCAGCCGCAGGAGAATCCCCGCCAGCTCCTCCTCCCCGGGCTTCCTCTCCCCCAGCCGTAGCGCGTCGTCCGCCGCCTCCAGCACCACCAGCGCCCGCCGGTAGTTCCCCGCCCGGGCCGCCCGGTCCGCCTCCTCAACCAGTTCCCCCGGCGTCCGCCCCGTGACGTCCACCTCCTCCCGCGAGCGCGCCAGCACCGAACCGATCCGCTCCTCCAGCGACGACAACGACAAACCCAGCTCCCGTCCCACCAGGGCCAGCACCTCCACCGACGGCGACCGCTCCCCCCGCTCCCACCGCGACAGCGTCGTCGCCGAAACCTCCAACCCCTGCCGCGACAGAAACCGGCACAGGTCCTCCTGGCTCAGGTTCTGCCTCTCCCGGTGCTCCCGGATCCACCGGCCCACCGCCGACCGAACCAGCTCCGATTCCCCACCCCGTGACTTCCTCCGAGCCCTCATCGCCACCTCCCGGAAGACCCGGCCATCTTATTGCCACCCGTTGAACCCGGTCAACGACCCCCTCCCCGCCCTCGCCTCCTCTTCGCCCCGGACCCACCGCCCGTATCCACCCTCTCCACCAGGTACTCCCTCACCTCCCGCCGGCCCGGCGGCACCCGGCGCACCAGCTCCCGCAGCCGGACCCCTTCCTTCCCGGCCTCCTCCACTGGCCCCGACCGGAGCAGCACACGCCACGCCCGGAACCGGCAGGAAAACTCCAGGCCCGGCATCCCGATCCGCCGGGCGTACGCCGCCCCGTCCCGCAGCACGCGGACCCCGTCATCCGGCCGCCCCGCCTCCGACCACGCCGCCCCCAGCGCCACCAGCGACATCACCTCTGCCTCCCGCAACCCCAGTTCCCGCGCGGTCGCCAGCGCTGCCGCCGCCTCCCCCTCGGCTTCCGCCGGCCGCCCCGCCTCCACCAGGGCCACCGCCAGCACCGCCCGGGTCCGCGCGATCTCCACACGGTCCCCTGCCGCCTCGTACGATCTCACCGCCTCCCGCAGCAGCTCCACGGCCTCCTCCTCCAGCCCCACCTCCCGGCACGCCATCCCCCCCAGCCGCGAGCACCAGGCCCGCCAGCCCGACGGAAGCCGACCACACCCCTCCCGGTATGCCCCCACCAGCTCCCGCACCAGCTCCCGGTCCCCCAACCGGGAGGCAAGACACGCCCGGACCGCGATCTCCCGCGCCCGCGCCACCGCGGAAACTCCCTCCACTTCCCCCACCCGCACCAGGACCCGCCGCGCCGCCACCGGCATCCCCAGTTCCACGTACGCGTGGGCCAGCCACAACAGCGACCCCACCGCATCCTCCGGAGAGCCGTCGGTCCCTTCCACGGCCAGGCGCCCTTCCGCCTCCTCCGCCAGTTCCAGCGCCAGCTCCCGGTGCTCCATCTCCGCCGCCCGGGCCGCCTCCCGCGCGGGGTCCCCCGGCACCACCGCCGCCATCCGACCCTTCCCCCCGCCGGAACGCGGCACCCCCAACTCCCGGTCCAGGTCCCCCAGGGTCCCGTGCAGCACCTCCAGGATCAACGAGAGCGACTCCGCCGGCGGGGCCACGACCCCCCGCTCCCACCGCGACACCGTCGCCTGGGACACCACCAGCCCCCGCCGCCCCAGCTCCCGCCGGAACTCCTCCTGGGACATCCCCCGGACCCTCCTC
>CAZOTT010000199.1:0-2801 GCA_964582785.1 uncultured Acidobacteriota bacterium | reverse complement strand
AGAAGTCGGCGTGGCCGTAGACGTGGGCCATCACCAGCTTCTGGTCCAGCAGGGTGTTCCCCTCCAGCAGGTAGGCGTAGGTGGGGTCGTTGTTGATGACCATCTCGTAGATCTTGTGCAGGCCGTAGCGGTACGAGCGGGAGAGCTGCTCGAACTCCATGCCCCACCGCCAGTGGGGGTACCGGACGGGGAACCCGGTGTACGCCGCGAGCTGGTTCATCTGCGCGTAGTCGACCACCTCGAAGACGACCCGGAACGTCCGCAGGCCGTGGCGGACCGCCTCGCGCTCCACCCGTTCCTGCAGCTCGGCGAGCTCCCGCGGCAGCGGCATCCCGTCACCTCCCGGTGGAAAGGAACGTCCGGATCGCCTCCGGGATCGCCTCCCGGCCGTCGATCTCGGCGAGCACGACCCGCTCGTCGTCGCCGAGGGCCTCCTCGAGGTCGCGCAGGAACTGCCCGGAACCGTACGGGCTCTCCACCTGGCCGTAGGCGAACAGGTTCAGGGCGTCGAGCATTTCCTCCCGGAGCAGGCGGACGCACTCCTCGGTGTCCCCGCGGGACCAGTTGTCGCCGTCGGAGAACTGGAACAGGTAGAGGTTCCAGTCCTCCGGGGGGAACCGCCGGCGGATGATCTCCTGGACCACCCGGTAGGCGGAGGAAATCACGGTTCCCCCGCTCTCCCGGGTCCGGAAGAACGTGTCGCGGTCCACCTCGCGGGCCCGGGCGTCGTGGATCACGTAGACCGCCTCGATGCCCCGGTACTGGCTGCGGAGCCAGGTGTCGATCCAGAAGGAGGCGGTCCGGACGATCTCCTTCTGCTCGTCCCCCATCGACCCGGAGACGTCCATCACGTAGAGGATCACCGCGTTCGCCGCGGGTTCGGGGACCCGGTGGAAGGTGCGGTAGCGGCGGTCCTCGCGGATCGGGATCACCACCGGGTGACGCGGATCGTAGCTGCCCGTGGCCAGCTGCCGCCGCAGCGCCTGGCGGAAGGTCCGCTTGAAGTGGCGCAGGGACTCGGGGCCCGCGGTGGAGATCCCGGTGTAACGGCCGTGCCACGACTCGATGTTCTTCCTGCCCCGCGGCCGGATGCGGGGGAGGCCCAGTTCCTCCCCCATGATCTCGGCCAGTTCCTCGAGGGTCATCTCGACTTCGAGGACATGTTCGCCGGGGAGGTTGCCCGCCTCGCCGCCCGCCTGTCCGGGCTGCCCTCCGGCCGGGCCGAGGACCTGGCCCGGCTCCCCGTCCCCCTGGCCGACATGCTGCTGTCCCCCGGGCGAGTGGACGAAGCGGGGAATGTCGATGCGGGGCAGGGGAATCGAGACCACGTTCTTCCCCTTCCGCGCGATCATCTGGCCCCGCTTCATGAACCGCCGGAGCTCGTCCCGCACCCGGCCGCGGACGATCTGCCGGAAACGCCCGACGTCGGTGTCGATCTTCAGGGCCACGGGTCGTCGCCTTTCCTCAGGACTCCTTGGCGTCACCGCGGGCGAAGATGCTGGCGACGAAGTGGAGGACGTCGGTGGCGCAGACCTCGCAGTAGCCGTAGTCCTTGACCAGGCGCGACTTGACGACGTCGATCTTCTCCTGCGTTTCCCGGTCGACGACGGAGGTCACGAGGCTGGTCAGCTTGATCGTGTCCTTCTGGTCCTCGAACAGCTTGAGTTCGAGGGCCTTGTGCAGGCGCTCGTTGGAGCGGTAGTCGAACTTCCGGCCGTCGACGGCCAGCGCGCCGATGTAGTTCATGATCTCCCGGCGGAAGTCGTCCTTCCGGTTCTCCGGGATCCCGATCTTCTCCTCGATGGAGCGCATCAGCCGCTCGTCCGGCGGCTCGTCCTGGCCGGTGTAGGGGTTGCGGACCCTCTCCTTCTGGGTGTACGCCTTGACGTTGTCCAGGTAGTTGGCGCAGAGGCGGGAGATCGCCGCCTCGTCCGCAGCGATCGCCCGCTGGACCTCGTTCTTGACGATGTCCTCGTACTCCCGGCGCACCTCGGCAAGGAGCTCGCGGTAGCGGGTGCGTTCCTCCTCGCTGGTGATCAGGGAGTGGTGCCGGAGGCCGGCCTCGAGCTCGTTGAGCACCATGAACGGGTTGATGCAGTGCTGGTCCCGGTCCTGGACGAGGGCGTTGCTGATCTTGTCCTGGACGTAGCGCGGGGAGATGCCGTCCATTCCCTCGCGCTTCGCCTCCTTGCGCAGCTCCTTGACGTTGTCCTCGGTGTACCCGGGCAGTGTCTTGCCGTTGTAGAGCTTGAGCTTCTGCATCAGGGTCAGGTTGTGCTTCTTCGGCTCCTCGAGGCGGGTGAGGACGGCCCACATCGCCGCCATCTCGATCGTGTGGGGCGCGATGTGCTTGCCCTGGATGCGGCGGCCGTTGTAGTCCTTCGTGTAGATCTTGATCTCCTCGTTGAGCTTGGTGATGTAGGGGATGTCGACCTTGACCGTCCGGTCGCGCAGGGCCTCCATGTACTCGTTGTTCTGCAGCTTGCGGTACTCGGGCTCGTTGGTGTGCCCGATGATCACCTCGTCGATGTCGGTCTGGGCGAACTTCTTGGGCTTGATCTTGTGCTCCTGGCTGGCCGTCAGCAGGTCGTAGAGGAAGGCCACGTCCAGCTTGAGCACCTCGATGAACTCGATGATGCCCCGGTTGGCCACGCAGAACTCGCCGTCGAAGTTGAAGGCGCGCGGGTCGCTGTCGCTGCCCAGCTCGGCGATCTTGCGGTAGTTGATGTCGCCGGTCAGCTCGGTGGAGTCCTGGTTCTTCTCGTCCTTGGGCTGGAAGGTGCCGATGCCCACCCGGTCCT
>CAZOTT010000198.1:0-2863 GCA_964582785.1 uncultured Acidobacteriota bacterium | reverse complement strand
CGGGCCCAGCCCCACAACCGGCTCCCCGACACCTCCCGCCGACGGCAGGCGAAACCGGCGACGGGACGTTTCGGGTGTTCCCGGGCGGGCTTCCCGACCACCCCCCGGATGCCCAGCCAGTCCCGGACCATCACCACGTCGCCGAACGGCACGCCCGTCTGGGCCATGCCGAAGGGACCGGGGTTCATGCCGAGCAGGAGCACCTCCGCTCCCAGCGTGCCGTAGCGCACGAGGTACTCCCGGTGGGGCTCCCAGGCGTAGGCGAGGGGATCGTAGACCGCCGCCACCGGCGCGGGAAATCGCAGTGCGTCGACCCGGCCGGCCAGTCGCTCCGCGATCGCCGGAAGATCCTCCGCCATCAGGACGGGGAGGGGGCGGGTTTCCCCTCCGGGGGAGCGGGTTTCCCCTCCGGGGAAGAGGGAGCCGGCCCGGCGAGCAGGCCCTCGCTCTTCACCTTCGCCGCGAACGTCCCGGCCGGGTATTCCTCGACCAGCCGTTGCGCCGCTTCCCGCGCCTTCTCCGGCCGGCCCACCCTGCGCCACCCGTGGGCGAGACGGTAGAGGGCCTCCTCCCGCCGCCGCGAGGCGGGATACTGCCGGACCAGGTCCTCCAGGCGGCGGATCGCTCCCATCCAGTGCTGTCCCCGCCAGTAGAACTCCGCGATGATCCACTCGTGCTCGGCGATCCTGTCCTGGCATCGTTCGTACATCACCCGGGCCGGGGCGAGCCAGGGGTCGTCGGGCGGCAGCTCCCGGATCATCCGCTCGAAGTGGCGCATCGCCTTGAGGGAGAAGTCCTGGTCGTTCTCCGGGTCCTCCCCCTGCTCGAACAGGCACACGCCCACCATGTACCGGGCGTAGGAAGCCCGCGGGTGCAGCGGGTAGAAGCTGAGGAACTGCTCGTACCGGCTCTGGGCCTCGATGATGTTCACCGTCCCGCCCTGGTAGTAGTACGCGTCGGCCAGGGCCAGCTTGATCTCCGGGTCCAGTTCCCGGCCGACGGGTGTCACCATCCCGGCATCGCCGAGCACCTGGATCGCCTCGAGGAAGTGCCGCCGGGCCAGGTACTCCCGCGCCCGGCGGTAGATCTGCTCGTTGTCGTCGAGCACCTCCCGGTTCCGGTGACAGGCGGGGAGCAGGAGCAGGGCTCCGGCGAGCAGCAGGAGCGGCACGCACGAGCGGCGCCATCTTCCGTTCATGGGGCGAGCCTTTCCCTCAGCCAGGCGGGCGTGCGAACCGGCCGCCCGGACTCCCGGCCGACACAGGCATGGACCGTGAAGCCGGTGGCCAGCACCTCGTCCGTACCCGGCCGGACGATCTCGTAGTCGAACCGGACGCGCACCGGGGAGACGATCGCGCACGTGGTCCGCACCTCGAGTTCCTCGTCGTAGGAGGCGGGCCGGTGGTAGACGGCGCCGACCTCCACCACGGGGAAGAGCAGCCCGTGGTCGTCCTCCAGCATCCCGTAGGGCACCCCGGCCGCCCGCATCAGCCCGGACCGGCCCACCTCGAACCAGACGACATGGCTCGCGTGGTGCGCCACGTTCATCCGGTCCGTCTCGGCGTAGCGGACCCGGATCCTCGCCACGTGCCGGTTCACCGGGTCACTCCCCCGGCGAGGTCCCGCAGTTCCCGGAGCGCCGCCACCGGGTCGTCCCGCCCGTAGACCGCGTTGCCGGCCACGAACCGCGTCGCCCCCGCCTCCACCAGGCGGCGGATCGTCCCGGGGCCGACTCCACCGTCCACCTGGATCGCGACCTCGAGACCACGCCCCCGGATCCGTTCCGCCAGCCGCGCCACCTTGTCCACCGCCGGTTCCCAGAACGCCTGGCCGGAGAAACCCGGGTTCACCGACATCACCAGCACCTGGTCCAGCTCGGGCAGGATCTCGTCCAGCACCCCGAGGGGCGTGGCCGGGTTCAGCGCCACCCCGGCGGCGAGCCCCCGGTCCCGGATCGCCCGGACGGCCCGCTGCAGGTGCGGCTCCGCCTCGGCGTGAACCGTCAACCGGTCCGCCCCGGCATCCGCGCAGGCGGCGATCCATTCCCCCGGCCGCTCGATCATCAGGTGACAGTCGAGGGGCAGCCGGGTGGCCTTCCGCAGGGAACGGACCACCGGGGGACCGATCGTCAGGTTCGGCACGAAGTGGCCGTCCATCATGTCCACGTGGATCGCCCCGGCCCCGCCCCGCTCCGCGAGGGCGAGCGCCTCGGCGAGGCGCGCGAAGTCGGCGGACAGGATGGAGGGAGCGATCTCGATCACCGTTGGCCTCCCGTTCCCGCCGGCGGCGGGGGTTCCAGCAGCAGGACCACCCGGTCGTCCGGGTCGACGCGGGAGCCGGGCCGCGGATCCTGGGCGATCACCAGGGCGTCCTCCGGCGCCCGGTCCTCGATTCCACGGTACCGTACCCGCCGGAGCCCCGCCCCTTCCAGCGCCCGCCGGGCCCGGCCCCAGGACACTCCCTCGAGAAGCGGCATCACCCGGGCGGCCCGCGGAGCGCCGGCCGACAGGAGGAGGCTCACCCCGTCCCCCGGGAAGCAGACGGTTCCCGGCGGGGGATCCTGGGCGATCACCCGCCCGAGGGGGATCGAGGGGTGGGGAACCGACGCCGTGGTGCCGATCCGCAGCCCGGCGGCGGCGAGGGCGATCTGGGCCCGGCGCAGGGAGCCCCGCCGCAGGTCGGGCACGATCGCCCGCTCCGGTCCGAGGCTGACGACGAGCCGCACCTCCCGCCCGGGCTTCGTGCGGTTTCCGGCCGGCGGGACCTGCTCCAGAACCTTTCCTTCCGGGCGCGTCGCATCGTACCGGTGGGAAACGATCCGTGGGACGAGTCCGAGGGCGCGCAACCGGGCCTCCGCCACCTG
>CAZOTT010000197.1:0-2884 GCA_964582785.1 uncultured Acidobacteriota bacterium | reverse complement strand
AGGAGATCCGCGCCCCGGCGGTGAGGACGATCCCCCGTCCGCCGGGCCGCACCCCCTCGAGGGGGCCCCGGATCGTGTCCGGGTCCACGTTGATCCCCAGCCCCCCGCGGAACTCGTGGAGCAGGAGGCCGGTCTGGCCGAGGGCCACCGGGTCGGGCAGGGCCACCTGGGCCCGGGCCAGCCAGAACGGCACGGAGGGGCCGTGCCCGAAGAGGAAGCCGGCGTCCACCCGGGCCCCGAGCACCTCCAGGTTCCCCTCGCCGATCCAGCGGGAGATCCCCCCGGACCGCTCCAGGTGCACCCGGGCGCTTCCCCGGACGACCGCCTGCGAGGGCGGGAACTCGAACGAGGGCGCCAGCTCCGAGACCCGTTCCGCCAGGAAGGAGACCCCCGCCCGGCCCGCGCGGTATTCCCACTCGAGGAGGTTGTCCTGGGGGTCGAGCTCGTCGGAAAGGGAGACCTCCGTGTCGAGGGAGATCCGGAAGCCGTCTTCCGTGCCCAGGACCCCGACGCGCCGCACCGTCGCGGGCCATCCGCCCACCTGCAGCTCGACCGCGTCCACCGGGATCCAGGGATCGGAAAGGTCGGGGGGAAGGAGTTTCCCGTCCGCGGTGATCCGGACGCCGTCCAGGGGCAGCCGGCCGAGTTCCCGGTTCCCGTCGCGGACGACCAGGTCCGCCTCCAGGGTGACGACCCACTCGTCCAGGTCCGGGGCCCGCTCGAACGTCGCCCGGTGCACCTCGAGCCCGACCGGGCCCAGGTCCCGGGACAGGGAGACCTCGTCGAAGCGGGAGAGCACCCCCTGGTCGGCGGTGATCCGCAGCTCCCCGTGGAGCTCTTCCTCGAGGATCGGCCACCGCTGGACCGTGACCGCGGCCCGGGCGTCCAGCGCACCCTCGCAGGTGGTGACCCGGAGGTTCGACAGGTCCGCGTGGACGTCGCCCCCGAAGTCGAGGCGCTCGGTCCAGTCCCCGGCGGCGAGGGCTCCCGACGGGCCGCCGGGACCGATCACCCAGCCCGACACCGGGAACGGGTCGGGACGCACTTCCCGGTCGCCCAGCCGGAGGACCGGCAGGGTGAGCTCCCCGTCCGCCACGACCCCGAGGAAGCCGGGGCCGGTGGCCACCGCGCCGCACCCGGCGACGGAGGGAGAGGGGCCGGACTCCGCGGAGAGGTCCACGGTGGCCCGGGTGAAGGAAAGCCCGATCCCCGACCAGCCCAGGGCGGCCGTGACCGGTTGCTCCGGGCGGGATTCCGCGACGAAGCCGCCCCCGGGACCCACCTCGGCGTCCCGGAAGGGGAAGGCCGGCATCGCGGAGGACCCGGTGGTGGAGGGAAGCTGCTGGAGCGGGGTCAGGGCGAGGGACCCGTCGAGGGCGAGGGCCTGGGCGTCGAGGCGCAGGCGGGAGACCCGGACCGAGAACCCGGCGGCGGGCATCTCCGCCTCCACGTCGTTCTCGATCGTCCCTCCCGTCACGCGCCACTCCCCGTTCCCCGCGTCCTCGACCGCGAGGCCGGCGAAGGAGACCGGGACGCGTCCCCGGGTGACACCGCCGCTTCCGTCGGGCAGGGGGACCGCCACGACCCCCTCGCCGGAGACACGGTCACCCTGCCGCTGGACGTTCCGCAGGTCCGTGACCCGTACCCGGCCGGAGCGGGCGGTTTCGAAGACCAGGGCGCAGGCCTCTCCCTCTCCCCGGGCCCGGACCCGGAAGGAACGGGGCGAAGCCTCCACCTCGGTGTGGGGTCCCTCCAGCACCTCCGGGTCGAGCTGGGCGAGGAGCGGGCCCGAGACCGTGGCCGTGGCCACGGAGGACCCGGGCCGGATGCCCGAACCGACCGCCCCGGCGGGGGGCGCGGCCCGGGGACCGGTGCCCGGGCGGACCGGGGGCCGCAGGGCTCCCGGGACCAGGGTCGGCACCGGTCCGTGGGGCACCGCTGTCCCCGGCCGGACCCGGCCCGCGGCGCCGGGGACGCTCCCGGCGCCCCGCCCGGCGGCCGGCTCGCTGCCCCCGCCGCTGGACTCCGCCGGGGCCCCGCCCTCGACGACCGCCCGCAGCCGCCAGGGCCGTTCCCGGGCGGCGAGGGGCAGGGGGGCGTCCAGCCAGATCGTGAACGGCCGCCGGCCGGCCTGCCCGTCCTCGGTGGAGACGCCCGGCAGCTCGGCCGCGGTCTCGGTCACGGCGAACGGCTCGCTGTCGTCGTCCAGGTACCAGCGCACCCGGGCCCGGCCGTGGCCGTGCCAGGTCACCCGGACCCCGGGCCGGAACGCCTCGGAGCACTCGCTGATCTCCGGCTCGTCCTCCCCGGACCAGGGTTCCGGCCAGACGATCTCCGCGGTCAGCAGCTCGAGGAACCCGTCGGCGCCCGCCCCGGGGGGAGCCACCACCTCGATCTCGGTGCAGGCGACGAGGAAGGCGTCCGACAGGTCGGGCCCGGCCAGCACCGCCGCCGCCTGGCCGGGAGAGGCGTGGAGGGCGGCGTTCATCGCGTTGCCGCCCCCGGGCGCCACCTGCCGTCCCGCCGACGTGGCCGCCGGGGAGGCCGCCGGGGCCGCGAGCCCCTGGGCGACGGCGGCGCCGGCCGCCAGGGCCGGCAGCACGTCCTCCGCCACTTCCTCGTCCGGGTGCTTCAGGGTGTAGATCCGCACCCGGTAGGTGCCGGGGTGCAGGTAGCGGTGGGAGACGGGGCGTCCATCCGGCCCGACCAGCTCGACCCGCGACGGGTCGGCGGCGGCCCCGGGGGCGAGCACCAGGGGCTGGGGGGCGGACAGGTCACCCCAGTCGATGAACACGTTGTCGAACGAGACCGGGACGGCCGCCGGGGAGGCGCCCAGGTTCAGGTGGCCCGTGCCGCCCGGGTTCCAGGGGCTGCGGGAGAGGTC
>CAZOTT010000196.1:0-2935 GCA_964582785.1 uncultured Acidobacteriota bacterium | reverse complement strand
CCCGGGAACGGCCGGGAGGGGCTGGTCCAGGCGCCCGGCCAGGAGCGGGGCCGCGTCCGGCGCCAGCACCCCCACGAGGGTCTCCACCAGCCGGTCCAGCGGGGGCAGGGCGAATGCCGCCGCCTGCCAGGCGTCCCCCGGGACACCGCGCAGGTTGTCCGCCGACACCCGGCCCTTCCGCTCGTGGAAGAGCTCCACGAGGGGGGAGACCTGGTCGGCCAGCTTCACTTCCAGCCGCCCCCGGGCCCCTTCCCGCCGGACCCGGACGTCGGCGAAGGACGCGAGCAGTTCCCGCGCGGCGTCGGGGAGAGAGGCCCGCAGCACCCCGAGAACCATCGCCGGCCCGGGCTGTCCCTGCCCGGCCGGCATCCCGGCCCGGGCGAGGGCGTGGCGCACCGCCTCGGCCACCGGTTCGGCGGCGGTCGCCGGCCGGAGCCAGGCGCGGAGCCCGCCTGCGCCCCCGGTGACGGGGCCGGGCGGAAGAACGTCCCCGAGGGGACGGGCCGCCGGCCTGCCGGCGAGGAGCCGGTCCCGTTCCCCGTCCAGGGAACCTCCCCCGAAGGAGGCCCGGAGCTCGCCCCCGGCCAGCCGGATCCGCGCCCTTCCCCGGAAGGAGGGAAACTCCACCTCCCAGTCCCGGGAACCCGCTCCCTCCACCTGCCGCACCCTGTCGGGGTCGCGGGCCGCGAGGGTGTCGAGGAGGTGCGACAGGGCCTGCGCCCCCTCCCGGGTGGGCCGGCCGACGAGGAGGTCGGCCGCGGAAGGCAGGAGCATGTCGTCTGCTTCCGGCGGGGCGATCATCGCCCCGTACCGCACCGGGCCCTCGAACAGCCGGCCCGCCGCCAGCAGGCCGACCACCCGGCCGATCGCCCGGTGGACCTCGTCAGCGTCCTCCGGCGCCCTGCCGTTCCCCGTCCCGTCCCCGGCGGCCGCCAGCAGCCGCCCGATGGCCCGGCCGCAGGGGTCGGCCGGCTCCCCGGCGTCCTTCCCCGCGGCCGGTGGGGCGGGGGTCCACTCCACCAGGACGCACGCCCGGTCCGCGTCCAGCAGCCGGGCGAAGTCCTCCGTGGTCGCCACCTCGCCCCTGCCCCCGCACCCCGGGGCCCAGCAGGCGGCCAGCAGCACCGCCACCGCCGCGAGCACCGTCCCGGTCCTTCCGCGCGCACCCTCGTGCCCGTTGCTCACCCTGCACCTCCTCGCGCCCGCTTCCAGCCGCGGGCCTCCCCCGGATCATCCCCGAGGAATCCCTCCCGGGCAACGGGGTCCCCGCCCGGGGCGGGCCCCGCGTTGACCCGCCGGAACGCGCCGTGGTACAAAGGCCGCCAGAGGCCAGGGGCTCGTTCCACGCACCCGCAAGGTCCAGGAGGGCAGTCGATGAACAAGGCCGAGCTGATCGATCGGATCGCCCACGACGCGGGCATCACCAAGGCGGCGGCGCAGCGCGCGGTGGAGTCGATGGTCAACGGGATCACCGAGTCGCTGAAGCGGGGGGAGCGGACCACCCTCGTCGGCTTCGGGACGTTCACGGTGACGGAGCGGAAGGGGCGCACCGGCCGCAACCCGCAGACCGGCGCCACCATCCACATCCCGTCCAAGAAGATCGTCAAGTTCCGCGCCGGCAAGGAACTCGAGGAGATCCTGAACAGCTAGCCGGCCCGCACGGGCGCGGGGAACCTTCCCGGGGGGCGACGGCACCCCGGCGGGAGGGTTCCGGCTACTCCACCACGCAGAGCAGCGCCCCCGTCTCCACGGTCTGCCCCGCCTCCACGGCCACCTTCGTCACCTTGCCGGCCCGGGGGGCGGGGACCTCGTTCTCCATCTTCATCGCCTCGAGGATCACGACCCCCTGCCCCTCGGCGACCTCGTCCCCCTCCCGGACGAGCACCTTGACGATCCGCCCCGGCATCACCGCCGTGATCTCCGCCCGGCCGGTGTGGGCCAGGTGGGCCCCGGCGGCGGCGGCCAGCGGGTCCACCACGCGGACCTCCCGCCGGTGCCCGCCGTGGCGGACCACGTAGACGTCGTTCTCCTCCGCGGTCACCGACACCTCGAACGAGTTCCCCCCGGAGATCAGCGAGTAGAAGCTTCCCTCGAGCTTCGCCGTGTCCACGTCGTGGCTTTCCCCGTCCACCGCCACCCGGTACCCGCCCTCGATCGGCTGGATCTCGAGGTCGTGTTCCTCGCCGTCCAGGTACGCCTTGAACTTCATCGCCCGCTCCTCCCGCTCAGTTCCCGAGGGCGCGCCGGCGCCCGGCTAGGAGCCACGGGGACACCACCGGCCCCGCGCCCTCCCCGGCTTCCCGGCGCAGGGACGACTCGACCCGCCGCCGGTAGGCGTGGATGCCGGCCGCGACCAGCGCGATCCGGTCCAGCCACGGGTCGGACCCGGGCTCCAGGGTCCCGGCGTGCTCCTCGAGGAACCCGGTGTGGAGGTCCCCCTCGACGAACGCCGGGTGGTCCATCAGCCGGCGGTGGAACGGGATGATCGTCTTCAGCCCGTCCAGCCGGTACTCGTCCAGGGCGCGGCGCATCCGGCGGATCGCCTCCCCGCGGTTCTCGCCCCAGGTGATCAGCTTGGCCACCATCGGGTCGTACTGGATCGGCACCGTGTACCCGGGCGCCACGGCCGAGTCGTCCCGCACCCCGGGACCCGAGGGGATCCGGACCGCCTCGATCGTTCCCGGGCAGGGCATGAAGTTCCGCAGGGGATCCTCGGCCGTGATCCGGCACTCGATCGCGTGGCCCCGCGGCACCAGCTCTTCCTGCCGCCAGGGGATCGGCTCGCCCGCCGCGACCCGGATCTGCGCCCCGACCAGGTCGATCCCGTAGACCATCTCGGTCACCGGGTGCTCCACCTGCAGCCGCGTGTTCATCTCCAGGAAGTAGAACTCGCCCGACCGGTCGAGCATGAACTCGACCGTGCCCGCGCCGACGG
>CAZOTT010000195.1:0-3036 GCA_964582785.1 uncultured Acidobacteriota bacterium | reverse complement strand
GTCCTTCTTCCGCCGGTTCTTCGTCGCCAACTGGTGCCCGCTCCTGTTCCTCGAGGCTTCCGGGCGCAACCTGGCGGTGGATCGCCTTCCCGCCGCCTCCCGCGCGTCCCTGGCACGGGCGTGCGACGCGGCCCTTCGCGAGACCGTCGAGTTGCTGCGCCCCCGCCTCGTGGTGGGGGTCGGGAGGTGGGCCGAGCAGCGGGCGCGGGGGGCCCTCGCGGACCTGCCGGTCGCGGTGGGCGGCATCCTTCACCCGAGCCCCGCGAACCCCCGGGCCAACCGGGGGTGGGCGGAGCAGGCCGAGGAACAGCTCCGCGTCCTCGGCGCCCTGTCCTGAGCGGGGCGGGGAACTCCTCCCCGCGCGCGGCCGGGGCTCCACCGGGGAGAAGGACCGCCGGCCCCCCGCGGGGGGCCGGCGGCGGAACGCGAAGGCGGATGGCTCCGCGTCAGGGGCGTTGCGGCCAGGCCCAGCAACCGGGTCCCGGGGGCTCACCGACCGGCCGGTCGCTCTTCTCGTCCACGCAGACCGGCGGCGGCCCGTCGATCGGGGCGAGGAGCTGGGCAGCCAGGGGGTCGGCGGACGGCGGGGCGCCTGTCCCGGCCTCGCTCCCCCTGCTGCCGGGGCGGACCATCCAGAAGTCGTAGGGCCCGCTCCCGGAGTAGGAATAGATGCGCCAGGTGTAGTAGCCGGAGCTGCCCTCGTAGGAGACGTGCTCCGAGGAGGTGGAACTCTCGGACCTGGCCACCGGCCACCACCCCCACCAGGAGGACCACTTCCAGAGGTAGAGGTCGAAGTCGGCGCCGGAGGAGGGTCCTTCCAGCCAGCCCTCGTGGTGCCCCGAGGGGGCGTAGAAGTAGGTCCCGTTCGGCTGGAACTCCTCGTCGCCGGTCCCGGAGAGGCTGCCCGAGTAGTGCTCGCAGTCGGTGCAGGGGTCGTTGCCGCCCCCGCCGCCGGAGTCGTCCTCGGCGGTGACGTCCTGGCTGTCGTCGTCCTGCTGGCCCGCGGTGTCGGTCACGGTCAGGGTCACCGTCCGGGTGCCGGCCGAGGCGTAGGTGTGGGTCGTGGTTTCCCCGGTCCCGGTGGAACCGTCGCCGAAGTCCCAGTCCCAGGAGGTGATCCCGTGGTCATCGGTGGACCCGCTCCCGTCGAAGTCGCAGGTGAGACCGTCGCAGGTCCAGGTGAAGGAGGCGTGGGGCGGGTTGTCCACCGTCCCGCCGAAGATGGTGTAGAGCAGCAGGTTCGGTGATCCGGTGCCGATGCCGGAGAGCCGCCCGGAGGTCGCGTTGTCGAGGATCGCGTCGAACACCTCGGCGGGAGAGGCGTCCGGGTGATCTTCCAGGTAGAGCGCGGCGGCCCCCGCCACGTGGGGCGAGGCCATCGAGGTTCCGCTCTTCGTCGTGGAGCAGGTATCGCACGAGTAGGACGCCGAGCGGACGTTGTCGCCGGGAGCGAAGATGTCCACGCAGGTGCCGTAGTTGGAGTAGCTCGCCCGGGCGTCCGACGAGGTCGTGGCGCCGGCGGTAAGGGCCTCGTCCACCCGGGCGGGCGAGTCGTTGCAGGCGTTCCCGTAGTCGTTCCCCGCGGCCACGGCATAGGTTACGCCGGACGCGATCGAGTTCCGGACCGCGTCGTCCAGGGAACTGCTCGCGCTCCCCCCCAGGGACATGTTCGCGACGGCGGGGGACACGTGGTGATCGGTCACCCAGTCCACGCCCGCGATCACGCCCGAGAGCGTCCCGCTGCCGTTGCAGTCCAGCACGCGGACGGGGTGGATCGTCACCCCCTTGGCCACGCCCCAGGTGGTGCCACCGATCGTTCCCGCCACGTGCGTGCCGTGGCCGTTGCAGTCGGCGGTTCCCCGGCCGTCGTTGATCGACGTGTACCCGTCACCGATCCGGCCGCGGAATTCCTCGTGGCTGGCGCGGATCCCGCTGTCGATGACGTAGGCATGGACCCCGCTCCCGGTGGCCTCGTAGGTGTAGTTGCCGTCGAGGGGAAGGTCCCGCTGGTCGACCCGGTCGAGTCCCCACGTGGCGTCCGACTGGGTCGAGACCGCGTGCACGATCCTGTCCTGCTCCACGCGGGCCACCCGCGGGTCCCGGGCGAGGGCCCGGGCCGCCGCGGGAGACAGGCGCAGGGCGAATCCCTGGAGCGCGTGCCCGTAGACGAACGTGACCCTTCCCCCGTAGCGTGCCGCGATGTCCCGCGCCACCCGGACGAGGGGCGGCAGCGCGGGGTCGGGCTCGAGGGCGGAACCCGCGACGCCCGGCGCGAGGGTGATCACCCAGCTGCCGGGCACCCCGTGGCCGTCCGGGGCCGGGACGTACTCGCCGGCGATCGCGCTGCCGGTCAGCGCGAGGACGACGAGCAGGGAGACGACGAGAAACCTCCTCATGGGCATCCTCCTGGTGCCCCGTTCCCGTTCCCTTCCGTGCCACCGGAGCCTCCCGACGGTGACCGGATTCTACCGCCCGGGATGACGCGGGGGAACCGGGATGCCTTCCTCACGGCGGAACGGGCCGGACGGGCAGGGCGGCCAGCCCGGGATCGACCTCGAGGAGGGGAGCGGGGACCGGGACTTCCCTTTCGCCCAGCATCACCCGCAGGCGCGCGATCGCGGCGAGGGCCTGGGCGCGGAAGTGGTTGTTGGCGATCACGGCGACCTCGCCCCCGTCTCCGGCCAGGCGGCGGATCCGCTCCGCCCACCCGCGCAGGTCGTCGTCCGTGTAGAGGTAGTCGTACCGCCGGTCCCGGTCGTCCATCCGGGCGAACCAGGTGGCGCGGTTCCTCCCGTGCAGGCGGACGTAGGCGAGGGGTGCGGTCCGGATCGCCGTCGGGGGGAGGGTCCCGGGAAAGGCCGGCTGGTCCAGGTTGCAGAAGGCGATCCCGTGCCGTTCGCACCAGGCGAGGACGGGGTCGGCCAGCCAGGACCGGTGGCGGAACTCGACGACGAGGGGAAATCCCGCCAGCAGGTCCGCGAGCGCGGCGACCCGGGCGGCCCGGCCCCGGTCGTGGTGGAAGCGGTGGGGGAACTG
>CAZOTT010000194.1:0-3057 GCA_964582785.1 uncultured Acidobacteriota bacterium | reverse complement strand
CCGGCGGGCGGCCCCCCCGCCCGCCAGCAGGGCGGCGGCCGCCGCCCCCCACCCCCCCCTGCTGCGGGTCGCGAGGAGGAACGCGGCTCCCGAGAAGCCGGCCAGCGCCACCACCACCCGGCCGGGCCGGGACCGGGGGACCGTCGCCGCGGGCACCAGCAGGGCGAGCAGGGGGACCAGCGCCTGGGCGGCCACGTTGCGGTTGACGAAGGGTCCGGCGGGGGGCCGGGCGGCGGGCAGGCCGGTCCAGCCGAGCCACGCCTGGGCGAGCCCCGCGAGGGACGCGAGCAGCAGCGCCCCGGCGGCGGCGGCGGACAGGGCGCGGGCCGCGGCCGCCGGCGCCCGCCGGAACATCGCGAGCCCGCCCCACCCCGTCACCAGCAGCGCGGCGAGGGGCAGCGCGTCCCGCAGCACCGCCGGGCCTTCCGGCCCGGGGAGGAAGCGGACGACGCCGGCCAGCAGCGCGACGAGGGGCGGAAGGGCGAGGAGACCGGCCGCCACCCGGGGCCCGGGGTGGCCGCGGGCAGACCCCGCGGCGAACGGAAGGAAGACCCACGGAACGGCGCCGACCAGGAGGGCAAGCCGGGCCGCCCGTCCCGGTTCCTCGAGTCCGGGCGCGACGGCGAGGACGAGCAGGGCGAGGAACGCCGCCGGGAGCAGGGGCCCCCGGTCCCCCGCGGCGGTGCGTTCTTTCCCCTTCCGGGTCCCGGCCCCCATCGCGCCTCCTCCGCGGGATCATCCCACCCCGCGGGGAAGCGGGTCAAAACCGCGACAGCAGGTCGGCCAGGAGATCGCGGAAGAACTCCTGCTGGAACAGCCAGGCGAGCACCAGGCCCCCCAGCCCGAGGAGGCCGGGCAGGAGGGAGGAGCCCCGGCCGGTCCGGCCCCCGGGAAGGCGCGCGGCGGCGGCCCGCGCGGCGGCCTCGTCCGCCTGCCGCTCCAGCCGCTCCCGGCGGAGCCGGTCCCCCTCGTCCTCGAGCAGGCGGTCCAGGTCCCGCGTGACGTGCTCGGCGCTGTGGTAGCGCTGCTCCACGGGAGCGAGCAGGCGGCGGAGGATGTCGACGAGCCCGGGGGGAACATCCTCGAGGGGGACCCCCCGGAACGGATCGCCGCTGTCCGGCACCGGCGCGGCGAAGAGCATCTCGTAGAGGATCGCCCCGAGGGCGTACAGGTCGCCCGCGTGGGACCTGCGGCCCTCCGGCGCCGCGTACCAGTTCCGCTTCGGCTCCCCCCGGTAGTGCTCCGGCAGGCCGAAGTCGGTCACGCGGACCCTGCCCCGGGCGTCGAACAGCACGTTCGAGGGGCGCAGGTTGCCGTGGACGATGTCGTGCCGCGCGGCGTAGGCGAGGGCCAGGGCCACCTGCCGCCCCACCGCGATCGCCTCCCGCCAGGGGTGGGCCTTGACCATCCGCTCGCGCAGGTCGCCCCCGGGCAGGTGCTCCATCAGCATGATGAAGCTGTCCTCCCGCTCGCCGACGGCGAAGATGCGCACGATGTTCGGGTGCTCGAGGCGGATCAGCTGGCGGACGATCCGCAGGGCCTCCGGGTCCTTCACGTACCGCTTGACGACGATCCGCTCCCCCGACGGCCCCCCCTTGCGCACCAGGTAGACCGACCGCCGGTCGTCCTGCCGGATCACGTCGAGCAGCTCGAACCGCCCCGACGCGCCGAGGGCGCTGGCCGCCCCGCGCCGCACCCGGTCGTCGATGTGCCGTCCCTCGAGGGCGTTCACCAGCGCTTCCCGGAACGCGCCGGCGTCCGGGTACCGCCGGCCGGGGCTCGGGGAGAGGGCCCGCTCGAGGATCGGGCGCAGGTTGTCGGGGATCGCGGCGCCGGGAGCGATGCGGCCCGCCCCCGGGGGGAGCTTCCCGGCCAGGATCCGGTGGAGGATCACGCCCATCGAGTAGACGTCCGCCTCCGGGCCGACGTCGTCGAAGGAGGTTCGCTGTTCGGGGGCCATGAAGGCCCGCGTCCCGAGGGCGGTCCGGGTCCCCGGTCCGGTCTCCTCCTCCCCCGCGGCCCGGCGGACGGCGGCGATCCCGAAGTCGGAAAGCTTCACCTGTCCGCGCCGGGAGACCAGGATGTTGGCCGGCTTGACATCCCGGTGGATCACCCGGTTCCGGTGAGCGTAGGCGAGCCCCCGGGCGGCCTGGAGCAGGATCGCCAGGGCCCGTTCGCGCCCGAGCCGGCCCCGGGAAAGGAGCACCTGGAGGGTGTCGCCCTCGACGAATTCCATCACGAAGTAGGGGCCCCGCGGCGAGTTCCCCTTGTCGATCACCTGGACGACGTTCGGATGGTTCAGGCGGGCGAGGACCCGGGCCTCCTGCTCGAAGAGGCGCACCATGTCCTCCTGCTCCAGGTGTTCGTGGCGCAGGATCTTGACCGCCACGCGGCGGCCGAGGGAAACCTGCTCCGCCTCCCAGACCTCGGCGAACCCCCCCCGCGCGAGGAGCCGGATCATCCGCAGGCCCGGGAACTCCCCCGGCGCGGGCACGCCCGCGTCCCGCGGCGCCGTCGAGCGGGTGGCATCCAGCGTGGGCACGGTTTCCCCTCCCCTCCCTCAGCGGCGGCCCGGCACGGCGCCCGCCGCCCCGACCCAGCGCGCGAGAACACGCTCGAGGTCGGCGCGGCTGATCGGCTTGCCCAGGTAGTCGTTCATGCCCGCCACCCGGCACTTTTCCACGTCCTCGCTCATCACGTTCGCGGTGAAGGCGATCACCGGGAGGTCCCGGCGGCCGGGCAGCTCCCGGATCCTCCGCGTCGCCTCGAACCCGTCCATCCCCGGCATCTGGCAGTCCATCAGGACGGCGGCGAACTCCTCGGCCGCCACCCGGTCCAGCGCCTCCCGGCCGCTGCCGGCGGCCGCCACCTCGCAGCCCAGGGCCTCCAGCATCTTCTCCGCCACCCGCCGGTTCACCGCGTTGTCGTCGACCACCAGGATCCGCGTGCCCGCGAAGGGCCCGGTGGCCGGATCCGCGCCCGTTCCGGCGGGCTGGTCCCCTTCCCCCGCGGACCCGGGCGGGGCCTCCGCTGCGGCATCCCGGGCAGGGGCGCCCC
>CAZOTT010000193.1:0-3117 GCA_964582785.1 uncultured Acidobacteriota bacterium | reverse complement strand
CCCGCCGCGGGCGGGGACCCGGTCCAGGGGCGCGCGGGGGACGGCGCGGCTCAGGCCGGTTCCCGGCGCGCGCGAAACGCGCGGAACGGCCGCAGGCCCGCCCGGCGCCGGACGGCGACCGCCGCGAGGACGACGAGGAGCAGGGTCTTCCCGGCCACCGACAGCGCCTGCCGCCACCAGTCCGCGTACACGAGCGGCAGCTCCCCGGGAGGCGCCGCCGACCAGAACCTGCCCCCCCCCAGCCACCTGACGAGCCACTTCAGCGGGTTCCCGGGCCATCCCGCCCAGGCGACCAGTTCGCCCCCGGAGGCCACCAGGAACAGGATGATGAGCGCCCCCAGGACGTTGGTCCAGCGGGGGAACCAGTTCGAGAGCAGGACCGTCAGCCCGAACAGCGTCAGGACGTCGAGGGGCACCAGGGCCAGGAGGGAGACCAGGCGGGGGAGGTCGGGCCGCGCCCCGGCGAGCAGCACCACCCCCAGGCCCGTGGCGGCCACGACCCACGTGGCCGCCAGGAACCAGGCGGCCCGCGCCACCGCCCCGGCGACGGCAAGCACGCTCTCGTCGGCCCCCGCCGCCAGCAGGACCTCGGCGCGGCGGCTCCGGTACTCCCCGTCGATCACCGCCCCGCCGGCGAGGAACGCCAGGAGAACAGATATCCTCATCGCGTCGATCAACCTCGCCGCGTCGTGTTTCGCGGCCACCGGGATCACGACCAGGATCAGGACGAGGAGAAACCCCAGCGCCAGCACCCGCTCGTGGAAGGTCTCCGCCAGGGCCAGCCGCAGGGCCACCGCCCACTCAGTCGCGCGCATCGTTCACCACCTCCCGGAACAGGTCCTCGAGGGTCCGGCGACCGACGGATACGGACAGCACCGGCACCCCCGCCCCGGCGAGACGCTCCATGATGCCTCCCATCCCTCCCACCGTCTCCGCCGCCACCGACAGCGCCACCGTTCCGTTGTCCTCCGCCTCCGCCAGGATCGCCACCCCCGCCAGCGCCGCCCGCGCCGCCTCCCGGGTGCCGCGCAGCACCACCTGGATCCGCTCCTCCTCCTGCAGGTCCTCCCGGCCCGCGGTCCGCACCACGCGCCCCTCCCGGAGGAAGACGAACCGGTGGGCGATCCGCTCCAGTTCCACCAGGGCATGGGAACTGACGACCACCGTCTTCCCCGCCTCCGCGTACCCCGCGAAGGTGTCCCTCCACGCCATCGCCGCGGAAGGATCCAGGCTGGCCAGCGGCTCGTCCAGGAGCAGGAACTCCCAGTCGCCGAGGGTCGCCAGGGCCAGACCCGCCCGCCGCCGCTCGCCCGCCGACATCTCTCCCAGCCGCCGCCCCAGCAGGTCCGTGACCCCGCACCGGGACGCCCATTCCTCGACGTCTCCCGCCCCCCACGAAAGACCCCGCACCGACGCCACCGCCCGCAGCCAGCGGTCCAGGCGCTGGGACGAGTCCGGCGGAAACCGGTCCAGGAAGACCGCCAGCCGGCGCGACCGCCGCGCCCGGGGCTGGGGCTCACCACCGACCCGCACCACCCCTCCCCCCGGCGCGGCCAGCCCCGCCAGGAGCTGCAGCAGGGTCGTCTTCCCCGCCCCGTTCGGGCCGATCAGCGCCGTCACCTCCCCGGCCCGACACTCCAGCCGCTCCACCTCCAGCCGAAACCCCTTCCGCCGGTACCGGAACACCAGGTCCCGCACCTCCACGCCACCCACCGTCTCGTCCTCCTCTCCTCCTCGCCCGGGACGACGGCCCGCCGGACCCGTCCCCCCGGAAATCCCGCCTCCCGGCGGGGGCGGCGAGGAACCGGTCCCGGCCGCCTCCCGCCCCCGCCGGACCTCTATCATCCCTCAGGGCGTGAAGCCCGGTCCAACGTCTCCGTCGTCAGTAATCTTCGGGAGCAGGTCCCAGATGGGCGCTCCAAGACAAAGCACCGAGCCGCCCGCGTAGCAGGCGTAGATAGTCGCCGCCGCCCACAACGGGTCATCGGGGCAGGGCCCGCACCCTCCGTCCCAGCAACCGTTGCAGTCCTGGCACGTCTCCTTCAGGCAGTCCAGCCACTTCCCGATGGGACTCCGCATCAGGTTCGGGTCCTGGCTGAAACCGGCGATGACCATGGGAAGAAGGTCGTGGACAACCCGGTCCGCTTCGACCCGGCGGCTCACGTCGAGCATCGCCAGCAGCAGGGCCCACTGCGGCGCCGCATGCACCGCAACGAAGTACTCCTCCGGATCCCCCTCGACCACGGCCCCCCCGGAACCGTCGGCGCCACCGACCGTCGCGACGAGGCGCATCTCGCCCCACTCGTGCCGGGACCGCCAGGAACCGTCGGCCTCTTCCTCCATCAACCACCGGAACGGAACGTCTCCCGCCTGTCCCTCGACGGCGAGGGAAGACTTCCTCGCGACGACATGCAGTTCCACCAGCTGCTCCTCCCCGAACCGAAGGCTCGCTGCGACCGCGCCAGCCTCGACGCCGCGATGGACATCCACGTCCAGCAGGAGATTCTTCCCGGACATCGTGTCGCACTCGATCTTCGTTCCCGCAGCGCCGGGAATGGCGCTGCACTCCCGCACCACCGGGACCCCGGCCGCGGGCGCCATCGTCACACCCAGGCCGACGACGGACACCACCAGGGTCGGCAGCACGAAAAACCTGCCCGTCCTGAACATCGTGTAAACTCCTTTCGTTCCGAGGGAGTTCCTCCCGGAACTCCCGCCCCTGCCCCGGCTTCGTGGTGGGCCCGCGGCGCCGGGGCGCTTTCGTCCTCGTCGGTGACGCGCGGAGAACGACCGGGAGGAGACCGGCCGCGAGGGGGCGGAGCCGGGTGCGGGCGGCGAACCGGTGGCGGTCCCCCGGGCGCGGAAGAGGTCGGCCTGGACTCCCCCGCCCGCCGACCGCGGCGACGAGCCACGCGGCCGGGGCGGCCGGGAGCAGGGACGCGAAGTCTCCGCCGCCGTGGCCCGTTTCCATGCCGCTGCGGAACCGTGGGCACCACCTCCTCCCTCCTCCGGGACGATACGCGGAAACCGCCTGGCGCCAAGCTGTTGGGACCAACTTTCCCAACCGCCCCGGGGTTGGCCGAGGAACCGCTCCGCGGTTGGACGGGCAACCGCCCG
>CAZOTT010000192.1:0-3128 GCA_964582785.1 uncultured Acidobacteriota bacterium | reverse complement strand
GTACTGTACTTCGAGGCCGTGCTCCTGGGGACGGTCCTGCGGGGCCGGACGAACACCCTGGCGGTACTGGTGGCGTGGTTCATCCCGTACGGGCTCGACCAGGGCATGGAGGCGCTCGGGTTGGCGGCGCGGCCGGGTGCGGTCGTGAGCAGGATGATCGCGCCGGCCTCCGGGCTTCACTCGGCGGCCGGCCCCAGCGGCGTCGTGTTCTACGACGGGGCCTGGCTGGATCTGGTGCTTGCGGCGATCCTGGCTGCCGGGAGCTGCTGGGGCGTCGGGATCCTGTTCGAGCGGAGTTCGCTTCGGGAGCGCCTGCGCTGACAGGGGCCGTCGGCGGTCGCGGAAGAGAAAACACGGCAGGTCGCGGCGAATGCAAGCCGGGGGCCCGGCGCTTCCCCGGGGCATCGTCCGGTTGGGGGCCGGGCAGGGAGGAAGGAGGCGAGGTGAGCATGGTGAAAAGGGAGGCCGGGAGGAAAGGATGGTGGCGCGGTCCGGCCGGGCGTTGCTGGTTGGTGGCTGCGCTGGTGGTGGGGGCATGCTGGCTGCCGGTCCCGGGGCAGGAAGCGGGAGGCAGGGGAAAGGACCGGATCGCGGTCCTGCTGGGCCCGGGTCCGGAGGCGCGGAAGGTTCCGCCGGAGGGGGAACTGCTGGGGACCTGGTGGTTCGAGCTGCGGCGGGAGGACGGGAGCTGGCGCATGGAGCTGACGAGCGACGTCCTGCCGTTCCAGCTGTACCTCTGCCACCCGGAGGAACCGAGGATCCGCAGGACGGCTCTTTTCTACGTCGCGGAGCAATGCTCGGGGGAGAAGGGGAACTCGTTGCAGGAAGAGTTCGACCGGGTGGTGCGGAAGGTCGAGGAGGAGCTGCGGGAACCGGTGGAGGCCCTGCCGGCCGGTGCGGGGAAGGAAGCGGTCCGGGAACTGGAGGAGCGGGCCACCCGGATGCTGCGGGAGGAACTGTCCCGGTCGGGATGGGTGGAACGGGTACGGGCTTCCTGGGAGAGGAACGTGGTTCCGTGCTCCCCGTGCTGCCGGGAGGTCCTGGGACAGGTGGAGAGGATCGCCGTCCAGGAGGGGCGGAAGCAGGGCTGGAGCTGCGGGGACTGGCTGCAGTACATGCGATTCTGCACCTCCGACGGCGAGCGGGTCGAGGATCATCTCATGTACGAGAAGGGGCTCCGGCCCCCGGAAGAGGTGGAAAAGCCGCTGCGGCTTCTCGGGGAAGCGGGGCTTCCCTTCTGCCTGGCGCGGATCGTACGAGAGGACGACCCGGAGCTGGCGGCGAAAATCCTGCGGCTGCGTCCGGACATCCCTGATGTTTCCATCAAGGGGGAGATCAACCGGCGAGCGCGGGAGCTGTGGCGGCGGCGGGGGGTGGACCGGTGGTACGAGATCGTGAAGCGGGAGGGGAAGGTGCCGGAGAAGCTGCGGCTGAAGATCCTGCAGTGCGCCGGTGGGTACCTGCCGCCGGTGGTGGAAGGAGGGGAGGGAAAGGGTTCCCCGGCATCGGCCCGGTGAACGGTGTGCGGGGCGCCCCGGGGCGCCACCCTCTTGACCCGGAGTCGGCGGCTGTCGTAGGGTGAGACCGTCGACGTTCGTCGCGTGTCCGGGAGGGGGCCGGGCCCCGCCGGTGGACGGGAAGAAGGGCCGGGGAACCCTCCCGGGGGAGGATTGCCATGGGAGGGAGCCCGTTCCTGGGGGAGGTTTTCCGGTCGAGGCGGCGGGAGCTGGGGTGGAGCCTGGAGGGGGTGGCGGCGCGGGTCCGGGATCTCGGCACGTCCCTGTCGGCGTCCCAGCTCCAGAGAATCGAGCGGGGCCAGGTACCCCGGGCCGACCACCTGGCGGCGCTGTGCAGGGTGTACGGTCTTCCCGAGGGGAACGTGCTCGACCTGCTTCTCGCGGAGGGGGAACGGCGGGTCCGGTTGGGAACGGTCCGGGAAAGATCCGTGGAGGAGCTGGTGGCTGAAGGGGACCGGCTGCTGGCCACGGGACGGTACGACCGCGCCCGGGTCCGCTACGTGAGGGCCAAGGCACGGGTCCTCGAGGACGGAGATGCCGGGGCGGCCTCACGGATCGACGTTCGCCTGGCCTGGCTGGACCAGCGGGCGGGGTTCCACGAGGCGGCATTCCACCGGGCGGCCCGGCTCGCGGAGAGTGACGATGTTCCGGGGGAGGTCCGGGCCCCGGCCCTGGCGGTGGCGTTTCGTGCGCTGGTGCGGAGGGGGTGGCTGGAGCTGGCTGGAGGGCTGGTCCCGGCACTGGAAAGGCTGGCCGGGAACCGCCGCGTGCCGGCGGTGACCCGGGCGGCAGCCCGGGCGGGACTCGCCTCCTGGTGGCAGGCGCGGGGAGATCTCGAGCGGGCGCTGGCGGTGCAGCGGGAGGCCGTGGAACTGCTCGGCCGGGCGGGTGCCCGGAGGGAGCGGATGCGCGCCACCCTGGACCTCGCGGATCTCCTGGAAGCGGCGGGTGATCGGCGGGGAGCGATCGCGCGGCTGCGCGCGGTGGAACGGGCCACGAGGGGCGCGGAGCTGCGGGGCCTGCGGCCGGAGGCGCTGAAACGGCTCGGGATTGCACTGGTGCGGGCGGAGCGGTTCGAGGACGGCCTGCGGATTCTCGAGGAAGCCGAGGAGGTGGCGCGGGACTTCGGGCGGGCCGAGACCCGGTACGTGGTCCGGGCGTGGATGCACGAAGCGTTGGGGGGGCTGGGTCGAGAGAAGGAAGCCCGGGTCCTGGCAGGCTGGCTGGCCCGGAGGGCGGCGCGCCACGCGGACCTTGCGGAAGCGCGGGCGTTTCTCCGGGATGGTTCCGGGGGAGGCGGGAAGTCGTCCGGGAGGGCGTGGGTTGACGGCGAACGGGAGCCGGGGGCGCAGCCCGCACGGCGGCCGGGAGGTGAGGCATGAGGAGAGCGACGGCGAGGAGGTCTCTTGCGCTCCTTCTGGGAGCGGGACTGCTGCTGGTCATCCTCCCGGTGGTTGCCGAGGTCTCGGTGGACGGGCCGGAGGGGCCTCATCCGGCGTGGCTGTCGATGGGGCTGCAGGGGGGAGAGGACGACGGATTCCCCGTGCCGTGGACGGTGCACCGCCAGTCGATTCCGGGGTGGTGGGTACTGAACCCGGAGGGGGACGTGCG
>CAZOTT010000191.1:0-3171 GCA_964582785.1 uncultured Acidobacteriota bacterium | reverse complement strand
GGGCCCGGACCCCCGGGTCCCGGAGGATCTCCCGGGCCGCGGCCAGGTGGAAGAGGTCGACCGCCAGGGCCTCCCGGGCCGGGAGCGGCCCGTCCCCGGGGAAGACCCGCCCCGCGTCCGCCCGGGCCTCCCGCAGCCAGGTGGGCATCCGCCCGGCGCCGAACGAGGCGGGCCAGGCGGCTTCCCGGAGGCCCC
The DNA here is from genome assembly GCA_964582785.1 of uncultured Acidobacteriota bacterium. GTDB lineage: Bacteria > Acidobacteriota > Polarisedimenticolia > J045 > J045 > JAMOQA01. The sequence goes on along the minus strand of CAZOTT010000191.1, from coordinate 2,976 downwards.
GGCCCCGGGCCGCCGCCACGAACGCCCCGTCCGACACCACGTACCCCCCGGCGGGCCCGGGGGAGGTCGCCGGCCAGGTACCCCACCAGCCGACGACCCCGGTCTTCGCGGCGTCCGCGGTGTACTCCCACAGGGCCGGGACCCGGCGGACCCCCGCCCGGACCGGCCGTTCCACGGTGGGCCACAGGCGGGAGAGGATCTCGAGGGGGGCCGCGGCGAGGCCGCGCCCCACGAGGGGAGCCCGGGCCCCGGCCAGCCCCCGCATCCCCGCCCCCACGACCCCGTGCCGGCGGGGCGGACAGCCGGTGGCGAGGGTCGTCCAGGCGACGATCGGATCGGGCTCGCCGGCGGGGGAGACCGGGAAGACCTTCCCCTCCCCGGGGAACGCCGCCGGGCCGGCGAGCCCCCGGGCGACCACCCCCCGCCACACCGGGAGGCTCACCCCGTCCCAGCCGATCACGACCAGGCGGGCCGGGGCGCCCTCGGCGACGGTCACGGCGGCGCCCCCGCGGCGGGCGGGAAACAGGGACGACACCAGGGCGGCGGCGACGGCGAGGAGGAGGGCGAGGAGCAGGCTGAGGGCGAGCGCCCGGGAGCGGCGGCGCGGCTCCCTCCCGGCGGCCGCGATCGCCTCGGGAAGCGTCGCCGCCGCGACGATCCTCCCGGTGATCCCGGCGCCGAGGACCAGGGCGAGGAGCCCCGCCAGGTCACCCGGGGCGATCGACGGGGACGAGAGGGCCCACCAGGCGCCCAGCCAGGCGGCGAGAACGCCGGCCGCCCCGAGCCCGGCGGCGAGGGAAGCCCGCCGGGGAGACAGGTCGGGGCGCACCCGCCCGGCCAGGCGGACGCCCAGGGCCGCGATCGCTTCCCCCGCCGCGACGACGATCCCGAGGACCGGCGCGAAGAGGACCCCGTAGAGCACCCCGTCGGGCCAGGCCGGCACCAGCCCCCGGCTCCCGGCGACGACCACCGCCGCGAGGATCGCGGCGAGGAGCGGCCCCGCGATCAGCCCCGCCAGCAGGGCGGAGAGGACGATCCGGCGCCAGGGCGCACGCCCGGTCCCGAGGAAGAGGCGCTCGAGGGGCGTCTCGAGGTAGCCCCGCTCCCGGAGCGCGTCCCGGACCGCGTCGTACCCCCGGGGCCCGCCGGTTTCCTCCATCTCAGCGCTCCCGCTCGCCCACGTACCGGGCGAGGGCCTCGAGGACCTCGGTGCCCCGGCCGAGGGGGGCGAGGCTCTGGATCGCGGTCTCCACCAGGTCGTCCGCGAGCCGCCGGGCCCCCTCGACTCCCGCGTACTCGACGAAGCTGGCGCCCCCCCGGTCCCGGCCGGTGTCCTTGCCGATCGTGTCCGGGTCGCCGGTGGCGTCCAGCAGGTCGTCGACCACCTGGAAGGCGAGCCCGAGGTTCTTCGCGTAGGCGTGGAGGGCCGCCCGCTCGGCGGGACCGGCTCCCGCGATGCGCGCCGACTCGACGGCGCAGGCGATGAAGAGGCTCCCCGTCTTCAGGGCGTGGATCCGCTCCAGGTCCTCGAGCCCCGGGGTGGAGTCCCGGGCGGCCAGGTCGAGGGCCTCCCCGGCGATCATCCCGTCCTCCCCGACCGCCCGGGCGAGGGCCGCCACCGCCCCGACCGCGTCGTCCCGCCCCATGAACCGGGCGCGGCACCGCTCCGCCAGGTAGCCGAACGCCCGGGACAGCAGGCCGATGGACGCGAGGACGGCGGTCGCCTCCCCGAAGACGAGGTGGCTCGCCGGGGCCCCGCGCCGCCGGGTCGCGTCGTCGAACGCCGGCAGGTCGTCGAGAACGAGCGACGCCGCGTGGACCATCTCGACGGCGACCGCCAGGGGCAGGACGTCGCCACGCCGGCCGCCGAACAGGTCGGCCACCGCGAGGCAGACGATCCCGCGCAGGCGCTTGCCCGGGAGCAGGAGGGTGTAGCGCATCGCCTCGACCAGCCGGCCCGGGTCCGGCTGCCGGGGAGGAAGCGCTCCCTGGAGCGCCTGCTCGATCTCCGCCCGCCGTTCCTCGAGGTACGCGCCGAGGTCCACCCGTGCCTCCCGTCGCCGTCAGCCGGGTCCATCATGCCCCCCCGGTCGGCCCCCGGCCAGCGTGGACCGGCCGCGGGCGCGCGACCTACATTCGACCCCGTGAGCCGGAAACCGCGGGAGCGGTGGCAGGTCCCGGTCGCGGTCGCCCTGGCCGCGATCATCGTCTTCCTCGCGGTGGTGCTGCTCGGTCCGCAGGTGATCGACCTGGTCCGGTCGCGGCTGCGGGGGCCCGCTTCCTCCCGCCGGGCCCGGGCCGCCCCGGGGGCGCGGGCCGCCGCCTCCCCCGGGCCCACCTTCGACGACATGGAACCCCTGGACCGGGTCGCGGTCACCGTGCGGGCGGCGGAAGGTGCGACCGTCGTCGCCCCCGGCGGCTTCGCCCGGCTGGAGATCCCGCCGGACGCCCTGCGGCGGGACCGCCAGGTGGTCGCCGTCCGCTGGCTCGTGGACCACCCGGCGGACCCCACCGGGTTCGCCCTCGACCTGCAGCCGGACGGGCTGACGTTCCGCCGGCCGGTCCGGCTGGAGATGGCGCTCCCCCCGGGAATCGAGCCCTCCCAGGCGGAGATCGTCGCGTGGGACCCCGCCCGGCGCGCCTGGGTGCCGGAGCTCGACCAGGCCCCCTCGGCGGACGGGACCCGCCTCGTCGCCCGGCTGAGCCACTTCTCCCTCCGGCGGATCCGCATCCATCCCGGGATGAACTACCCCTACGACCCGGACCGGGGCCGGGCGACCTTCTACCTCGAGACCGACGCGGGGAACACCTTCGAGCGGCTCGTGGAGGGGCGCTGGAAGGCGGTGCGGCGGCGCACCAGCGCCTACCGGGAGCTGATGAAGATGGGCCGGCTGGGCCGCCACGACCTGATCCTCTCGGGACGCCTCCGGGCGATCACGGGGCCCCGGCCCCGGCCCGAGGTGTTCGAGGACGAGC
>CAZOTT010000190.1:0-3246 GCA_964582785.1 uncultured Acidobacteriota bacterium | reverse complement strand
CGTCGTCGACGACCAGGACTTCCGCGCCCCCGGGGAGTTCCCGGGCCTGGCGCACCACGGACGGCAGGTGCCGGGCGAGGACCGGGGCGCCGTTGTAACTCGGCAGGATCACCGACACCCGGGGGTTCCCCGGCATCTCGCCCTCCCTTCGCCCGGTCCCGCTTCGCCTCCGGATGGGCCATCATGGTACCCCGCCCCCCGGCGGCCGGACCGGTGCCCGTGCCCGGTACCCCGGGCCGTAGCGGATGTTGCCGGCGGGGGTCGGGCGGGCGGGGTGCGCGGCACCCGGGGCCGGAGATGGAGACGGACGCATGGCCGGCCCGGTGGAGGCGGGGCACGCGGGAAGGAGATGGCCGTGGCTGGAATGAGGGGACGCGGGACCGTCGGCCTGGCGGTCCTGCTGGCGGGACTCGGCTTCCTGGCGGCCTGCGGGAAGCAGGGAGCCGGGAGCGGGGGTTCCACGCGGGGGGGAGTCCCCGGCGCGCTGCCCCCCCGGCCGAACATCGTGATCGTCCTGGTCGACACGCTCCGCGCGGACGCGGTGGGCTTCGGCGGGGCCCGGCGGAACACGAGCCCGCGCCTCGATGCCTGGGCCCGGAGGGGAATCGTGTTCGACCGGGCGACGACCCCGGCGGGCTGGACCCGGACGGCCGTGATCAGCCTGTTCACCGGCCTCTACCCGGCCGCCCACGGGGTCCAGGACAAGGACCACGTCGCCCCGGATTCCCTCCTGATGCTGGCCGAGGTGCTGCACGACGCGGGCTGGCGGACCGCGGCCTTCGTCAGCAACTTCGCGGTCGCCTCCCGTTTCGGCACGGGGCAGGGGTTCGACACCTTCCGCTTCTTCGACAAGAAGGAAGCTCCCCCGGGGACCCCGAAGAAACTGAACTACCTGCCGATCGAGTACATGGACCCGGAGGTCCGGGCCTTTCTTTCCCGTCCCCCGGCGGAACCGTTCTTCGCCTACATCCACACGACCGATCCGCACTACCCCTACCTCCCGCCGCCGGAATACCTGCAGTGGGGAACCGATCCCCGTGCCCGCTACGACGGGGAAGTGCTCTACACCGACCGGTACGTGGGGGAGTGGCTCGACGCGATGGAGCGCTCGGGGGTCCTGGGCCGGACGATCGTGGTCCTGACCGCGGACCACGGGGAGGAGTTCCACGAGCACGGGGGAACCGGTCACGGGGTGACCGTGTTCAACGAGTGCGTCCGGGTGCCCCTCGTTTTCTGGGCGCCGGGCCTCGTCCCGGGCCACCGGCGGGCGCTGGTCTCCTTGGTCGACGTGGCCCCGACCCTCCTCGCGGCCGCCCGGGTGCCTTCCCCGGACGGATTCGCCGCCGAGGGCCGGTCCCTCTGGCCGATGATTGTCGGCGGAGACCCGGGGAACGGGTGGAACTGGAACTACTCCGAGCTCGTCTACCCGAGCAAGGGGATCGCGTTCACCTACCGGGAGGGGGACGACAAGGTCGTTCACATCGTCCGGGACAAGATGGGGCGGAAGGACTGGACCGGGCTCTTCGACGTGGCCCGCGACCCGTTCGAGCGGAACAACCTAGCGGGGCGGCACCCGGAACTCCTGCGGCGCCTGCGCCGGAAGATGCGGGCCGTCCGGGAGGAACACCTTCGCGAGGCCCGGGCCGGGGCGAATCCGCGGCCGCTCGACGAGGATGCGCTGGAGCGGCTGCGCAGCCTGGGATACGTGGATTAGCCTCGCGAGGCGGCGCGCGCCGTTGACGGGGAGCCGGTGGGCCCCGCAACCGGCGCGTCCGGCAATCCGTTTGGCTCGGCTACGCCTCGCCAGGCCGGAAGCGGGGCCCTGGCTGGGGAGCAGGGATTCGAACCCCGATGACCGGATCCAAAGTCCGGTGTCCTGCCATTGGACGACTCCCCAGCATCCGGGCCGGGAGGTCTCCCGGCCGTCGATTATGCCGCGGGAGGGAGAAAAAACGGAAGTGTCCGGCAATCCGTTTGGCTCGGCTGCGCCTCGCCAAGCCGGAAGCGGGGCCGTCCCGCGGCCGGACGCGCCACCGGCGCGTCCGGCAATCCGTTTGGCTCGGCTGCGCCTCGCCAAGCCGGAAGCGGGGCCCTGGCTGGGGAGCAGGGATTCGAACCCCGATTCTGCGGTCCAGAGCCGCATGTCCTGCCATTGGACGACTCCCCAGCAGCGGAGCGATGCAAAGGGTACGGACCGAACCAGCCGTCGTCAAGGCGGCGGGGATCTCCGGGGAGGGGGCCCGGGGGTGGCCCCGGGGAGGAACGGCCAGGACAGGTAGCGGTCGAAGCCGCCCGGGTAGACCCGGACGAGCCGGATGCCCAGGACGCGCTCCAGCAGGAACCAGGCGGCGGCCCCCTGGAAGAGGTCGTCACCGAGAACGATCAGTTCCGTCTCCGGGAAGGCCCCGGCGGTTTCCGCCTCCCGTGCGAGGGCAGCGCGGTCCACGAGTCCATCCGGGGACAGGAGGGGGGGAAGGGGAATCCGCAGGCTGCCCGGGATCCCGCCCGCCGCGGACGCGTCCCGCACGTCGACGAGGGCGGTCTCCGGGACGGCGGTCGCGCGGCGCACGTCTTCGAGGGACGCGTACGCGGGAGGGCGGGTGGGGATCCCTGCCGGGGACCCGGGATGGACGGGGACGAAGGCCGGGGTGACGAGTTCCCCCCGGGCCCCCTGCCAGGCGGCGACCCCGCCCTCGAGCACGTGACAATCCGGGTGCTCGGCCAGGGCGAGGAGCCAGCAGAGCGTCGCCGACCGGGCGAAGCCGCGGGGAGAGCCCTCGTCGATGGCGATCACCGGCAGGTCGCCCCGGATCCCGGCGTTGACGAGGGGGGTGCGGATCCGCTCGCGGCTTCCCGCGTCCAGCCCGTTGTCAGGCAGGCGGCCGAGCTTCTCCAAGGGAAGGTTGACCGCGCCCGGGATGTGCCCGACCCCGTAGTCCCCCGGCCGGCGGGTGTCCACCAGGAGGGGAGGATTCTCCCGGTGCAGGTGTTCCCGGAGGGCCGTCGGGGTGACGAGAGGTTCGAGGGGGGGCGGGGGAGGCTGCGGCGGGCGGTGGCGGCACGAGGCGCCCGAACCCGCCGCCAGGAGGGCGAGGAAAATGGGGAAGCAGGAACGGTACCCGCGGGTCAATCCGGTCATCGGGCTCCCGGCATGGCCCCCCCCGACCACGTTCGTCCCGCCGGGGGGGCCTGTCCAGTGCGCGTTGACACGCTCCCGGGGGGCGGCTAGGATTCCCCGCGCCCGGA
>CAZOTT010000189.1:0-3256 GCA_964582785.1 uncultured Acidobacteriota bacterium | reverse complement strand
CTGCTCCGCAGGTGGCGGCTCGCGCCCCAGCTGGTCGAGGTGTGCGGCGGGCACCACGGGGACGCGCTTCCCCGGGGAGACCACGCGGAGCTCGCGGCGATCGTCATGGTGGCCGACCGGCTGCTGGGCAGCGCTTCCCGGGAAGACCCGGTCCCGCCCGCCGAGGCTCTCGGCCTCGGGGCCGGCGACCTGGACCGCCTGGGGGAGGAGGTCCGGCGGGAGGTGGCCGACGCCCGGTCCGTCCTGCTGGCCATGTGACCGCCCACCCGCGGGACGGGCGCCTGCCCGGCGTTTCCCCGCGGCCCGGAACGGCGATGTCCCGGTCGTCCCCGCCGCCCCCGGCCGGGCGCGCGGCGCGCCCGGACCGGGGCGGCCCGGGCCCCCTCGCTACTGGACGATGAACTCGACGAACAGGACCTCCTTGATCGAGTCCTCGGGGAGGACCTGGTTCAGCTCGCGTTGCAGTTCCCGGCGCAGGCTCTCCTTGCCCACCGGGTTGTTGACGTCCTGGAACGTCTTGGAAGAAAGGATCGACAGCACCCGGTCCCGGATCCGCGCCTTGAGCACCGGGTCCGACTGGATCTTCTGCTCGAGTTCCGGGTCGTCGGTCGTCAGGCGGATGGTCGCCTTCATGAAGCGGTCCCCCTTGGGGTCCGCCAGGTTGACGATGAACGTGTCGAGCGGCACGAGGATCAGCTTCTCCTGCTGCTGTTTCTCCTTGCCGGCATCCGCTTCCGCCGCCGCCGCCTCCTTGCCGCCACCGAGGAGGAAGACGGCGGCGACCCCACCCCCGGCGGCGAGCAGGACGACCACCACGGCGATGATGATGAAGAGCATCTTCCGGCTCTTTTTCGGCTGTTCCTCGGTCGCCTGGTCCTTCTTCTCGTCGGCCATCGCTGGTTCCTCCGCTCAGGCGTTCAGGGGGCCCTGCGGCCCTTGATCAGGATCTCGACCCGCCGGTTCTTGCGCCGGCCCTCCTCGGTGAAGTTCTCGCTGATCGGGCGGGTGTCCCCGTAGCCCACCGCCTGGAGGCGGAAGCCGGGAATGCCCCGGCTCTCGAAGAATCGCACCACGGCCGCGGCACGGGCGGCCGAGAGTTCCCAGTTGCTGGGAAACACGGAGGAGTGGATCGGGGAGTTGTCGGTGTGCCCCTCGACCACCACGTCCGCCGTGGAATCGCGGATGACCTGCGCCACGTGCTCGAGGAAGGGCACCGCGTCGGGGGAGATCTTCGCGCTGCCCGGCGGGAAGACCAGGGCGCCGTCCATCCGGATGCGGACGCCGTCCTTCTCCTGTTCCGCGTCGACCAGCGTGTCGAGCTCGAGCTCCCGGATGATGTCCGTGATCTTCTTGAGGATCATCGGCTTGCCGGGTTGCGGCGGGTTGAACTCGACGGTGACGACGGTGTTGCCGGAGGGGATCTCGGTGTAGTGGTAGTCCACCTGGACGCCGAACGCCTCGCGGATGTACCCGGCGATGATCTTGAACCGCTCCGTTTCCATCGTGCTGAAGGAGAGGAGCAGCACGAAGAAGCAGAGCAGGAGCGACATCATGTCCCCGAAGGTGACGACCCACTCGGGGGCTCCTTCCTTGCATTCTTCCTGCAGCGGTTCCATCGCCGGCCCCTCCCTAAGCGGCCTTCTTGTCGCCGTCCTTCCGCTGCTTCGGCGGCAGGTAGGCCGAGAGCTTCTGCTCGACCGACGCGGGGTGGTCTCCCTCCACGATCGACAGGACGCCCTGGAGGACCACCATGCGGGCGTTGATCTCGTCCTGGCTGCGGTTCTTCAGCTTCTCCGCCAGGGGCTGGGCGAACAGGTTGGCGATGACCGCCCCGTAGAGGGTGGTCAGGATCGCGACCGCCATCGAGGGGCCGATCTTCGAGGGATCGTCCATCGAGGCGAGCATCTGGACGAGGCCGATCAGCGTCCCGATCATGCCGAAGGCCGGGGCGGAAGTGGCCATCCCGTCCAGCAGGTCCTGGCCCACCTTGTGGCGTTGGGCGAGGTAGGTGATCTCGGTCTCGATGACCGTCCGGATCGCCGCGGGCTCCATGCCGTCGACGGCGAGGCGGATCGCCTTGGCCAGGAAGGGATCCTCGATCTGGACCTTCTCGAGGGACAGCAGGGATTCCCGGCGCGCCTTCCGGGAGAGCTCGACGATCTGCTCGATCAGCTTGTCGATCGGGGTCAGCTTCCCGAAGAAGGCGTTCTTCACCACGGCGAAGGTGCCGAAGACCCGGCTCATCGGGTTCTTGATGAAGGTCACCCCGATCGTGCCCCCGACGACGATCAGGATCGAGGGGACGTTGATGAAGATGATCGGGTTGTCCCCCAGCACGATGGAGGCCAGGACCAGCGCCGTCCCGATGACCAGTCCGATGACCGTCGAGATGTCCACGTTCACCCCGCGCCGGGGCACGGTGCCCCGCTGGCCTTCGTATCGGCCCGGGACGGGCCGGACTTGAGAGAGGGGGGCACCGGCCGGGGGTCAAGGCCGGCGGGGAACGGGCCGATACGAACGGTGGAGGTGCCGGCATGGACGTCGTCATCGGTCGCATCCCCCCGGTCCGGAACGCCAGGGACGGCCAGGAACCGGGACGGTCCTTCGTGGAGGCGCGGGTGCTCCACGTCCGCCCGCCGCGGCGGCAGCGGCGGCCCCCCCGGGCGGGGGACGAGGCTCGCCGGAAGGGGTCCGCCGAGGTCGATCCCCCCGGGGCGCGGGTCCTCGTGCTCCTGGTCCCGGAGGCCCACCGCCTGCCCCCCGATCTCGGGGAAGGGAACTGGCGGGTGCTCCTGCGGTTCGTCCGCCGGTGAGGGGCGCCGGGGCGCGGGTGGGCCGGTTGACGGCCGGCCCCGGCTGTCGTATAACTGACGTGAAAGCAGGCGTTTCCAGCGCCGCCGTGGGGGCGAAAGGACTCGACGGGGGCAGGGAAGCGCGGGCTGCACGCCGAGGTCCCGGAACCTCGTAAATCACCGGGAAATAAAACAAGCGCCAACACCGAATACGCGCTCGCTGCCTGATCACTGAGGGCAGCCGCCCCCTTCCCCCTGCCGGTGGGGGGAAGCCCGGGTGTCATCGGACACCGGCTGGCCCGAAGACCGCCGGCCCAGCGGTCGAGGGCGAGACCCAACGGGCTGGTCTTCCCCGTCCCTGCCCCTCGGGCCGGGGAAGGCGAGATCGAAAGAGGCGGCTAAGCGTGTAGATGCCCGTCGCGGACCGTCCTCGGACGCGGGTTCGATTCCCGCCGCCTCCACCA
>CAZOTT010000188.1:0-3391 GCA_964582785.1 uncultured Acidobacteriota bacterium | reverse complement strand
CCAGGAGGGCCAGGGCCTCGTCGACCCGCCGCCCGATCAGGACGAGTTCCCGCGGGACCTCTTTTTCCGCCAGTTCGGCCCGCACCCCCGCCGGGACCCGTGCCCGCCGCACCCCGGGCCGGTCTTCCTTGTTCCCGGTCCCGGCGCCCGCCTCCCGGGCGGGCCGCAAGTCGGCCAGGGGAACCGTGAACAGGTTCCGCCCGAAGAGCACGTCCGCCCCCCCTCCCCGGAGCCCGCGGACGACCCCCTCCCTGCCCAGCCGGACCGACAGGACCCGGTCCCCCGGGCGGGGCGTCCAGCCCGGGGGAGGCGGCGCGGTCATCGCCGCCGCCCGTTCCTCTCCCCCGAACCGCTCCCGGAGCTCCTTCTCCCGCCGGGCGCGCTCCCGCTCCATCGCCTTGCGCACCCGGGCATCGTCCACGCGGGCGAGCATCCGCCGGGCCTCCTCGCGGAACTCCCGCAGGAGGGTCTCGACCCGCTCCCGCCACTCCCGGCGCCGGCGTTCCTCGGCCCTCCGCGCCCGCTCGCGGGCCGCCGCCGACTCCTCCTCGAGCCTGCGCCGCAGGGCCTGGACCTCCCCCCGCTCCCGTTCCAGGCCCGCCGCCAGGGCGCGCACCGAGTCGAGGGCGCGGGACGCCTCCCGGCCCGCCGGGTCCAGCAGGGCCCGGGCCCGGTCGACCACCTCCGGGTCGAGCCCGAGCTGCTCCGCCATCGTCAGCCCGACCGAGGCCCCCGCGACCCCCTGGACGAGCCGGTAGGTGGGGCGCATCGAGGCCTCGTCGAAGTCGCAGGCGGCGTTGGTCACCCCGGCGGCCCGGTAGGCCCAGGACTTCACCGCCGCGTGGTGGGTCGTGGCGACGACCAGGCTGCCCCGTTCCCGGAGGGTCTCCAGGACCGCCACCCCGAGGGCCGCACCTTCCGCCGGGTCCGTGCCGGTGCCGATCTCGTCCACCAGCGCCAGGACGCCTTCCCGGGCCTCGCGCACCATCTCGGCCAGGTTGCGCACGTGGGAGGAGAAGGTCGACAGGCTGCTCGCGATCGACTGCTCGTCCCCGATGTCGGCGAAGACCCGCTCCACCCGCGGCAGCCGCGCCTCCTCCGCCGGCACCGGGATCCCCGCGTGGGCGAGGAGGACGGAAAGCCCCAGGGTCTTGAGGGCGACGGTCTTGCCGCCCGCGTTCGGGCCGGAGATGACGAGGACCCGGGTCTCCGGGCCGATGTCCAGGTCCAGGGGAACCATCTGCCGGGGCGGTTCGGACGCCCGCAGCGTCCGCTCCAGGACCGGGTGGCGCACCCGGGCGAGACGCCAGGCGCCGCCCGCCACCAGGTCCGCCCGGACCGCCCCCTCCGCCTCGGCCCACTCGGCGATCGCCTCGAGCAGGTCCACCTCTCCCAGCACCCGGGCGGTGGTCGCGATCTCGTCCCGCACGGCCCGGAGCATCTCGGTGTAGCCGGCCAGGATCCGCTCGACCTCCCGCTGCTCCTCGTCCCGGAGGGCGACCAGGCGGTTGTTGATCTCCACGGTCTCGATCGGCTCGACGAAGACCGTCTTCTCGCTGGCGGAATGCCCGTGGACGATGCCGTGGAAGCGCCGGGGAGCGTCGGTCCTCACCGGGACGACGTACCGGTCGTTGCGGATCGTCACGTAGCGGTCCCGCAGCACCGGGCCGGTCCAGGAGGCCCGCAGGATCTTCTGGAGGGTCCGTTCCAGGGTCTCGGAGAGGTGGCGGATCTCTCCCCGGATCCGCGCCAGCTCCGGGCTCGCCCGGTCCTCGACGTGACCCGACGGGGTCAGGTTCCCCTCGATCCCGTCGATCACCCCGTCGAGCACCGGGAAGCGGGCCCACAGGGACCCGAGGTCGGGCCAGTCCTCCGGGTCCAGCCGGCGCAGCTCCGCGCCGACCTCCCGGGCGACGGAGAGGAGCCGCACGGTCTCGTAGACCTGGACGCCCCCCAGCACCCGGCCCGCGACGCCGAGTTCCACGAGCACCGGCGCCGGGTCCTCCACGGCGGTCACCGGCAGGCGGCCCCGCTCCTGGTGGAAACGCCGGAGCTGCTCCACCCGGGCCGCGGTGACCTCCGGGTCATCGCGGCCGGGGACGAGGGAGAGGGCCTGCTCCCTCCCCATCGGCGTCCGCGTGCCCTCGGCGAGGATCTCCCGGACCCGGGGCCACTCGAGGCGTTCGAGGACCTCCCGCGCCGCCAGCATCGCTACTCGACGAGTCCCCTGCCGGTCAGGAGCTGCAGGATCTCGAGGTAGCGCCGCCGCGTCCCCTCCACCACCTCGTCCGGCATCTCCGGGGCGGGGGGCCGCTTGTCCCAGCCGGTCGCCTCCAGCCAGTCGCGGACGTACTGCTTGTCCCACGAGGGCTGGGGACGTCCCGGCTCGTAGCGATCGGCCGGCCAGAAGCGCGAGCTGTCCGGGGTGAACATCTCGTCGCAGACCGTGATCTCGCCGTCGACCAGGCCGAACTCGAGCTTCGTGTCGGCGATGATGATCCCCCGCTCCTCGGCGAACGCCGCCGCCCGCCGGTAGAGGTCAAGGGTCAGCGCGCGGAGCCGCTCCGCCACCTCGCCGCCGACGATCTCGACCATCCGGTCGAAGGAGATGTTCTCGTCGTGTTCTCCCTCTTCCGCCTTGGTCGCGGGGGTGAAGATCGGTTCCGGCAGCCGGTCCGACAGGCGCAGGCCGCCGGGCAGCGGGATGCCGCACACCCTCCCGGTCTCGCGGTATTCCTTCCAGCCCGAGCCCGCAAGGTACCCCCGGGCGACGCACTCCACCGGGAACATCCGCGCCTTGCGCACCAGCGCCGACCGGCCGGCCAGCTGGTCCCGGTGCGCCGCCAGCTCCGGCGGGAAGTCCTCGACCCGGTCCGCCACCAGGTGGTTCGGGACCACGTCCTCGAAGTGATGGAACCAGAACGAGCTGACCTGGTGCAGCACCCGCCCCTTGTCCGGGATCGGCCGGGGCAGGATCACGTCGAAGGCGGAGATCCGGTCCGTCACCACCAGGAGCAGGCGGTCCCCGAGGTCGTAGATGTCCCGCACCTTGCCCCGGGCGCGGAGCGGGATTCCCGGCAGGCTGGTCTCGACGATCGCGGACACGGTCCCACCCGGCTCAGCGAACCTTGCGGTAGAGCTGGCGCGCCTCGTCCCGGAGCTTCGGGTCCCCGAGCTTCATCCGGGAGAATTCCTTCAGCAGCTTGCGCGCCTCCTTCTTCTGCCCGAGGGCGATCAGCGCGCGGGCGTAGTAGAAGGGCGCGTTCTCGAACCGGCGGTCCGCCTCCCCCTGGAGAGGGGTCTTCGGGCTCGTGTCGGTGTTCTGGCGCCCCGCCCTGGCCCGCAGCCGGACGAGGTCGACCACCGGGGAGAGCACCTGGCGGGCCTTTTC
>CAZOTT010000187.1:0-3416 GCA_964582785.1 uncultured Acidobacteriota bacterium | reverse complement strand
CCACACGTAGGCGAGGAAGATCGTGCCCCGGACCAGGCCGTCGACGAGGTTGAAGGCGACCCCGCCCCCGAGGGGTGGCCAGAGGCGGCGGATGCCCTCCGTGACGGCGAGGGGAACGACGAAGAACAGGCCGATCCCGAGGACGAGCGCCAGGGCGACGGAAATCCAGGGGCCGGCCCCGGAGCCGCCCTCCTTCTCCCGCGCCTCCTCGGGGAACGCCTGCTCGGTGGAAAAGTTCAGCGCCCGGATCCCGAGGCCGAGGGTCTGGACCAGGGTCACCGCCCCGCGGACCACCGGCAGGGCGAGGACCCGGTGCCGCCGGGTCCAGGCCACCGCCCGCTCGGCCAGGAACGCGATCTCCCCGTCCGGCCGGCGCACCGCGACCGCGAAGGCGCCGGGAGAGCGCATCATCACCCCCTCGAGCACCGCCTGCCCGCCGAGGAGAACGTTCTCCTGGGCGAGCAGCAGGCGCAGCAGGAGGGAAGGACGGGGGGACATGGGAGGGGGACTCAGGAGCGCCCCTTCTTCCGCCGGGCGGCCTTCTTCTCCGCGGCGGCGTAGCGGCGCTGGAACCGCTCCACGCGGCCGGCGGTGTCGACCAGCTTCTGCTTGCCGGTGAAGAAGGGGTGGCAGGCCGAGCACAGCTCGACCCGGAGGTCCTTCTTCGTGCTCCGGGTGACGAAGCTGTTCCCGCAGGCGCAGACCACGGTCACCTCGTGGTACTCGGGATGGATGCCGGGCTTCATGGCGAACCTCTTTCTTTTCAGTCAAATACGTTCGTGGTGCCCCGGGCGGCACGAACCCCGCCGGGCCCGCCCCGCGCGCTCCACTATACGGCGAGGGCCGTCACGCCGCCATCGACTCGAGGAACTCCCGGTTCGACTCCGTCCGGCGCAGGCGCTCGAGGAGCAGTTCCATCGCCTCGACCGGGTTCATCTGGTCGAGCACCTTCCGCAGGAGCCAGATCTTGCGCAGGGTGTCCTCCTCGATGAGCAGCTCCTCCTTCCGGGTCCCCGAGAGGGCGACGTTCAGGGCCGGGAAGACCCGCCGGTCCGCGAGCTCCCGGTCGAGGTGGATCTCCATGTTCCCCGTCCCCTTGAACTCCTCGTAGATCACCTGGTCCATCTTCGAGCCGGTATCGACGAGGGCGGTGGCGAGGATCGTCAGGGACCCCCCCTCCTCCACCTTGCGCGCGGTGCCGAAGAACTTCTTCGGCCGGGCGAGGGCCGCGGCGTCGATCCCGCCGGACAGGATCTTCCCCGAGGTCGGCTGGACGGCGTTGTGGGCCCGGGCCAGCCGGGTGATCGAGTCGAGGAGGATCACCACGTCCTTCCCGAACTCCACCATCCGCTTGGCCCGCTCGAGGACGATCCGGGCCACCTGCACGTGGCGGGAGGCGGGCTCGTCGAAGGTGCTGGCGACGACCTCCCCCTTCACCGTCCGCTGCATGTCGGTCACCTCCTCCGGCCGCTCGTCGATCAGCAGCACGATCAGGGTGACCTCGGGATGGTTCTCCGCGATCGCGTGGGCGATCGCCTGGAGGAACATCGTCTTCCCGGTCCGGGGCGGGGCGACGATCAGCCCGCGCTGCCCCTTGCCGCTCGGCGAGAGGGGGTCGATCACCCGGCCGGAAAGGTTTTCCCGGCCCGTCTCCATCCGGAGCTGGACGTCCGGGTGCCACGGGGTCAGTTCCTCGAACCGGGTCCGCTGGGGCAGCTCCTGGACCGGGATCCCGCCGACCGTCTCCACGCTCCGCAGGCCGAAGTACTTCTCCGCCCGGCGCGGGGGCCGGATGACGCCGGTGATCTCGTCACCGGTGGCGAGCCGGTGCCGCCGCACCAGGTCCGGCGAGACGTAGATGTCGTCCGGGCCCGGCAGGTAGCTGTTCGCGGGCGAGCGGAGGAAGCCGTAGCCGTCCGGCAGGATCTCGAGGACACCGGTGACCTGGACCGGCTCGTTCCGCCGCACCTTCTCGGCCAGGATCCGCTGCACCAGTTCCTGGCGCCGGAGCCTGCTGACCGCCTCGATGTCCATCTGCCGGGCGAGCCGGGCCAGTTTCCCGATCTCCATGTCCCGGATGTCCGCGAGCCGCATCCGTCCCGCCTCCTTCGTCCTTCGCGTCATCGATTCCCCCCGTCCGCGTGGGCGGCGAGGGCGTCCTCGATGACCCGCGCCAGTTCTCTCATTCCCCTTCCCTCCCGGGCCGAGGTGACGACCACCGGGGTCCCGGCCGGGAGCTCGAGCGCCTTCCGCGCCCGGGCGATCGCCTGCGCCGCCCGGGAACCCGACACCTTGTCCGCCTTGGTCAGGGCCACGGCGAACGGCTGCCCCGCCCGGTCGAGCATGTCGCGCATCATCCGGTCCAGGGGGGTGGGATCGTGCCGGATGTCCACCAGGTGGACCGCCAGCGCCAGGGTCTCCCGGCCGGCGAAGTAGCCGCCCATCAGGTTGGCCCACCGGCGCCGCATCGCGTCCGGCACCTTCGCGTAGCCGAAGCCGGGCAGGTCGACCAGGTAGACCCGCTCGTCCAGCAGGTAGAAGTGGATCTCCCGCGTCCGGCCGGGGCTCTTCGACACCCGCGCCAGGCCCGGCCGGCCCAGCAGCCGGTTGATCAGGCTCGACTTCCCGACGTTGGACCGTCCCA
The DNA here is from genome assembly GCA_964582785.1 of uncultured Acidobacteriota bacterium. Lineage (GTDB taxonomy): Bacteria > Acidobacteriota > Polarisedimenticolia > J045 > J045 > JAMOQA01. Next base: position 772 of record CAZOTT010000187.1, on the reverse strand, counting down.
GGAGCGCGACCTCCGGGCGGAGGTCGCGGGGGAAGTCCGCCGGCCGGGTGGCGACGCGCGCCAGCCGGACGTTCTTCGGTCGCACGGTTCCTTCCGCCCCGGTCCCCGCGGAACGGCGGCCGCGGCCGCCGGCGGGATCCGGTCAGTGAGTCCGGGGTCCCTCCCGCTCCTCCCCGAGGGCCACCGGCAGGGACGCCGGCGGACTCGTCAGGGCGCGGGGCAGGACCTCGTCCATGTGTCCGACCAGGCAGAACTCGATCTCCCCGGCCACCTCGCCGGGAATGTCCGCCAGGTCCTTCTCGTTGTCCCGGGGCAGGATCACCGTCCGGATCCCCGACCGGTGCGCCGCCAGGACCTTTTCCTTGATCCCCCCGACGGGAAGCACCTTCCCCCGGAGGGTGATCTCCCCGGTCATCGCCACGTCCTCCCGGGCCGGGATCCGCGCGAGGAGGGAGACCAGGGCGGTCGCCATCGCGATCCCCGCCGAGGGCCCGTCCTTCGGGATCGCCCCCTCCGGGACGTGGACGTGAATGTCATGGCCGGCCAGGAACCCCGGGTCGATTCCCAGCTCCGCGGCCCGGGAGCGCACGTAGGTCAGGGCGGCCCGGGCGGATTCCCGCATCACCTCCCCGAGCTGCCCGGTGACGATCAGCTTCCCCCTGCCCGGCACGACCGCCGCCTCCGGGGTGAGCAGCTCCCCGCCCGCCCGCGTCCAGGCGAGGCCGGTGGCCACGCCGATCTCGGCCTCCTCCCGGGCTTCCGGGCGGCGGTA
>CAZOTT010000186.1:0-3493 GCA_964582785.1 uncultured Acidobacteriota bacterium | reverse complement strand
GACGAGACTCATCGCGTTCCTCCTCTTTTTTCTTCGTCCTGTTGCGGGCCGGGCCGCCGGGAACCCCGCCCGGCGGATCCTGCCGGCCCCGCCGACGGGACCGATGCTACATCAATGCAACAAAGTTTCAACCGGTTTCAGGCAGAAACCTGCCACGGCCGGATTTTACAAGCCGGTAAGCAAGCCCGGGGGTGGTGATTCCCCGGTCCCGGTATCCCCGGGGGCCGCGCTGCCCGGGGCCTCAGCGCCCCGCCCCGGCCGGCTTCCCGAGACCGTCCAGGATGGACCCGAGGGTGCCGGGATCCGTGGCGGGCGGCAGGCATCCCCCGCGGCGGCAGACCCAGCAGGCGGCGGCCGCTCCCGCCGGAAGACGGTGCCCCGCGAGGAGCGGGGGGACCGTCGCCCCGGGGTTTCCCGGGGCCACGACGAAGCCCGGCAGGAAACGGCGGCGGACCTCCCCCAGCAGCGGTTCCCGGGCCTCCGGGGCGCCGACGACCACGATCGTGCCGGGCCCCTCCGCCGCCAGGTCGACGGCGGCGAGGGTCGCGGGGAACGCCAGCGGGTTCTCCCGCAGGTGGCGGGGGGTGGCGGCGAGGGTGCGCCGGGCGAGGGCCCGGAGACGGTCGTCCCGCGCCAGGGTCGCGAGCCGGAGGAGGTTCTCCGCGGTGACCGCCCGCCCGGCCGGAACGACCCCGTCGTGGGGATCCCGCCGGCGGGCCGCCAGGCGCGGGTCGTGCCCGGGCCCCGTGGTGAACCAGTCGCCGGTCCGGGGGTCGAGGAACAGGGTTTCCTCCCGCTCCTGGAGATCGAGCGCCGCCCCGAACCAGGAGGGATCGCCGGTCGCCTCGTAGAGAGCGAGCAGGCCCCGGACGAGGAACGCGTGGTCGTCCAGGAACCCGGGGATGCCGGCCCGGCCCCGGACGAGGCGATGGAGCAGGTTGCCCCGCGCATCCCGGCAGGCGGTGACCAGCCGCCGGGCGGCCCGGGCCGCCGCGTTCACCCACCGGGGTTTCCCGAGGACCGCGCCCGCCCGGGCCAGGGCGGCGATGGCGAGCCCGTTCCAGTCGACCAGGATCTTCTCGTCCCGGGCCGGCCGCGGCCGCTGCTCGCGGACCTCCGCCAGCTTCGCGAGGACCGCCCGCACTTCCGGGGGGCGCCGCACGCGGTCGCCGCTTCCGTCCGCCGGCAGGCGGAGCACGTGGCGGCGCCCGGCGAGGAGCGGCCGCCCCCCGGTGCCGAACCACCGGTCCGCGATCGCCCGCTCCGGGGGCGACAGCGCCGCGGCGAGCTCCTCTTCCGTCCACGTGTGGAAGCGCCCCTCCTCCCCGCCGGCGTCGGCGTCCTCGGCGGACCAGAAACCACCTTCCGGGTCCTCCAGCCGGTCCAGGACGTACCCCGCGATCTCCTCCACGACCTCCCGGTCTTCCGGGTTCCCGGTGGCCAGCCAGCCGTCCAGGAAGGCCTCGATCAGCATCGCCTGGTCGTAGAGCATCTTCTCGAAGTGGGGGACCGCCCAGGCCTCGTCGGTGGAGTAGCGGTGGAAGCCTCCCTCCACGTGGTCGCAGATCCCGCCCCGGGCCATCCCGGCCAGGGTGGCCACCGCCATCGCCCGGGCGCTCTCGTCACCGAAGCGGGCCCGGGTGCGCAGCAGCAGTCGGACATCGAGGGCCGGGGGGAACTTCGGCGCCCCGCGGAAACCCCCGTGCACCGGGTCGAAGCGGCGGGCGAACGCCGCCCGGTGCCGCTCGAGGAGGGAGACGTCCAGGGAACCGATGGCCGGGGGCGGTTCGGCGGCGGCGGCCAGGGCGGCGGCCAGGCGCCCGGCCAGCTCGTCCAGGTGGTCCCGTTCCTCCGTCCAGAGACGGTGGACCTGGCGCAGGATCGCCAGGAACCGGTCGCGCGGGAAGTAGCTGCCGGCGAGGAAGGGACGCCCGTCCGGCAGCAACCAGGCCGAGAGGGGCCAGCCCCCCCGGCGGCCGAGGGCGTGGACCGCGTCCATGTAGAGGGCGTCCACGTCCGGCCGCTCCTCCCGGTCCACCTTGATCGACACGAAGTGCCGGTTGAGGAACCGGGCGACCTCCGGGTCCTCGAAGGACTCCCGCTCCATGACGTGGCACCAGTGGCAGGTGGAGTACCCGATCGAGAGGAAGACCGGCACGTCCCGTTCCCGGGCTTCCCGGAACGCATCGTCACTCCAGGGACGCCACCAGACGGGGTTGTCCGCGTGCTGGAGGAGGTAGGGGCTGCTCTCGTCGGCGAGGAGGTTGCGCCGGGGCCAGGGGGTCATCGGGACGCTCCGGGAGGAAGGCCCGCCCGCCCGCGGCGCCGGTAGGACCGCGGCCAGGGCGAGGAGGAACACGGCGAACGGGGCGGGGACAGGCGGCCGGGACACGACACCTCCACGTCCCCCGGGGAACTTATACCGGAGAATACTCCAGTTAGCCAGTTTCCGTCCGCCGCGGCGGGTCAGCCTTCCCGGGACATGCAGTCGGGCAGGCCCAGGGCGCGGAAGATCGACTCCGCCGGGCAGAACCCGGTGAAGGCGGACTGCACGAGGTTGAGCCCGACGAAGACGTCGAGCAGGTAGAACCAGGGGCTGACGGTCCACCCGAGGCCGACGCCCGCGAGGACGAACACGCCGGCCAGGATCCGCACGGCCTTCTCCACGGTCATGGTCGTTTCCTCCCGGTACGGCGGAAGCGGAAGAGGAAGGGGGACGGCCCGGCGGGCCGTCCCCCCGATGATACCGGTTCCCGGGCCGCTCAGCGCCCGTAGTGGCCCCAGGGGCCGTCGCCGTCGGGGCCCACGCCCTGGACGATCCAGCAGGCGAAGCCCGCCTCCGTGCCGTCCCGGAAGACGGCGTCGGTGTCGTCGTCGTCCTCGCCCGTGACGTCGGCGAAGTTTTCCGCCGCGGACGGGTCGCCGGAACGCCACACCCGGTACCGGGACGCCACCGGGTCGTCCCACCAGCGCAACACCGTGTCCGCCCCTTCCCGGGTCACGGAGGTCACCCGCACCTCGTCCGGGACGCCGCAGGCGTGGCCGTCGCACGAGGTGAAGACCGAGCGCTGGTCGGTGTCGTCGATCCACCAGCCCTGGCCGGAACCGTCGAGGGTACCGAGCCGGAAGCGGATGCGGGCGTCGCGGCCGGCGAAGGAGCCGAGGTCCACCTCGGTGTAGACCCAGCCGCCGGAACTGCCGGACCAGACGTCGTGCCGCTGGCTGCCCTGGCCGACCTGGTGGTCGTACGGGTGGACCGTGATCCACGGGCCCAGGTCCGTCCAGGTGGCCCCGCCGTCCGTCGTGATCTCGAGGGTGGCCGCCGACTTCCCCTCGGTCAGCTCGTACCGCTGCCAGAACCCGAAGGTGGCGGTCCCGTCCGGGTGGAGCACGTCGGTCAGCAGGACGACGTCCTTCTGCCGGGCGCTGTCCGCGGCGTGCCAGGACCAGGTGCCTCCCGCCGTGTGGTTGTCCGACGAGGTCACCGACCAGT
>CAZOTT010000185.1:0-3744 GCA_964582785.1 uncultured Acidobacteriota bacterium | reverse complement strand
CGGGTTGCCGGCCTCCCCGAAGGCGGCCGGAAGGGCGGCCCGGACGGCCTCGCCCACGGGGGCGACAAATACCCGGGCGGCGTGGAGGAGGGTGGCGAGCACGTCGGCCGGCAGGGCCGGGCGCCCGGGCGGGTCGAGCACCTCGAGCACGGGACGCACCCGCACCCCGGGGGGCGGCTCCTCCCCGGGGCCGAGGACGACCCCGGTCACCCGGCGGCGGCCCAGGGGCACGCGCACCCGGCAACCGGGGCCGGGCACCGTCTCCCCGCCGGAAGGAAGGACGTAGGTCAGGGGATCCAGGATCGGCCCCGGGACCGCGACCCGGAGGAACGCGGGGCCCGGGGACTCCCGGCTCAGCGTTCCGCCTCCTCGAGCGCCTGCTCGATGACCTCGTCGTCCGCGAGGGAGGGGAGGGTCACCCGCATCCCCGGTTCGTCCGCCATCGCCCGCTCGATGGCGAACCGGGCCCCCTCGTTCCGCGCCCAGGCCCGGCGCGCGACCCCGTTGGCGACGTCCCAGGAGAGCATCGCCCGGGCGCGCCGCTCCGCCTCGGGGCTCCCGTCGAGGACCATCCCGAAGCCGCCGTTGATCACCTCGCCCCAGCCGACGCCGCCCCCGTTGTGGAGGCTGACCCAGGTCGCTCCCCGGAACGCGTCGCCGACGAAGTTGTGGACCGCCATGTCGGCCGTGAAGCGGGAACCGTCCCGGATGTTGGCGGTCTCCCGCCAGGGGCTGTCGGTCCCGCCGGTGTCGTGGTGGTCCCGCCCCAGGACGACCGGGGCGGAGACCTCCCCGCGGCGGATCGCGTCGTTGAAGGCCACCGCGATCGCCCGCCGGCCCTCCCGGTCCGCGTAGAGGATCCGGGCCCGGGAACCGACCACCAGGCGGTTCGCGCCCGCCTGCCGGATCCAGCGCAGGTTGTCCAGCATCTGCTGGCGGATCTCGGGCGGCGCCTCCGCCGCCTGGCGCTCGATCACGTCGCCGGCGATCCGGTCGGTGGTCTCGAGGTCCCGCGGGTCGCCGGAAGTGCACACCCAGCGGAACGGCCCGAAACCGTAGTCGAAGAAGAACGGTCCCATGATGTCCTCGACGTAGCTCGGGTACCGGTAGGAACCGTCCTCCCGGAAGATGTCCGCCCCGGCGCGTCCCGCCTGGAGGAGGAAGGCGTTGCCGTAGTCCCAGAAGTGCATCCCCCGCCCGGCCATCTCGTTGATCGCCGCGACCTGGCGCCGGAGCGAGTCGTGGACCCGCTCCCGGAAGCCGTCCGGGTCGTCCTTCATCATCCGGCGGGACTCGTCGAGGGTCAGCCCCACGGGGTAGTAGCCGCCGGCGTACGGGTTGTGCAGGGAGGTCTGGTCGGACCCGAGGTCCACCCGCACCCCCGCGGAGACCAGCCGCTCCCAGAGGTCGACCACGTTGCCCAGGTAGCCGATGGAGACCGCCTCCCCCGCCGCCCGGGCCCGCTCGACGCGGGCGAGCAGCCGGTCGAGGTCGGTCTCCACCTCCTGGAGCCACCCCTGTTCGTGGCGCTTCTTCAGGGCGGCGGGGTTGATCTCCGCGATCACGCCCACCGCCCCGGCGATCACCGCCGCCTTGGCCTGGGCCCCGCTCATCCCCCCCAGCCCGGAGGTGACGAAGACCCGTCCCGCGAGTCCCTCTTCCCCGGTCCGGAGGTAGAGGCGCCCGGCACCCAGGATCGTGATCGTGGTGCCGTGCACGATCCCCTGGGGCCCGATGTACATGAAGCTGCCGGCGGTCATCTGCCCGTAGGAGGTCACCCCCAGGGCGTTGAACCGGTCGAACTCCTCGAGGGAGGAGTAGTTCGGGACCATCATCCCGTTCGTCACCACCACCCGGGGGGCCTCGGGGTGGCTGGGAAACAGGCCGAGGGGATGGCCGGAGTAGAGGACCAGGGTCTGGTCCTCCGTCATCTCCGCGAGGTACTTCATCGTCAGCAGGTACTGGGCCCAGTTCTGGAAGACCGACCCGTTCCCCCCGTAGGTGACCAGCTCGTAGGGGAACTGGGCGACCGCCGGGTCCAGGTTGTTCTGGATCATCAGCATGATCGCCGCCGCCCGGGGGGTCCGGGCCGGGTAGTCCCCGATCGGGCGGGCGTACATGCGGTAGCGGGGCCGGAAGCGCCACATGTAGACGTGCCCCGCGGAGGCCAGCTCCCGGGCGAACTCCGGGGCGAGCTGCGCGTGCCATTCCCGGGGGAAGTACCGGAGCGCGTTCCGCAGGGCCAGGGCCCGCTCCTCCCGCGAAAGACCCGGGTTGCGCGGCGGGGCCCGGTCGATCGAGGGATCCTCCGGCGGCGGTTCCGGGATCGAGGAGGGAATGCCCTGGCGAATCGCTTCCTGGAAGGCCTCGAGCTCGCGACTCATCGTCTCCTCCTGCCGGGCGGGCGGGGGAAGGCCCGGGAATGCACCGGCACTCCCCGGATTGTACCCGCCGGCCGGCCCGGGGGGGCGCGGCGTTCCCGGGGGCGGGAGCGGCCCCCGGCCTTGCGCGCCGGGCCGGCGCATGCCATTAGGGGCGGCGGAGGGTTGCCCATGCCGATCTACGAGTTCTACTGCCCGGACTGCCACGTGGTCTTCAGCTTCCTCTCCCGCCGGGTGAACACCCGGAAGCGTCCCGCCTGCCCCCGCTGCGGCCGGCCCCGGATCGACCGCCGCCCCTCCACCTTCGCCGTCTCCCGGGGACTGACCGAGGACGACGACCTGCCCTTCGGGAACATGGACGAGGACCGGGTGGAAAGGGCCCTCGAGTCCCTCGCCGGGGAGCTGGACGGGATCGACGAGAACGATCCCCGCCAGGCGGCCCACGCGATGCGGCGGCTCTTCGAGGCCACCGGGATGCCGGTCGGCGCGGGCATGGAGGAGGCCCTGCGCCGGATGGAGGCGGGAGAAGACCCGGACCGGGTCGAGGAAGAGCTGGGAGACGTCCTCGAGGACGAGGGCGAGCTGTTCGGCGGGGGACGCCCCCGGCTGAAGGCGCTCCGGAACCGGATCCTCCCCCCCCGGGTCGACCCGAAGCTCTACGAGCTCTGAAGACCGGGCCACCGGCGCAGGAAAAGGCCCGGGGGCGCCGCCCCCGGGCCTCGACGTGCGGAGCGCGGTGCGGGGTTCAGTCCGGGTCGACGATGCCGTCCGCCCAGAGGATCCCGTCGGCCCACAGGATCCCGTCCGCCCAGAGGATCCCGTCCCCCCAGAGGACGCCGTCGGCCCACAGGATCCCGTCCGCCCACAGGATCCCGTCCGCCCAGAGGATCCCGTCGGCCCACAGGATCCCGTCCGCCCAGAGGATCCCGTCCGCCCAGAGGATCCCGTCGGCCCCGGTCGCGGACTCCGACCCCTCGATGTAGAGGTAGTTCCCCACGTGGCCGACGAGGTCCCGGTCGGCCCCGTCCAGCACGTAGACCACCCCGTCGCCCGCGTCCTCGCACTCGCCGTCGTCGACGACGAGGCAGATCCCCGCGGTCCGGCGGACCCGTCGCCGGAAGGCCCACCCGTCGGCGTGGATCACCCGCCGGACCGGGGCGATCGTCTCGCCGGCGATCTCCACCTGGAGGTCACCCGCGGCGATCCGGCCGCTGACCGCCTCCCCCGGGTCCGCGTCGGCGAGGTCGGCGGCGGGATCGAGGAGGGACACGGCCCGGGCCGCGGCGGCGGCGTTCACCAGGCCCGCGCCCTGCTCGATCGGCGGGGCGTCCGGGAGGGGCTGGGCGGTGCGCATCAGGATGAG
>CAZOTT010000184.1:0-3749 GCA_964582785.1 uncultured Acidobacteriota bacterium | reverse complement strand
GCAGCAGGGCGGCCCGGCCGATCGAGGCGATCTCGCCGGGATCCCCCATCCCGAGGGAGCGCACCAGCTCGGTGGTGTAGAGAGCGGTGTGCACCGAGTGGGCGTACGTCTCGTAGTCGATCCGCAGCCGGCCGACCAGGGTCGCGTAGGCCTCCGGTTCCGCGAGGAGGAACCGGGCGGTCTCCTCCGCCACCCGGTGGACCCGCTCCGCGAGACCGGGCGAGCCGAGGTCGGCGAAGGCCGCCTCGATCACCGCGTGGGAAACACCGAGGAGGGTCCGGCACCGTTCCTCCAGCGGGACACTCCGGTCGGCGAGGATGTCGCCGAGCATCGACTCCTCGGTCGAAACCGGCGGGCCCGGCGGCCGGGTCTCCTCGTCCCCGCCCGTCTCCTTCCGGTACCGGCGGTACTGCTCGGCCTGGTCCGCCGGAACGTAGAGGTCGTGGACGCCGCTCTCCAGCAGGCGGTGGCGGACCTCGTCCGTGAACGGCATGTTCGCCGCCCGGTAGAGCACCGGTTCGCCGCCCGCGTGACGGAGGTAGAGATCGAAGCCGGGGACCGAGTCGGGCTTGAGCTGATCGAGGGGGATCGAGAAGAACTCCTGTCCGACCGCTGCCACGTCCGGGGCCATTGACGCCCTCCCTCTCACCCGGGGCGGACCCGGGAGACCGAGCCTCGCTCCCCTCTTCGGCCGACGTGGACCCCGCCTGAACCCTTTTCTCCGTATTTTTGCCCCGCGGCCGCGACGTGCGGCGCGCGCGACCAGCCGCCGGGAGCCGCAGGCGTGGGGGGCCGCCGGGGAGCAGCCGACCCCGGCGAACCGTGCGAGACCCGGCAGTCGCGGGGTCCGGAGCGCCGGAACCGAGCCGCGCAGCGGCGGGGGCGCGCAGCGCCTGCGGCGATCCGCGAGGCGCGAAGGACCCCGCGACCGCCGCCGGTCGAGCCGGCGAGACGGCCGGAGGCCGTTCCCGGCGGGCCTGCGCGTTCCCCCGTTCCCGGGGCACTCCCCGTATATTGGGGCCGATACCCCCGGGAGGTGCTCCATGGTTCCCCGCCATCCGGTCCCACCCCTGCTCGCTGCGCTGCTCCTCGGCACGGCGCTCTGCTGGTGCCCGGCCTCCGCCGACGACTTCGCCGAGGGGAACGCCGCCGCGTGGGGAACGTTCGCCTCCGACGGCGCGGCGGCGACCGTCGAGGACGACGACTCGCGGGTGAAGGTCGGCCACTGGTCCGTCAGGTTCGTCACGGAAAGCGGCTTCGATACCGGCGTGACCTACCCCGCCACCGCCGACGCCCACTGGAATCTCCTCGACCGCACGCACCTGGTCTTCTGGGAGTACGCGGTCAACACCAACCCCGCCGGTTTCCAGGGAAACCAGCCGGTGGTCGTGCTGAAGACCCCGACCGGCGACGTGCGGCTCGAGCCTGCCGGCTGCGACATGACGAACCGGGCCTGGCGCTTCTACCGGGTTCCCCTGGCGGGGGACGAGCACTGGACGCGGACCGACACGGGACAGCCCGACCTCTCCGACGTGCTCCAGCTCGAGATCCACCAGGACACCTGGGACAGCGGTTTCACGATCCACTACGACGGCGTGGAGTTCCGGACCTACGACAACCCCGGGGGCCTGCCCCCCGCCGGGCCGCCGCCCCCGCCGGGGGTGGACCCGGACGAGATCCCGGCCCGGGTCCTGCTCTTCGTCTTCGACCCCGTCATGCCGAACCTCGGGGGGCTGCCGCGCCACGAAGCCTACGGCTGGGGCGACCCGGTGACCCTGGCCGCCGCGGTGCGCGACGACCTCGAAACCCACAGCCACGGGCGGGCCCGCTACCGGATCGTCGAGACGCGCATCGTCGACGACTGGCCCTGGTTCGACGACGGCTTCCGCTACGATCCGGAAAGCTATGACGAGGCCCGGCGAACGGGGAACTGGCACGAGGGGGGCCGGTTCGACTACGCCCGCTTCATCGCCGATGCCGGGATCGCGCCCCGGATCGAGCGGGGGGAACTGGACGAGATCTGGATCTACGGCGGCCCCGGGGACGGGATGTGGGAATCCACGATGGCCGGCGACGGGGCCTACTGGTGCAACTCCCCCCCGGTCGAGGGAGTCCCCAGCGAGCGCGCGTTCGTCCTGATGGGCTGGAACTACGAGCGGGGAGTCGCGGAGGCGCTGCACTCGTGGGGGCACCGGGCGGAGAACAACCTGGACCACGTGTACGGCCCGCGGGAACCGAACCGGGACACCACCTGGAGCGCCTTCTGCCTGCAGGACCGGCAGGCCGAGGGGGAGGGGTCGATCGGGGACGTCCACTTCCCGGTGAACGGGGAGACGGACTACGACTACGCGAACCCCCGCTACGTCCTTTCCGACTGCGACGACTGGTACTCCTACCCCGACCTGCCCGGGAATCGCCGCTGGATCAACTTCCACGAGTGGTCTCCCGCGGGAGAGGACCCCCAGCGGGAATACCTGGACTGGTGGTACGACCACATGCCCCACGTGCCCTCCAAGGGGAACGACCAGTACCTTGCGAACTGGTGGCGCTACCTGGTCGACGTGGACCAGTTCAAGGCCTGGAACGGCAACCTCTACTGGTCCTCGGGCTACGGCGACGTGGTGATTCTCGCGCCCGGGGAGGGGGAAGAGGTCGCCGGCACCGTTCCGGTGCGGGTCCGGGTCACCATGGACGGCGCCACCGGCCGGGTCGACCTCTACGTGGACGGGCAGTACGTGGCCACGGACCACCTGGCCCCCTTCGTGTTTTCCTGGGACGCCACCGCCGCGGGGACGGGAGACCACGTGCTCGAGGCGAGGGCCTACGAGCTGCAGAACGGCACGGAATCCCGCTCGGAGGCGGTGACGGTCACGGTGGTCGAGGCGCCCCCGCCACCGGGCGAGGTCTCTCCCCCCGGCTCACCGGAGCCCCTGCGGTTCCTCGACCGCGTGACCCTGGCCTGGGAAGACGCCGCGGGCAGCGGTGCCGAGTGGTTCAACCTCTACCGCGGGAACGCCGCCTGGCTCAGGGACGGGGTCCCCCTCGCGTGCCTGCGGCCGGACCTGCCGGAGAACCGGGCCGAGGACGCCGAGGTCCCGGGAGCCGGGACCGCCTGGGCCTACCTGGTCACCGGGGAGAACGGCGGCGGGGAAGGTCCCCGGGGAACCGACTCGGACGGGGCCCCCCGGCCGTCCGACCCCTCCTGTCCCTGAAGCGGGCCCGCGAGGTGTCCGCGCCCCCGCGGCCCGGTCCCCGGCCGGGCCGCGGAGCCCGGGTCCCGCCGGCGCGCCGGAACGGAGGGCCCGGCAGGCGACCGCTGGCGGAGGGGGTGGGATTCGAACCCACGGTGCGGTTTCCCGCACTGCGGTTTTCAAGACCGCCGCCTTCAACCGCTCGGCCACCCCTCCGCGGGACGGGCGGCCCCCATTCTAGATCCCGGGACCGGACCCGCCCCACGGCGGACCCCATGGTGCAGTGAAGCCTTCAGGTCGGCGGCCCGGCGGGGGTGGCAACGGACGGGAGGTGCGCCGAGAACGGGGGTCGGTCGAGGGTGCAACCAGCAGGGGAGAAAGGCCCTTCCGCCGTCCGGCACAGCACCGCCCAGCCCGTCCGGAAGTCCTTCCAGGACCTCCGGTTGAGAGTGCGACCCCCGTTCCCGGCGCACCTCTCAAGGGATGGATCGCTCCTGCCGAAAAGCCTGCCGGGGGGAAGGAGGGACGACCGTGGCACTCGTTCAGTGGAGCCCCCGC
>CAZOTT010000183.1:0-3799 GCA_964582785.1 uncultured Acidobacteriota bacterium | reverse complement strand
CGAACCCCTCGTCGTGCTCACCCTCGGCCGGATCCTGCGGGTCTACAAGCTGGACGAGTCCACCAGTCCGGACTTCTGGCCGCCGGACCGCCCGGTTCCCACCCTGGACGGGATCTACTTCGTCGAGCCGGTGGACGGGCTGCCCGACGGGATCTTCCCCGCCGCCTGGGAAGGCCTGGCCCTCCTCCGGTCCCGGGACCGGCGCGCCTACGAGGCGCTGCTGGAACAGGTCCTGTGGATGATCCCGCCGGAGCAGGAGGACGGGGTGCGTGAGCGGAGGGAGGGTCGGCTCGCGGAACACGGGTTCCCTCCTCCGGAGGAGGCGATGGAGGCCTGGGCCGCGGGGGAATACGTCCGCCGCGAGGCCCGGCAGGGGCTCGCCCGCCGGGTGGCCGGGATGCCACCCCTCCCGGGAGAGACCCGGGCGCCGGCGGGAACCGGGACGCTGCCCCTGCCCGGCAGCCTCCCCGTGCCCGCCGGGGCGGCGGGTCCCCTGCTCCCCCGGGCCCTGGCCCCGCTCGGGCCCGATGTCCGGGAACGGCTGGCCCGGGAGGCCCTGGCGCTGGCCGGGCGGTACGCGGTGGCGGGAGGACGCCCTCTCGGGGACCCGGCCACTCACGCCGAGGGATTGTCCCTCGCCCTCGCCCACCTGGGGCTGGGCCTGGAAGAGCTGTCGGGGGGCGACCCCGGGCTGGCGGCGCGGGTGCTCGCTTCCCTCTCCAGCCGCGAGATCGCCCTGGCGGGAGTCGGGGCCGTCCAGGAACGGGCGATCCGGGCCCGGCGCCTGTTTGCCGGCTGGCTCGGCCGCCTGCCGCGCGGCCGGGAACGGCTGGACGCTTCCCTGGAGGAGGTCCTCGCCGGCCTGGCCGGCCCCCGGCCCCGCTTCACGGCCCACGGGGAGGAACGGCCGTTCCGCTCCCTCGCCGACCTCCGCCTGGTGGACGGGGTGCTGGCCACCGTGGAGGCGCTCGGCCGGTTTCTCGAAGACGTGCTCGGCCTCGGCCCGGGCGAGGACCTCCCGGAGCTCGTGCCGCTGCCCGCCGGGCGGCGCAGCGCCGGCGACGTGGAATGGTCGGCGGTGGCCCTGACCACGATCGCCCGGGCCGCGCTCGGGGAAGAGGACCCGCGACCGCGTCCCCTCCACCCGTCGGAGGCGCGGGAAGCCCTCGGGCGCCTCCTGACCCCGGTTCCCCCGCGGGAAACCGTTCCCCGCTTCACCCAGTACGCGAACCTCCTCGCCCTGGGTGCCGCGGAGGCCTTTCTCGCCGGCCGCCTCGTGGACGATGCGGGCGAGCTGCCCCCCGGCGCAACGCCGGACCCCCGCTACGTCCGGGCCCTGCTGCTCGTTCCCTGAAGGTTGCCGCGGCCGACGGCCTCCGCCCGTGCCCCGCCCCCCCGGACCTGCCACTTCTCCCCCGCCGCCCCGCCCGCCGCGGAGTCCCGGGACGCGGGGAAACCGAACCTCCGCGCCCTTCGCGACCCGGCTGCGGGGATCCGGACCGGCAGACCTGCCTGCCCGGGGGAGCGGACCTCGCGACCGCGCGGCCGGAAGACGGAACTGGAGGCGCCGGTCGGATTCGAACCGACGAATGAGGGTTTTGCAGACCCTTGCCTTACCACTTGGCTACGGCGCCTTCCCTCCGCCGGGCGGCCCGGCGGGGGCAAGGATACGGTCCCCGCCGGGGGGAGGCAAGGGACGGCGTGCGGCGGAACCCGGGCCGCGGAGGGACGGCGGGGGCCGGGATCCCCGGCGGGGTCAGGTCGTCCCGCGGGCCGGGTGCACCATCGGGGGGCCGGGAGGCAGGAGAACGTCCGGGAGGAAGTCCTCGAGGTGGGGGAAGTCGTGCAGCCGGCGGTCGTATGCCGCCTCGAGGAAGGCGTCCACCCACCAGAAGATGTCGTAGCGGCGGATGTTGTCCCGCAGGCGCCGCATGCGGGCCCGCCGCTCCGCCGGGTCCATGGTGATCCCCCGGTAGAGGGTCTCGGCCACGCCCTCGATGTCGTGGGGGTTCACCAGGAGGGCGCCCCGGTGGAGCTGGGCGGCGGCCCCGGCGAACTCGGACAGGACGAGCAGCCCGCCCCCGTCCACCTGGCAGGCGCAGTATTCCTTGGCCACCAGGTTCATGCCGTCCTTGAGCGGGGTGACGAAGGCGATGTCCGCCGCCCGGTACCAGGCGACGAGCTCGTCCCGGGGCAGGCTCCGGTAGTGGTAGTGGATCGGAACCCAGCCCCAGCCGGTGAAGCGGCCGTTGATGTCCCCCACCAGGCGCTCGATCTCCGCCTTGAGCTGCTGGTACTCCTCCACCCCCTCGCGGCTGGGAACGACCACCTGCACCAGGCTGATCTTCCCCCGGAGGTCGGGATGGCGTTCGAGGAGGGTGCGGAAGGCCTCGAGACGCTCCGGGATCCCCTTCGTGTAGTCGAGGCGATCGACCCCGAGGACGATCTTCCGTTCCCCCAGGGCCTGCCGCAGGTCGCGGACGCGCCGTGTCACCTCCGGCGTGCGCGCCAGCCGGTTGAATTCCCGGAAGTCGATGCTGATCGGGAAGGCGCCGACGCGGATCGTCCGTCCACCCCCGACGAGCTCGATCACGGGGCCCCGGCCCTGGGGCCGCAGGTCACGCACCAGGTGCTGCAGGCACTGGAGGAAGTTCCGCCGGTCCCGGGGGGTCTGGAACCCGATCAGGTCGTAGGCCAGGAGGGCCCGCAGGATCTCCGCCCGCCAGGGCAGGCGGAGGAACACGTCGACCGGCGGGAAGGGAACGTGGAGGAAGAAGCCGATCCTCCGGTCCACGCCGAGGGACCGCAGGGCCTGCCCCACGTGGACCAGGTGGTAGTCGTGGACCCAGATGTATTCCCGGCGGCTCCAGCGCACGATTTCCCGGGCGAACCGCCGGTTGACGTCGAGGTAGCGGTACCAGTAGCGGGGCAGGAAGCGGCAGCGGGTCTGCAGGTCGTGGAAGAGGGGCCAGAGAACCTCGTTGGCGAACCCGTGGTAGAAGTCCCGGACGTCCTCCTCGCCGAGGAGCACGGGGCGCAGGCGGTAGCCCGCCGCCCGGGCCGCCCCCGCGAACAGGGGTTCCAGTTCCTCGTGGGGAACGTCCGCGGTTCCGCTCCAGCCGATCCAGGTTCCACCCCGGTCACGGAGGACCGGCGCCAGGGCCGTGACCAGGCCGCCCGAGCCCGGGGTGATCTCCCGGCGGCCGTCCCCGTGGACCTGGAGCCGGACGGGCAGGCGGTTCGAGACGACGACGAGTCCCATGCCTCTCCTCTCCGCCCCTTTCTGGCACCGCGTCCGCGGCCCGTCAAGGGAGCCCGTCACGCCAGGCCGCGAGAAAGGCGAGCAGGTCCTCCGGGGGCACGAGGTACCATGGGGCCGCGGACGGCCGGGGCTCCGGGGTGACCAGGACCCCCAGGCCCCCGGCGGGCAGCGCCCGGAAGGCATCCTCGTCCGTCCGGTCGTCCCCCAGGTAGGCCACCAGGTCGGCCCCCCGGGCCAGTCGCCGGACCGCCCGGTCCTTGCGGGCCGCGGCGGCGCGCAGCTCCAGGCCACCGTCGAAGGGAAGCAGCTCCAGCCCCTCCCCGGCCAGGGGAGCCAGCACTTCCCGGACCTCCACCTCCGGTGGATACGCCAGGCCGCGCCAGTGAATCGCGACCCCCGCCGGTTTGACCTCGACCCGGTCCGCGGGGAACCGCGCGCGGGCGTGGCGGGCGGCCTCGGCCTGGCGGCGGTCCCCGGAAGGCTCGAGCGGGGGGGCCCCGAGGCCGGGGTTGCCGACGGTCTCCCGGAGGGGGGCGG
>CAZOTT010000182.1:0-3857 GCA_964582785.1 uncultured Acidobacteriota bacterium | reverse complement strand
GCGTCCCTCATGGTCGATTCTCCTCCCGTCGGTGGCCGGTAAGATTACCCGCCCCGCCTCCCGGAGGCCAAGAACCGATGACCCGGATCCCGCCCCACCGGCCCCGCAACTTTCTCTTCGATCTCGCCGCCCCGGCATGGGACCTGCTCCTGGGCCGCTGGGCCCTCCGGGACGTGCTCCGGCAACTCGGTCCCGGGCGGGGGCAGCGCGTCCTCGACCTGGGCGGGGCGACCGGGCGTCTTTCCGTCCACCTGGCCCGCCTCGGCATGGATCCGGTGGTCCTCGACCCGTCCCGGCCGATGGTGCGGCGGGCCCGGCGCCGGGGGCTGGCCGCAGTCCTCGGTTCCGCCGCGGCGCTTCCCTTCCGCGACGCCAGCTTCGACGCCGTCGTCATCGTCGACGCTCTCCACCACATGCCGGCGATCCCCCGGTGCCTCGCGGAAGCCGCCCGGGTGCTGGCCCCGGGGGGCCGGCTGCTGCTCCACGAACCGGACCCGGAGACGGCGCCGGGGCGGCTGACGGCCGTCCTCGAGCGCCTGGCCGGCATGGGCAGCCTCCTGCTGCCCGCGGCGACCCTCGAGCGCCTCCTTGGTGAAGCCGGCCTCGAGGTCGCCCGCCGGGAGCGGCGACGGTTCCACCTGGAGATCCGGGCGCGCCGGCGGGACGGACCCTCCGCCGGGCCGCCGTGAACGGCCCCCGTGCCCCGCACACCGCTCAGAGCGTGAACGCTCCCCGCACGTGGTGAATCCGCAGCCGTCCCTCCCCCACGCGAACCGCGATCACGTCGAAGCGGCAGGGTCGGTCGCCATCCCCGTGACGGCGAAGCCACTCCGCCGCCGCCCGCGCGATCCGCATCCTTTTTCCGGCGTCGACCGACGCCTCCGGGGACCACGGGCTGTCCGCCCGCCGGGACCGGACCTCGACGAAGACCAGGGTTTCCCCCTCCCGGGCGACGATGTCGATCTCTCCCCGGCGGGTCCGGAAGTTGCGGTCCAGGATGGTGAACCCGCGGCCGGCGAGCCAGGCGGCGACCCGGGCCTCGACGGCACGCCCCCGCCGCGCCCGGCCGTCCTCCCCGGGAGAACTCAACGCCGCTTCAGGCGCGCCCCCTGGGGCGTGTCCTCCACGACCCAGCCCCGCGCCAGGATCTCGTCCCGCAGGCGGTCCGCCTCCGCCCAGTTCCGTTCCCGCCGCGCCCGGCTGCGGGCCTCGAGGAGGGCCCGCACCTCCGCCGGCGCCTCCTCGCGGCGCTCCTCGAAGGGGAAGAGGGCGCCGACGACCCGGTCCGCGTCCCGGAGGAACCCGAGCACCGCCTCCGCGTCCTCCCGCGACACCTCCCCGCGATCCAGCCCGGAGTTGACCTCGCGGACCAGCTTGAAGACCTCCCCCATCGCCCCGGAGATGTTCAGGTCGTCGTCCAGGGCCTCGCCGAACGCCTCCCGCGCGGCATCCACCCGCTCCTGCCACGCGCCCCTGCCCGCCGCCTCGACCGCCTCCCGTCCCAGGCGCTCGACGAGGTCGTCGATCCGGCCGAGCTCCGCCCGCGCCTGTTCCAGCGCCTCGAGGGAGAAGTTGAGGGGGCGGCGGTAGTGGGTCCCGAGGAGGACGTAGCGGATGTACCGCGGGTCGTGGCCCCGTTCCAGGAGATCGCGCAGGGTATAGAAGTTGCCCAGCGACTTGGACATCTTCTCCCCGTCCACGACCAGGTGGGCGCAGTGGAGCCAGTACCGGACGAAGGGCCTGCCGGTCGCCCCCTCGGACTGGGCGATCTCGTTCTCGTGGTGGGGGAACCGGTTGTCCACGCCGCCGGTGTGGATGTCGAAGGTCTCCCCCAGGTACTTCATCGACATCGCCGAGCACTCGATGTGCCAGCCCGGCCGGCCGGGCCCCCAGGGAGAATCCCAGCTCGGTTCGCCCTCCCGGAACGCCTTCCAGAGGACGAAATCGGCGGGATCGTCCTTGGTGTACTCGTCCGCGTCGACCCGGGCCCCGACCAGCAGCTTCTCCCGGTCCAGCCCGGCCAGCTTTCCGTAGCCGGGGAAGCTGGCGATCCGGAAGTACACCGAGCCCCCGGAAACGTAGGTATGGCCCCGCTCCTCGAGCCGCCGGATGAGCTCGATCATCTCCGGGACGTGCTCGGTGGCCCGCGGGTAGTGGTGGGCCGGTTCCAGGTGCAGGGCCCGGACGTCCTCGAAGAACGCCGCGGTGTACCGCTGCGTGTACGTCCCGATGTCGACCCCCGCCGCGGCCGCCTTGCGGATGATCTTGTCCTCCACGTCGGTGATGTTCATCACGTGGAGGACCTCGTAGCCGCGCCACTCCAGGTGTCGCCGCAGCAGGTCCTCCCAGGCGTACGCGCGGAAGTTCCCGACGTGGGCGTAGTCGTGGACCGTCGGCCCGCAGGTGTAGAGCCCCACCCGGCCCGCGACGAGCGGCCGGAACTCGTCCACCCGCTTCGTCAGCGAGTTGTAGTAGCGGATCATCGCCCCGCCGTCAGAACTTCAGCTTGAAGGCGAGCTGGAACTGCCGTCCCCAGCGCCGCCCGGCCACGAGCCGCTCGTTGTACTTCAGGTCGGTGCCCTCGTAGTACCGGGTCAGCTGCACCCGGTCGATGAACAGGGTGTCGTCGTTCAGCAGGTTGAACACGTCGAGCTGGACCGTGGCCAGCATGTCCCTGATGTGGAATTCCTTCTGGAAGTTGATGTTCAGGGTCCAGAAGGCCGCGTTCCGGTTGTCGTTCCGCTGGTGGGACGGGTAGACCGTCCGGGGGGTGAAGTAGTTCAACGGGATCCCGCTGCCCGCCGGACCACCCATGAAGTACGGGTAATCGAGAACGTTCCGCTGCTCGACCTTCGAGTAGGGAAGCCCGGTCTCGTAACGGAAGGAACCGCCGACCCGGAACCCGCCCCACTTCGGAATGAACACCCGGCCGTTGATCCGGACGATGTGGCGCTGGTCGAACGCCAGGGGGCCCTGCTCGTCGTCCGAGTTGGTCGGGTCGTCTCCCAGCGCCTGGTTGAAGTCCTCCGCCTGGCCCCACGCCTTGGACCAGGTGTAGGACGCCTGGAGTTCCCAGTTCTGGTAGAACCTGCGCGTCACCTCGAGGATCCACGCCTGGTAGGTCGAGCGGTTGAAGTTTCCGATCAGGTAGACGTTGTTGAACATCGGGGAGACCGGCTGCAGGTCGGCGATCCCGTCCGGG
Source organism: uncultured Acidobacteriota bacterium (assembly GCA_964582785.1). Classification (GTDB taxonomy): domain Bacteria; phylum Acidobacteriota; class Polarisedimenticolia; order J045; family J045; genus JAMOQA01. The sequence continues at coordinate 655 of CAZOTT010000182.1, read as the reverse complement.
GCGTACCGGATCTGCATCCGGTGCCACGGGTCGTTCGGGTTCGTGTACCACACCTGGGTCCCCGTGCAGTCCGCGTAGGGACCCACCTTCTGGCAGCCCATCCCCTTCTGGTTCCAGTAGGCGATTTCCGCCGGCGTCAGCTCGTCCCAGTAGACCGGCCGGTGGTTGACGTCCGTGTCCTGGAGCTGGTCCCGGTACTGCCGGTGGATGTAGCGGACCTTGAAGGACGTCTCGGGAGCGATCTCCCGCTCGTACCCCACCGTCCACTCGTCGTTGAACTGGGACTTGAGATTGCGCGCCACCTCCGTGATCGAGAACGAGGAGCTGTACTGGGTGTCCAGGAAGACCTTGTCGGGCGACAGCTTCCTCCGGTAGGCCCGGCTGATGTGCCGGTCGGGGCCGGTCTCCGCCACCAGGGGCGCGAGGAAGGTCTCCCCGTAGTACCGGCCCCAGCTGCCCCAGACCTTGCTCTTCCCGTCGGCGCCCGGGTCCCAGGAGATGCTGAGGCGGGGCGCCAGATTGTTGTTGACGATCGAGAACTGCTCCGGCGCCCGGAACTTCAGGTCGCCGAACGCCGACGTCCCCTTCAGCATGCTGCAGATGCGGTAGTTCAGCGAATAGCCGCAGCTCCCCCCCACACCCGGCGCGTACGGGT
>CAZOTT010000181.1:0-3857 GCA_964582785.1 uncultured Acidobacteriota bacterium | reverse complement strand
CCGGCATCGTGTCCCCCGCGTTCGAGGATGCGCTGCATGCCTTCTCCATGATGGATCAGCCGCCGGTGGTGTCCAGCAACCCGGGTCTCCAGTGCATCTGGGAATGTGATGACCAGTGTGAGAAGTACCCGGGCTGGTTCTGGCCGATCTGCTATCTTTCCTGCGAGGCCGGCTGCCTGATCGGGCAGCACATCTGATGAAGTCCGGGGTGGTCCTTCCCGGGCCTGGAACCGGGAAGGACCACCCGCCGGCGCGCAGCGGGGAATGTGCGACGAAGGGGAGGACGGCGTGCTCGAGGTTTTGGATCTCTTCTTCCGGTACCCGGGTGGTTTTCGCGTGGAGGTGGAGCGACTGTCCCTCCTGCCCGGGGAGGTCACGGCGCTCATCGGTCCCAACGGGGCCGGCAAGACGACGTTTCTGCGTCTCCTTGCCGGCCTGCTCGAGCCGCTCCGGGGCCGGATCCGTTTCCGGGAACGGCCGCTCCGTGAGGTCCTCCGGGCGGGTGAGATCGCCCTGTTCCTGGACAGCTACCCTCCCCGGACGAGCCTTTCCCCGGTGACGTGGATGCGGCTGGTTGCCGCGGCCCGCGGCCGGCGGGCTTCCCGGGAGGAGGCGAGGAAGTGGTTCGCCCGGCACGGCCTGGCAGGCGTGGCCGGGAAGCGGTTTTCGTCGATGTCCTCCGGGGAGCGTCGGCGATCGATGCTGGCGGTAGTGAGCTGGGGGGATCCTTCGGTCGTCCTGCTGGACGAGCCGCTGGCAACACTGGACCCGGGGGCGGTGATGGAGTGGCGGCAGCGGATCCTGGAGCAGGCGCACCGGGAGAAGGTGGTCGTCGTGAGTTCCCACGCCCTGCTGGACCTGGAGCGGATCGCCACGAGGTTCGTGTTCATGAGGGGCGGCCGGGTCCTGCGCGTGCTGGGCCGGGAGGAGCTGCGGGAGCGACGAACCGTCCGTGTGCAGGTGGCCGCCGCCTGCTCCGCGGTGGAGGCGGCGCTGGACGAGTCCTGGATCGTGTCCCTCGAGGAGCAGGCGGAGGGCACGGTGGCGGTGCTGGACGAGTCCCGGGCGCCCGCGTTCTCGCGGTTGGTGAGCATGCTCGCGGAGCGGGGGCTGGAGGTGACGGGGGGCGGGCCCGGGGGGCTGGGCCTGGAGGACGCGTTCCGGGAGGTGACGGAAGGAGAGGAACAACAGGAGGAGGGTGAGGGGTGATCCGGGAGATGGCAGTTGCCGTCCGGGCCACGTGGCTGGAGGAGGTCCGGTCCCCCTGGACCTGGGGAATCCTGCCGATCGCCCTTGGCTTTGCCTTCCTGCTCTTCAGCCCCCGGGCCCTCGTAGGGGATGCGGGGGACAGGTGGAACGCCATTCTGCAGGGGACGAAGCTGGTTTCTCTCGTCCTCTCCCTGTGGGCGGCCGCGGGGATTCTGTCCCGGGAGGTTTCGTCGGGGCGGGCGGATCTCCTGCTCGCGGCGGGCCTGGAGGCGCGTTCGTACGCGCGGGGTCTGGCGGTGGCCTGGGCGGTGTTCCTGGTCTGCGGGACGTGGCTGGGGGGCGTGGTACTGGTGGCGTTCCTTTCGCCGGTGCCGGTGCCGCCGGGGTCGGTGCTGCTTGCCCTCGCGCTGGCTCCCGTGAATCCGCTGGTACTGTACTTCGAGGCCGTGCTCCTGGGGACGGTCCTGCGGGGCCGGACGAACATCTTGGCGGCACTGGTGGCATGGTCGATCCCGTACGGACTCGATCGCGTCATGGCGGCGTGCGGCCTGGCGGCCCGCCCGGGCGAGGCGCTGAACGTCCTCTTCTCCCCCGCTTCCCACATCTACTCGGCGGCGGGGCCGGACGGGGTGATCTTTTACCACGGTGCGTGGCGAGGCCTGCTGCTCGCGGCGGCGCTGGTGGCCGGCTGTTTCTGGGGCACAGGACTGATATTCGGGCGGGGTTCGCTCCGGGAGCGCCTGCGCTGATTCCGCGCGCTGGTGGTCGTGGAGGACGAAACCCGGCGGGTCGCGGCGGACGGAGCCACGCCGCTCCAGGTGGAGCACGAGGTGATCCCGCGCATCTTGGAGCAGCGGGGCGACATCCGCGAAGGGCTGTACGGCCGGGTGACGAAAGTGGATGGCAGGAAGTGCTTCGAGATGATCACCGGGAGCCTCCAGTGCGTCGATCCCCCCAAGCCGTTCGTACCGTGCAAGAGGTGGATCTGCGTGGCCTCGCTCGCCGACGAGTGCATGATGACCGCCCAGATCCCCTGTCCGGAGAAAGATCTGAACGTGCTGATCGGACGGTAGGAGTGGGAGACCGGGGGGAGCGCGGCTGCTCCCCCCGGCGTCCCGGCAAGGGAGTTTCGAGCCATGGAATTCGCGACCGGTGGATGCGTGCGGATTGCCCTCGTATTGCTCCTCTGGGTCGGTCTGTCGGCGTGTGCGGATTCGCCGTCGCATGCACCGGCCGCCCGGGCGTCCGGGGCGAGTCCGGGTACCGGCAGTGGCCGGACGATCGGCCGTCGTGTGTCCGACGAGCAGAAGGGCGACGAGCCTGCGGCACTTGGTGCGGTGAGAGTGTACTACCGTACGCGAATCATCCGGGAAGCCGGGGGGTGGCACGTCCGGGCCGGCTACGGTTCCGTTCCGCTCCGGGTTCTTGCGTGTCGCCCGGAATCGCGGAGGGCCAGGGATTACCTGGACTTCTACGTCGCGGAAGAATGCTCCGGGGGAAGCGACGCCTACGTGGCGGCGGTGGGGCAGGCTGTTCAGCGGGTGGAAGAAGAGCTGGCCGGCCGGCTGAGCGCGCTGGGTTCGAGCCCGGCAAGGGATCGGATGGCGTCGATACGGAGCAGCGCCAACCGGCTCCTCTGGGAGGAGCTGGACCGGGCCGGAGTGATGGAACGCCTGGAGGCGGCCTGGGCCCGGCACGTGACGGGGAGGTCCAAGTGCTACCGGGAGACGATGCGGGAGGTCCTGCGCCAGGTCCGGGAGGCGGTACGAAAGGAGGGAATCGACTGCAACGACTGGACCGCGTACCTGCGTTTCTGCACGACCGACGGCAAGGAGGTGGCGGAGCACATCGTGTTCGAAAAGGGGATGGATCCGCCGCGGGAAGTGGAAAGAACGATCGACCTGCTGCGGGAGGCGGGCCTGACGTACTGCATGGGCCGGATCGTTCGGGAGGACGATCCGGCGTTGGCGGCGCAGGTATTGCGGCTGCGCCCGCAGTTGGGGCAGCTGCCGAACATGGAGAAGATCAACCGGCGGGCGTGGCGGTTGTGGCGGCGGCGGGGGGTGGACCGGTGGTACGAGATCGTGAAGCGGGAGGGGAAGGTGCCGGAGAAGCTGCGGCTGAAGATCCTGCAGTGCGCCGGTGGGTACCTGCCGCCGGTGGTGGAAGGAGGGGAGGGAAAGGGCTCCCCGGCTTTGGCCCGGTGAACGGTGTGCGGCAGGGGAGTGCGCGCTCTCGGGCGTCTCGCGGCGGGAATCGCGGGCGCGGCGGGGGAGCGCCGCCGGCTGCGGCGGGACGGCTTGACCGCCCGGGAGGAGGTTGGGGAAACTTGTCCGGAGGCGCCGGGGTCACCGGTCGGACAAGGAGGTGCCGATGTCGATCTTTTCGTGGCCGTCGGAGCGGGCGAAGCTGGAGGGTTACCGGCGAATGAACGGGTACGCGCTGCCGCTGACGCTGTGGACGCAGTTCCTGGCCGGTTCTGCCGGTGAATCCTGGCGGTCGTTCTGGTTGGTCGACTTCGCGTGGTTCGCGGTGCCGATGCTGGTCCTGTGGTGGGTGACGAAGCCGCTGGCGGGGCTGAGCGTGGAGTCGACGGCGCGGTCGGCGGGGGAGGAGAGCCGGGCGGGGTGAGGGTGGCGGGGAGCGTT
>CAZOTT010000180.1:0-3883 GCA_964582785.1 uncultured Acidobacteriota bacterium | reverse complement strand
ACCACGACATCTCCCAGCTCCTCCGGTCCTCGGGCCCGCCGGACTTCGTCTTCACCGACGTGCGCGATTCGTCGGGCATGCGCCCCTACGACCCGAACGCCCAGCCCGACTGGGCGGAGACGTGCCCCGCGTGGGGGGACTACGACAACGACGGCTGGCTCGACATCTACGTGACCCACATCTACGACAGCTCGGACCTGAACTACTCCACCCTCTACCGGAACAACGGTGACGGCACGTTCACCGAGACGACGGACAGCGTCGGGGCGAACGTCAAGCTCTACCTCGACTACTCGGCCGCCTGGTGCGACTACGACCAGGACGGAGACCTCGACCTCGTGACCTACGGGGCCCCGACCAAGGACGGAACCCGGGAAGCGCACCTGTTCCGCAACGAGACGGGGAACGCCAACCGCTGGCTGGAGGTGCGGGTGAAGGGCGGCGCCGGCCGCGGGGGGACGACGAACCGGTACGGCGTCGGGGTGCGGGTCACGGTCACGGAGGCGGGGATGACCCAGCTGCGGGAGGTCCAGGGGGGGCACGGCTACCACACGGCGATGAACTCCGCCCCCCAGGAGTTCGGTTTCGGCCCCGGGGCGGACGACGACCCGGTCGACGAGGTCCGCGTGCGCTGGACGAACGGCGCCACCGACGTGTTCCACGACGTGCCGCCGCGCTACCGGGCCCTGGTCCTGGAGGTCGGGGCGAAGGTTCGCCGGGGCGACGATCCTTCCCGGGAGCTTCCCGTGGTGGACGACGCGGCGCAGCTCTTCCCGTGGCAGGACCCGGTCCTGTCGGACGGCCGCACCTGGTTCTACGAGGTGGAGGGGGTCGACGAGATGCTGCTCGTCCGCCGGGACGATGCCGCGGGAACGGTCGTCCTCTACTTCCCCTGAGCGCCCGGCGGACAGGGCGGGGTCCGGACGGGGCGGGGGGCGAGGAGCGTCCGGGCGACCACCCGGAGGCGCGCCGGGGCCAGGGCGCCGGGCCAGCGGGAGCAGCCGAGAGACACGCGCCCGCCGGGCTCGACGAGAAGCGCACGCCGCTCGACGAACGGCCCGCTGAAGAGGTTCTGGACCTCCTCGACCACCACGATCACCGGGTGCACCCGGTCCGGGTTCCGCAGGAACGAGACCTCGAGGCAGGAGGCCGGACCGCCCGGCGCGAGGGGAACGCGCTCGATCCGGGGGAGGGGCGGCCGCCGCCCGGGGCCGGGCACCGGGGGCCCCGCCGCGCGCAGCGGCCCGACGGCGGCCGCGAGCAGCCCGGCGACGAGGAACGGGAGTGCACGGGAGCTGGCCATCGTTCGGGTCCTCCACCTGTTCGCCGGGACAGGGAGGAAATCGCGTGCCGGCCGGAAGCGCCGGGGATTCGAGGACCCGGAGCGTGCCGTGCCGCCGCCCCGGGAGGACGTCTCGTCTGCACGGGAGGACGGGTCGCGGGCGCGCCTCTTCCCCCCGGGAGGGAGCCGGACGCGGCGCAGGGCCGCCGTTCCCGGCGCACCTTCCGCCCCTTACGGGCCGCAGGGGTGGGTGTTGCGCCGCGCCCGGGCCGCGGAGTCCTGCCCGAGGAGACCCTCCGCCAGCGGGACCTTCGTCCCCGGTTCCTGGCCGTCCTCGACCAGGCGGTAGCCGGTGACGAGGTAGTACACCATCTGCCCGGTCGCCGGGACGTAGTCGTCGGCCACCTCCCGGGCCGCGAGTCCGCAGCGCCGGTCGGCGGCGGGAACGTCCGCCGGGTCCTGGGTCAGCTCGCCGCTGGCGAGAAAGTGGTCCCAGTCTCCCCGGTAGAGGTTCCACCGGTCCCGGCCGAGGTCGTCGTCCCAGGTGACGGTGTCCCGGGCGGGCAGGCGGAGGTGGAGGGGATCGGGCCGGCGGGCGATCTCGAACGGACCGGGGCCCACGGTGGTGGCCTGCCCCCCGGGGGTGGTGGCCGTCAGGCGCAGCCAGCAGTCGGTGGAGAGCGTGGCGGGCACGGTCCACTGCCAGGTTCCGTTGTCCGGGAGGTCGTCGGCGATCACCTCGAAGGGACCGGCGGGCCCCGTGGTGGACAGCTCGATCCGCACCCGGGCGGGTTCCGGCGACGGCACCTCGGTGATCCAGCGGACGAACCGGACCTGGCCGGCCAGGAGCTTCCGGTGGGGGCCCGGGTGGAGGAGGCGGATGCGGAGGGCGGCGGGAGGTGTCGCCTCGAACCAGGCCCGCAGGTAGTTCCGGCTGGTGAAGGGGGAGGGACGATCCTCGGCCAGGGTCACCATGTCCGGGCGCCCGTTGTGGTCCAGGTCCCGCCCGGTGCGGAAGGCGCGCGCCGTTCCCGGGCTTTCCGGGACGGGGAAGGCGGCGGCCTCCTCCCAGGTCCCGCCGCCGCCGGAACGCCGGAAGACGTGCACCTCCCGGCTCCCGAAGGTGACCAGGTCCAGGGTTCCGTCCGCGTCCATGTCCTCGAGGGCGGTGTAGCGGCACCCGCCGAGGGCCGGCAGGCCCGCCGAGGCCTCTTCCCACTGCCCCCTCCCCCGGGAGAACCAGAAGCGGGGATTCCCCCCGGTGTCGCACAGGGCCAGGTCGTCCCGGCCGTCCCGATCCAGGTCCCCGAGGGAGGGCCCGTCGTACCAGTCCATCTCCCCGGGGGGAGGCAGGTTCCCGTCGGCCACGGTGAAGAAACCCTCGCCGTCCCCCACCCAGACGGTTCCTTCCTCCTTCGCCGTGGCGATGTCGAGGATGCCGTCCCCGTCCACGTCGCCGAAGCAGAAGACGTGGTTCGAGTTTCCCCCGAGGAAGCCGAAGCTGCGCCGCCAGGTGCCGTCGCCGTCGTTCAGCCACGCGTGCATCCCGTCGGAGGAGCCGAAGGACGAGGCACCGATGTCCAGGTCCCCGTCGGCATCGATGTCTCCCAGGTCCGTGGCGAACATCCCCCAGGACTGCCCCTCGTCCGCCAGCCCGTCGTCCCAGGGAGTCCAGGCGGTGCCGGTCCCGTCCCCCAGGGCCGCCTCCTGGTACTGGTCCCCGAGGTCGCCGGTCCCGTAGGCGTGGTGCATCCCGTAGGCGATGTCCAGGGTGCCGTCCGCGTCGAGGTCGCCGAGGGCGCAACCGCCGTACCCGAGGTAGCCGGCGTGAACGTAGTGCCAGCTGCCGGCCCCGTCGCCGAACCAGGTCATGATGCCCCGTTCCGTCGCCTGGATCTCCGGGTTCCCGTGGTCACCGATCGAGACGATGTCCGGGTTGCCGTCGCCGTCCACGTCCGCCAGTTCCAGCTCGCTGTCGCCTCCCTCCCAGGTCGGTTCACCGAGGCCGGTGGACCGCTCGACGTAGTGCAGGGACCCGCGGTTCCCGGCCCGGACGGCGCGGGCCGTGCCCCGGTCCGTTCCCGCGGACGCGGCCGGCGGGCAGGCGGCGGCGAGGAGGACCGCGAGAAGAATCATCCGCTCCCGCATCGCACACCTCCATCCCCCGGGAAAAGGGTACGTCGGCCGGGCCGGGACCGGGAGGGGGAGGGGGCGCCCCGGCGGGGGGCCGGGGCGCCCGGCGACGGGTGGCGGAACTCAGCCGAGGGAAGGCCCGATCATCTTCTCGGGCCGGACGTGCCGGTCGAACTCCTCGGCGGTCAGCAGCCCGAGGGCGACCGCGGCCTCCTTGAGCGTGAGGCCCTCCGCGTAGGCCTTCTTGGCCACCTTCGCCGCGTTGTCGTAGCCGATCACCGGGTTGAGCGCGGTGACCAGCATCAGGGACTGCTCCACCAGCTCGGCGACGCGCTGACGGTTGACCTCGATGCCGACGACGCAGCGGTCGGTGAAGGAGCGGGCGGCGTCGGAGAGCAGCCGGATCGACTCCAGGACGTTGTGGATGATCATCGGCTTGAAGACGTTGAGCTGGAGATGGCCGTTCAT
>CAZOTT010000179.1:0-3895 GCA_964582785.1 uncultured Acidobacteriota bacterium | reverse complement strand
GGGCGAGGAGGTTCGTCTGGAAGGCGATCTCGTCGATCGTCTTGACGATCTTGGCCGTCCGGTCGGCGGCCTCCTTGATCTTCGCCATCGCGGCATCCAGCCGCTCCATCTGCTCCGCGCTGCGCTCCGAGCTGGCGAGGCTCTCCTTCGCCATCCCGGCGGCCTCCTCGGCGTTCGCCGCGGTCCGGGCGCTCATCGAGGAGATCTGCTTCATGTTCGTCGTGATCTCCTGGATCGAGGCCGCCATCTCCGTGGTTCCCTGGGCCAGCCCCTGGCTGCCGGAGGAGACCTCCGCCGAGGCGGCCCGCACCTGGTCCGCGCCGGCGGCGATCATCCGGAATCCCTCCTCGATCTGCCCGAGGGCCCGGTTCACCCCCTCCCGGATCCGGCCGAAGGAACCGGCGTATTCCCCCTCGATCCGGACCCGGAGGTCCCCCCGGGCGGCCTGCTCGAGGACGCCGACGGCGTCCTCGATCGGCGCCTCGATCGCGGCCATCAGCTCGTTCATCGCCGCGGCGAGGACCTCCCAGGCGCCGCGCATGTCCGACGTGTCGATCCGGGCGGAAAGGTCGCCTGCCCGGGCCCGCTCGACCTGGTCCTCGAGCCGCCCGACCACCCGCCGGACCCGGCGCAGCAGGTCGGCGAAGGCGTTCCCCAGCAGGTCCCCCTCGCCCCGGGTCTCCACCTCCCGGTCGAGGTTCCCTTCCGCCAGGGCGCGGGCCGCGTCTGCCTTCTCCTCCAGGTAGTCCTTCAGCGCCCGGAGGGCCCGGCCCATGCGCCCCACCTCGTCGGCGGTGTCCGGCAGGTCGATCGCGCCCGGCAGCTCCCCCCGCGCCAGCGTCTCCAGGTAGCCGGACGCCCGCTCGAGGGGGCGGCCGATGCGGTACCCGAGGAAGCCGACGAACCCCGCCAGGAGCGCGGTCCCCAGCACCAGCCCGATGGCCAGGAAGGTCCGGAACCGGGTGACCATCCCCATGATCCTCCCCCGGTCGTGGAAGCCGACGATGTACCCGGCCACGTGCCCGGAGAAATCCCGGAACGGGACGGCGAGGGCGGCGATGGACTTTCCGTCGCGCCGGGTGCGCACGATGTCGACCTTCCCCGCCCGGATCGCCTCCTCGTCGAAGCGCAGGTCGTCACCGAGGGAGAGGCCCTCGGCGGAGGCGGCCAGGAGCCCCGTCTTCCCCTCCCAGTTCACGTCTCCCCGGTGCAGGCTGTAGATCAGCCAGTCGTCGCCGGTGGCCTCCTTGAGCTGTTCGACGAACGGCCGGCCGAAGGAACGCCCCAGCTCGAAGGAACCCACGTGGCGGCCCTGCCAGGAGACCGGCACCACGTAGCGGAAACCGAACCCGGCCCGGCCCTCCTCGAGCCCGGCGATCTCCTTCTTTTCCGCGTTGCAGGCGAGCACCGTCTTCCGGAAGCCCGAGAGGTCGTCCCCGTACTTCTGCGGCTTGTGCAGCCGCAGGAAGGAGGTCGCCGGCGGGAGGTGGAACTGGCCCTGGGCGTAGCCCCGGGCCTTCAGATCCCGCCAGGTGTCGTCGAGCAGGCGGCGGAGGCCCTCCCGGTCCCCGGCGGCGAAGAGCCGCCGGACCTCCGCGTTGCTGGCGATGGTCCGCGCCGCGTCGGCGGCCCGGTTCACCTGCTCGTCGAGGCTCGCCTGGACGGTGGCCGCCAGCCGGTTCATCTCGTTGTTTTCGACCTGCCGGATGCTCGCCCGGTAGGCGTAGTCGACGACCACGAGAACGACCAGCGCGCAGGCGAGGCCCGCCAGGACCAGGGTCACGGTGAGTCGCTGGGCGATGGAGCGAAAGCGGATCATGTCAACCTCCCGGTCGCCCGGAACGGCCCGGGCCCGGACTTTTCAGGCAGGGGTCTGTTCTTCTTCCTGGAGGGCGCCGTCCACCAGGTCGAGTTCCGCCGGCGTCAGCACCCGGTCGATGTCCAGCAGCAGCTTGACCTTTCCTTCCGCCTTGCCGATGCCGAGGAGGAGGTCGGTCTCCACGCCCATGCCGAGGGCGGGGGGGTCCTCCACCTGGGCCTCGTCGATGTCGAGCACCTCCGAGACCTTGTCGACGATGACGCCGATCAGGGTTCCCTGCATCTGGACCACGATGATGCAGGTCTCCTCGGTTTCCTCCGCCGGTTCCATCCCCAGCTTGAGCCGGAGATCGAGCACGGGGATCACCTTGCCCCGCAGGTTGACCACGCCCCGCACCCAGGGATCGGTCTGGGGGATCGGCGTGATCGGGAGCATCCCGATGATCTCGTTGACGCGGAGGATCTCGATCCCGTACTCCTCCTCGCCGAGGAAGAAGGTCAGGTACTTCCCGCCCCGGCGGCGGCCGCCGGCGGCGGCCTGTTCCTGGTTCGCGTGGACTTCGCTGCTCACGGGTCGTCTCCCTCGTGCCCGCCGGCGGGGCGGCGGGCGGTCCAGCGGCCGTTCAGACCGCCACCATGTCGAACGCCCCGGCTCCCCGGCGGGCGAGCAGGCCGAGCCCCTGCGGGTCGAGGATCAGGCCGACCCGGCCGTCCCCGAGGATCGCGGCGCCGGACACGCCGGGCACCTTGCCGATCCCCTCCCCCAGGGACTTGGCGACGATCTGCTGCTGGCCGAGCAGCTCGTCGACCAGCAGGGCGTAGTCCCGGTCTCCTCCCCGGACGATCACCAGCAGGCCGCGGCTCGGCTCCTCCTCGGCGCCGGGGATGCCGAACAGCCGCCCCAGCCGGAACATCGGGATCAGCCGGTCCCGGAAGAGAACCATCTCTCCCTGCCCGGCAACGGTGGAAAGGTCCTCTTCCTTCGGCTGGAAGGTGATCACGATGTTCGCGGTCGGCAGGATGTAGCGTTCCCCGCCGCAGCGGATCAGCATCCCGTCGGTGATCGCCAGGGTCAGGGGCAGGTAGATCCGGAAGGTGGTTCCCCGGCCCCGCTCCGACTCGATGTCCACCCGGCCGTGCAGGGCCTCGATGTTCTTCTTCACCACGTCGAGCCCGACCCCGCGCCCGGACACGTCGGTGACCTTCTCGGCGGTGGAGAAGCCGGGCTCGAAGATGAGCTGGAAGACGTCGGAGTCGGACAGGCCCTTGTCCGAGTCGATCACCCCCCGCTCGATCGCCTTCTGGACGATCCGCTCCCGGTCGAGGCCGCGCCCGTCGTCCTCGATGGCGACGACGACCGATCCCCCGGAGTGGCAGGCGGAGAGGCGGACGGTGCCGACGGGCGGCTTCCCGGCGGCCTGCCGTTCCTCTTCCGTCTCGAGGCCGTGGTCGACCGCGTTGCGGATCATGTGCACCAGGGGGTCGCCGATCGCGTCGACCATGTTGCGGTCGATCTCGGTGTCCTCTCCCTCCGTGACCAGCACCACCTGCTTGCCCACCTTGTGCGCGACGTCCCGCACGAGGCGGTTCATCTTCTGAAAGGTCGCCCGCAGGGGCACCATCCGCATCGACATGGAAAGGTCCTGGAGTTCCCGGACGATCTTCCCCATGTGGGTGATCTTGCGGATCAGGTCGTAGTGGCCGCCGTCCGTGACCACCTGGTCCTGGGCCACCATCGAGTGGGCGATGACCAGCTCGCCGACCATCTCGATCAGCCGGTCGAGGCGATCGGTGCGGACCCGGACCGAGGCGTCGACGGAACGCCGGACCCGGTCGAGGCGCTTCTGCTTCCGCAGGGCGTCCGCCACGTCCGTTACCCGGGCGGCCCCCGCGCGGACGAGGGCCTCCCCGAGGGGGCGCTCCCCCTTCTGCTGCTCCACCTCCTGGATCACCTGGTCCGGGACCTTTCCCTCCGCGGCCAGGATGTCGCCCACCCGCGCGTGGGGCAGGTCCGGCTCCTCCTCCCCCGCCTCGGCCGCGTAGCGGTCCGGGTCGGCGAGCTGGCGCATCAGCAGGT
>CAZOTT010000178.1:0-4017 GCA_964582785.1 uncultured Acidobacteriota bacterium | reverse complement strand
CGACACGAGAATGTTTCCACGCGGGGGTCCTTCCCCGGCGAGCACCTCCACGTGCAGGCCCGCCAGGCGCCCGGCCGTCCCCGGGGGCAGATCCGGGGGGACGTGAAACTCGAGGGTCCACCGGCCCGCCCGGGGCAGCGTGGCGGTGAACTCCGCCCGGACCTCCCGCCCGCCCGCCGCGCGGAAGGCCCAGGTGTGCCGGTAACGGCCCCAGGCGGTGGGAAGGGTGGCCCGCGACCAGCGGTGCAGGGGCCGGGCCAGGAGCGCCCGGGGCAGGCCGTGGTCCAGTTCCTCGTCCCGCCGGGTCCCGCCACCCAGCCGCCAGCCCCGGCGCGCCGGTTGCACGGCCCGGAAACCGGGGTCGAGGTCGTCCACGACCACCGCTCCCCCGGCCGGGGGGTTCCACGGGACCGGTTCGATCCCCTCGAACGGTTCCCGCGACACGACCCGGTCCGGGTCCGGCCGGGGCCAGGTGACGGCGAAGGGCCCGCGGTTCAGGGACAGGTAGGGCTCCACCCGCACCCATTCCGGGGGACGGTCGAGGACGAAGCCGACCCGCCGGGCCTGGTGCCCGCCCAGCAGGAAGGGTCCCAGGGAACCCTCTCCCGGCCCGAGGGTCCGGGTCTCGCCACCGATTCCCACCCGGACGGTGACACCGCCGGAGCGCTGCACCATCGCCGCGTCGTCCATCGCGACTCCCCAGCGGACGCGGACCATTCCCGGCGCCTCCTCGTCGTTCCGCAGGATGAAGGTCGTCTGCCAGCGTGCACCCCCGTCGGCGTCGTCCGGCAGCCGGTAGACGCTCGCCTTCCCGGCAGCGAAACCGGGCAGCCGGGTCTCGTCGAGCCAGAGCCGGAACTCCTCCGCGGCGTTCTCGATCCCCGCCTCCCGGGCGGCGGCCAGCACGTCCTCCCGGGTGAACGCTCTTCCCGCCACGCGTTCCCGCAGCGCCCCGAGAAACCTCGCCGTTCCCCGGGGGCCCAGGCGGTCGACCAGCGAGCGGGCCATCGCCGTCCCCTTGAGCACGAGGGCGTCGACCGCCCGGCGCGGGTCGTCCTCCGGCCGGAGGTCCACGAGGGGATGCGCGAGGATCGTCTCCCAGACGGACGGGCGGGAGACCAGCGCCCCGATGGCGACCTCGGCGAAACTGCGCCCTGCGTGGCGTTCGAGGAACCAGCGGGCGATCACCGAGCCGATCTCGGACTGGAAGTCGCCACCGAACGCATGGGCGGAAAAGTAGCCGGTCCGCCCGGTCAGGCTGCGCACGGCCAGCCGCTGGAGGACGAAGTCGAGGGGCACCGCCTCCCGGCCCCGGCCCCCGGTCACCGCCCGCCACCAGCTCCGCGGGGCCAGCAGGAAGACGTTCCCCCCGCTGAAGTCGTTCTCGAAGAACCGCTCCAGCCACTCCACCCTGGCGGCGCCCGCGCCTCCCGGGTGTCTTTCGAGGGCCGCCTGGTCGCGGAACTTCACGTCGAATCGGGCGGTGGGGAAGGTGGACTCCCGGACGAACACGATCCCCGGCTGGCCGAAGACGGGACCGAGGAGCCAACCGTCCCCGTAGATGCGGAGCCGGTACGGCACCTCGACCAGGGACAGGGAACGGAAGGGGTACCCGAAGCCCGCCTCCCGCGCTTCCCGCAGGATCGCCCCGATCCGGCGCGACAGCTCGGGAACCGCGTCGACGAACAGGTCCAGGTTGCGCTCGTGCCCGGGAGCCACGAGCGCCTCGAGGGTCACCCCCTCGACCCTCGTGCTGCGGCGCACGAAGGGACCCGCCGCCAGGGCGACCCCTTCCACCGGCACCGGGGGAGCGAACCGGAACCGCGAGCGCCCCGGCGGAGCGTCCGCGACCTGCTCCCGCATCCCGGGACCGGCGACCAGCCAGCCCCGCGGAACCTCCACGACCAGGTTCACGCGGGGGAATTCCGGGGGCCGCCGGGCGGGATCCGACCGCCCCGCGTCCGTCCCCGCCCGCGGCAGCCAGGAGATCCCGGGAAGGAGAACCACCCAGCGCCGGTCGAAGATCGACTTGTCGTGCCCCAGCAGGTAGACGTTCGCTTCCCTGCCGGTCACCGCGAGGGGCTCCAGCACGCTGTCCAGGTAACCGTACCGCGTGTCCGGCCGGCCGGCGGCAACCAGGTGCAGCGACACCCGTTCTCCGGCGGCCAGGGGCAGGTCGACGAGCAGCAGGCCGTCCCGCTGTTCCCACGTCACCGGCCGCGGGCCGCGGGCCTCGATCGCGGACACCCGGATCCCCGGGTTGAGGGCGAGCACGATCCGCGGGAGGTCGCGCCCGGCGGGGGCCGCGAGGACCTCCTCGAGGTCCAGGGCCAGTTCCCGCCCGGGGTCGATGGCCACCCGCCCCCGCACCTCGACCAGGCGGGGGAAGGGACCGTCCGCCAGCGCTTCCTGGGCCGCCTTCCACCGGCGCACCGCCAGGAGGTCCCCGTGGCGCAGGTGAACGGTCTCTCCCAGCAGCAGGACGCCCGCGCCGAGGAACAGGGCGGCGGTCACCAGGGACCGACGCCGGGGCACGCTGTCGAGGCGCGGATGGATCGCCGCCGCCAGGGCGACGAGGCCCGGGCCCAGCAGGAGCCAGGCGATCCGGGCCATCCAGCCGCGCTGCTCCGCGAGACCGGGGAGCATGTCGGAGGGGAACCCGACCGAGAACATGCCGGCCAGGTCCGCCACGGGCGCCAGCCAGACCGGGAGCCAGGTGACCATCACGACGACGGTGAAGACGACCAGGCCGACGAGAAGGATCCCCGCCGCCAGGCGGTACGGCAGCAGGATCCCCAGCACGTACCCCAGCGCGAGGACGAACGCGTAGGCGGGCAGGGCCATCAGCAGCAGGAAGCCGGCCAGGGACCGGGGCTCGACGGGACTGCCGAGGAGCCAGCCCACCCCCCACAGCAGGCCGGCGACCAGCACGGTGGGAAGCCAGCACGCGGCGAGGGTCCCCAGCCAGCGACCGAGCAGCATCTCGAGGTTGGCGGGAGGCCGGCTGTCCAGCACCTCGGCGACCCGTTCCCGCCGGTCACGGGCCCGGACGTCGAGGGACAGGAGGGCCACGCCGACGAGGAACACCAGCACGAAGTGCCCCCCCCAGGCGCCGACCAGGTACCGGGGGTTGATCAGGGCGACGGTCCCCGACCAGGCGGAGAACTGGCGGTGGAGGAAACCGTAGTAGAGGACCAGGGCCAGCCCGACCAGGGTCGAGAGGACGAGGAAGAGCCAGTACCGCACGAGGCGCCGGGTCAGCGTCGCCTCCGCCCGGGCCATCGCCAGGACCGCCCGCAGGTCGATCATGATTCCACCCCCGCCGCCGCCAGGTGCGCCCGGCCCCGTCCCGCCATGAACGCCAGGTAGGCCTCCTCGAGGGTCGGCTCCCGGACCGCCTCGGCGCCGGGAAGTTCCTCTCCCGTCCCGGAGACCACCCGGACCCGGAGTCCGACTCCCTCGGGGCGCCGCGCGATCACCTCGACTCCCGCGGGCAACCGCTCTTCCCCGTCCACCGGGATCACGGCCTCGAAGACACGGCCCCGGGCCGCCTCCAGGAGGTCCCCCGGGCTGCCGCGAAAGACGATCTTTCCCGCGTCCAGGATCGCCAGGTCGCGGCACGAAGGGCCGAGGTCGGCGACGATGTGGGTCGAGAGCAGGATCACCCGGTCCTCGCCGAGGTCGGCCATCATGCCGCGGAAGCGGATCCGCTCCTCCGGGTCGAGGCCCACCGTCGGCTCGTCCACCACGATCACCCGCGGGTCGTGGACGAGGGCCTGGGCGACCCCGAGACGCCGCAGCATGCCCCCGGAGAGCGCGGACACCTTCCGGTCGGACACCCCGGCCAGGCCCACCAGCTCCAGGATCTCCTCGATCCTTTTCTTCCGCACCGCGGGGTCGTGGAGGCCCGAGAGCCGTGCCAGGAGCTCGAGCACCTCCCTGACCCGGAGCCGCCGCCAGGCACCGAATTCCTGGGGGAGGTAACCGAGCAGGCGGCGGACCGCGGCCCGCTCCCGG
>CAZOTT010000177.1:0-4065 GCA_964582785.1 uncultured Acidobacteriota bacterium | reverse complement strand
CGTCCGGGTCTCCCGGCTTCCGCCGCAGGTAGCGGCGGTAGCACTCCTCGGCGCGCGCCCACTGCCCGGTATCGAAGTAGAGGTTGCCCGCCTCCCGCTGGGCGGCGGGATCGTCGGGGTGTTCCTTCGCCCGGGCCAGCAGCCCGCGGATCCGGGCGAGTTCCTGCTTCAGGTCGGCGAGGGACGGGCGGTCGGGAGCGTGCCGCTCGAGGGCGCCGATGGCCCGGGCGGCGAGGTCCAGGTCGCCGGCGCCGTGGAGCGCGATCGTGGCCACCGCCTCGTCGAGTTCCGGCTCCGCGGTCCCGTGCTCGAAGGCCCGGGCCGCCAGCCGGAGCGCCCGTTCCCGGTTCCCGGCGTGCTGGTGGATCATCGCCCCCTGGAGGAGCACGCGGGGATCGTCGGGGGCGGCCTTGCACGCCCGGTCAATCCAGGAGGTCGCCTTGTCGAAGAAGTTCGCCTGGGCGTAGATGTTCGCGATCTCCACCATCGCGTCCACGTCGCCCGGGTCCTTCCCGACCCGCTCCTGGAGCTCGTGCAGCCGGGCGACGACGTCGTCCATCCCCCCCGCCGCGTGGGGGTTCTGCCCGGCCGCCCGGGCCGCGCCCGGCGGGGGCGGCGGGGGAGCCGCGCCGAAGAGGTCGGGCCGGCCGATGGCGAGCCCGAGGACGAGCCCGAGGCCGGTCCCGAACACGAGGCCGAGGACCAGGAACAGGACCTGTTCGCGCTTCATCTGGCGTCTCCGGGTGGGGCCGGGCTGGCGCCCGGGGGAAGCCGCACCGTATCGTTCGGGGCCGGACCCGTCAACTCCGGGACCGGCGGAGGGCCCCGTGGCGGAGGACACCGGAGCGCGCGAGAACCTGTACGGCCTGGCCCGGGAGGCGCTGGCCGCCCGCCTCGCCCCCCACGACCCCCGCCCGTTCCGCGCCCGCCAGGTCTTTTCCTGGATCCACCGCCACGACGTGCTCGACCCCGCCGGGTGGACGAACGTGCCCCGGCGCCTCCGGGACCTGGTCGCCGAGCGGTTCCGGGTGGAGCGCCCGCGGGTGGCCGCGGCGTCCCGCAGCTCCGACGGCACGGTGAAGGCGGTCCTCGACCTCCCGGACGGGGACCGGGTCGAGGCGGTGGCGATGCCGTGGGACGACCACGACACCTTCTGCCTCTCGAGCCAGGTCGGGTGCGCGTTCGGCTGCGCCTTCTGCATGACCGGGAAGCTGGGCTTCCGGCGGCACCTGTCGGCGGGGGAGATCGCCGGCCAGGTCGCCGCCCTGCGGGAGGCGACCGGTCTCGGGCGGGGCGTCCTCAACCTGGTCCTGATGGGAATGGGGGAGCCGCTGCACAACCTCGACGCGGTCCTGGCCGCCCTGCGGGTCCTGGTGGACGGGGAAGGGTTCGGCATCCCGCCCCGGCGGATCACCGTCTCCACCGTCGGCCTGCCGCGGGAAATCCGCCGCCTGGCGGCGGAGGCCCCCCCGGTGCGCCTGGCGGTGTCCCTGGTCTCCGCCCGCCCCGCCACCCGGGAGCGGCTGATGCCGGTCGCCCGGCGCCATCCGCTGGACGAGCTGGCGGCCGCGATCCGGGACTACGGCGGGCGGGGCAGGCACCGGCCCACCCTCGAGGTCGTCCTCCTGCGGGACGTGAACGACTCCCCGGCGGAAGGCCACGAGCTGGCCCGGTTCGCCCGCCGCACCCGTGCCAAGGTGAACCTGATCGAGTTCAACCCGGTCCCCGGGCTGCCGTTCGAGCCCGCCCCCGAGGACCGCGTCGAGCGGACGCTGCGGATCCTGTCCGCCGCGGGCGTCGTGGCGACCGTCCGCCGCAGCCGGGGGCGGGACGCGGCCGCCGCCTGCGGCCAGCTCGCGTTCCTCGACGGGGGAGGCGGGGCGCGCTGATCCGCGCGAGACCGTTCCCTCCCGGGACGCGGCGGGGCGGATGCCGGCCGCCGTTCCCGGGGGCGGCGGGAGCGGGCCGGTCAGGAGCGCGCCGCCCGCCAGGCCCCGGCCAGGGCGCCGGCGGCCCGGTCGACCTCCTCGATGGTCGTGGGGAGGCCGGTGGTCAGCCGGAGGGTCCCGGCAGCCACCCCGGCGGGAACCCCCATCGCCCGGAGCACGTGGGAGGCCCGCACCTCGCCCCCGTGGCAGGCGGCCCCCGCCGAGCAGGCGACCCGGTCCACCAGCAGCGACAGGATTTCCCCCGAGGTCACCCCGGGGAAGGAGACGGACAGGGTGTTCGGCAGGCCCCCGTCCGGATCCCCGTGGATGACCAGTCCCGGGACCTCGGCGGCCAGCCGCTCCCGGAGCCGGTCGCGGGTGGCCCGCAGGCGTTCCCCGGCCGCGGGCAGTTCCCGGGCGACCAGGGCCGCGGCGGCCCCGATCCCGGCGATCCCCGGGACGTTCTCCGTCCCGGCCCGGCGCCCGCCCTCGTGCCCGGCCCCGAGGACCAGGGGCGGCAGCGCCAGCCCCGCCCGGACCCACAGCACGCCGATTCCCTTGGGGGCGTAGAACTTGTGCCCCGCCAGGGCGAGGAGGTCCGCCCCGAGGGACCGGACGTCCACCGGGATCTTCCCGATCGCCTGGCAGGCATCCACGTGCAGGAGCACGCCGGCCTCCCGGCAGATCGCCGCGATCTCCGGGATCGGCTGGATCGTGCCCACCTCGTTGTTCGCCAGCATCACGGTAGCGAGGACCGTGTCCGGGGCCAGGGCCCGCCGCAGGTCGTCCGGGTCCACCCTTCCCCGGCCGTCCACCGGCAGCCAAGTGACCCGGAAGCCCTCCTCCGCGAGCCGCCGGCACGGCTCGAGCACCGCCGGGTGCTCGATCGCCGTGGTGATCACGTGGCCGCCGCCCCGCGCCCGGGCGACGCCCAGGATGGCCGTGTTGTCCGCCTCCGAGCCGCCGGAGGTGAAGACGATCTCTCCCGGTTCCGCCCCGAGCAGGGCCGCCACCCGCCGCCGCCCCTCGTCCACCGCCCGGCGGGCCTCCCACCCCGGCAGGTGGGGACTCGAGGGGTTCGCGAACCGCTCGCCGAAGTGGGGCAGCATCTCCCGGAGGACTTCCGGGAGGACCGGGGTGGTGGCGTTGTAGTCCAGGTAGATCGGGCGGCCGGCCATGGGGCCATTCTGGCACGGGCCCTTGCTCCCGGGGAGGGCGGGCGCCAACTTCATCCTCGACGGGAAGCCACGTTTCGTGCAGGGGGTGCCCGGCGGCATTCCCGGGAGGACCCGCGCGGTGACCACGACCGAGACCCCGGCCACGGCCGGCACGACCCCGACGATCGACAGGGAGGCGCTCCTGCGGCCGGTGCTGGACCAGGTCCGGCCGTTCCTCGAGCAGGCCCGGGGCAGCGACCGCCCGGTGCGACTGCGGGTGGAACCCCACGCGGTCGAGGTCACGCCCCGGGAGCGGGACATCGTCCTCGACGTCCTCGGCGGGGAGAACGCCGGCACGAACACGACCCCCTTCAGGGTGGCGGAGGCGGTCGCCTGGCAGGTCCGCGCCCTCGGGGACCTCCAGCGGCTGGCGAAGAAGTCCGCCGCGGAACGGGACGCGGTCCGGGACGATCTCTATCGGGACGCGGTCCTCGGCACCGCGATCTACCAGGAACTCCAGCAGGTCGTCGGGGCCCTGGTCGTTTCGGGGAAGAAGGACGGCGTCCAGCCCCTCTCCCAGCTCCAGAACAAGGTGACCCGGGTCCTCAAGCTGGTCCGCGGCGAGCTGCCGCCCGAACTGGAAGCCCACCTCCGCGAGGCGGCCGCCCCCCTGGTCTCGGTGCCGGACGAAGCCCGGCTCGAGGCGCCCCCGGAGCCCCGGCCCCGCCGCCGGCGGCGGTCCACGCCCCCGGACCAGGCGGAACCGCCGGAGGTCACGATCCGGGTCCACCGGCCCCGGCAGGACGGGGCCGGCGCCGGACTCCTGCGCGCGGCCCTCGTCATCCTCGGAACGGCCATCCTGGTCGGCGGCCTGGTCTTCGCCCTCACCGGGCGCGCCCGGCGGGTGGAACCGACCGACCTCGCCATGCAGCCCGGGATCGTCTCGGTCGGCGGCGAGGCCCCCTCCTTCGCCGTCACCG
>CAZOTT010000176.1:0-4107 GCA_964582785.1 uncultured Acidobacteriota bacterium | reverse complement strand
GAGGACATCGGCATCAAGCTGGAGAACGTCCAGCTCGGCGACCTCGGCCGGGCGAAGAAGATCGTCGTCGACAAGGACAACACGACGATCGTCGAGGGCAAGGGGAAGGCGGCCGACATCGAGGCCCGGGTCAAGCAGATCCGCGCCCAGATCGAGGAGACCACCTCCGACTACGACCGCGAGAAGCTCCAGGAGCGGCTGGCGAAGCTGGTCGGCGGCGTCGCCGTGATCAAGGTCGGCGCGGCCACCGAGGCCGAGCTCAAGGAGAAGAAGGCCCGCGTCGAGGACGCGATGCACGCCACCAAGGCGGCCGTCGAGGAGGGGATCGTCCCCGGCGGCGGCACCGCCCTCCTGCGGGCGCAGAAGGCCCTCGACAAGATCAAGGAGAAGAACGACGACGTGCGGGCCGGGATCGACATCGTCCGCCGCGCCCTCGAGGAGCCGCTCCGCCAGATCGCGGACAACGCGGGCAAGGAGGGCTCCGTGATCGTCAACGAGGTCCGGGGCAACAACGACGCGAACTGGGGCTACGACGCCCGCAACGAGAAGTTCTGCGACATGGTGAAGGCGGGCATCATCGACCCGACCAAGGTCGTCCGCACCGCCCTGCAGAACGCGGCGTCGGTCGCCGGCCTGATGCTGACCACCGAGGCCCTGATCTCCGAGATCCCCGAGGAGAAGAAGGAGACGGGCGCCGGCGGCATGGGCGGCGGGATGGACTTCTGACCCGTTCCGGCGCCACCGGACTCCGGGAGGGGACCCCCGCGGGGGTCCCCTTTCCGCGTTCCGGGGCCGCGTGACCCCGCGAGGGTCCCGCCCCCGGGGCCCCGGGGAGCCGGTGGAATCCTCCCCCGGCCTCGCCGGGAAATTCCCCGGGCGGTCGCCCCTGCCCCCCGGGCGGCTTTCCCGCGGGCGGTCCCTCCCGCCGGACGGGCGGTCGCCCGGCGAACACGGAACCGCCGTACCCTTCCGGTGGAGGTCAAGCCGATGCGACGTCGAACCGCCTTCCCCCTGCTTTCGTTCCTGGTGGCCCTCGCCCTCGCCACCGTCCCGGCCCCCGCGCTCGCCGCCGACCCCGGCCCGGCGGGCGCGTCCGCCCCGGACAGTTCCCGGCACGACCGGCTTCCGCCGCTGATCGACCGGGAACTCTTCTTCGGCAACCCGGAAATCGCGGGGGCGCAGCTTTCCCCCGACGGGAAGTGGATGACCTTCCTCCGGGAGAACCGCGGGGAGCTGAACATCTGGATCAAGAGGCGGGAAGAACCGTTCGCGAAGGCCCGGCCCCTGACGGCGGACACGAAGCGGCCGGTCCGGGGCTACTTCTGGACCCGGGATTCCCGCTACGTGCTCTACGTGCAGGACCGGGGCGGTGACGAGAACTTCCACGTGTGGCGGGTCGATCCCCGGGCGAAACCGGGGCCCGACGGGGTCCCGGAGGCGGTCGACCTGACCCCGTACGGGAAGATCCAGGCGCGGATCCTCTCCCTGCCGAAGAAGGACCCGGGCACGATCGTCGTCGCCCTGAACGACCGGGATCCCGCCTACCACGACGCGTACCGGCTGGAGATCGCCTCCGGCAGGCGCACCCTTGTCTACCGGAACGACGGCGGCTACGCCGGGTTCCTCTGCGACCTGGACGGCAACGTGCGGCTCGGTTTCCGCATGACGGAGGACGGCGGCAGCGAGACCGTGGACCTGGCGGCGAAGGACGGCAGGCCCCGCGTCCTCCTCTCCTGCACCTTCGAGGAAAGCTGCGCGCCGGTCCGTTTCGACCGGGACGGGAAGGCGTTCTGGTTCGCCAGCAATCACGGCGCGGACGTCGATCTCGTCGGGCTCTACCGCTGGGACCTGACGTCCGGGAAGGCGACGTTCGTCGAGGCCGACCCGGAGCAGGAGGTGGACCTGGCGACCGCCCTCTTCTCCGAGCGGACGGACGAGCTGGTGGCGACCGTCTACGTCGGGGACCGGGCCCGGGTCTACCCGAAGACGCGGGAGTTCGCCCGGGACTACCGCTGGCTGAAGAAGCACCTGCCGGAAGGGGAGATCGGCGTCGGGTCCCGCACCGCGGACGAGCGGTTCTGGATCGTGGCGGTGCACTCCGACGTCGATCCCGGCTCGGCCTGGCTCTGGGACCGGAAGAAGCGCCGGCTGGCGAAGCTGTACGACGCCCGGCCGAAACTGCCCCGGGAGCACCTCGCCCGGATGAAGCCGGTGCGCTACCGGGCCCGGGACGGCCTCGAGATTCCCGCCTACCTGACGGTGCCGAAGGGCGTGCCCCCCCGGAACCTCCAGGCGATCGTCCTGCCCCACGGCGGGCCCTGGGCCCGCGACCACTGGGGCTACGACCCGTTCGCCCAGTTCCTCGCCAACCGGGGGTACGCGGTGCTGCAGCCGAACTTCCGCGGCTCGACCGGCTACGGGAAGAAGTTCCTCAACGCGGGGAACGGCCAGTGGGGCACCGGGGCGATGCAGCACGACCTGACCGACGGCGCCCGCTGGCTCGTCGCGCAGGGGATCGCCGACCCGCACCGGGTGGCGATCATGGGCGGATCCTACGGCGGCTACGCGACCCTCGCCGGGCTCGCCTTCACGCCGGAGGTGTACGCGGCAGGGGTGGACATCGTCGGACCGTCGAACATCCTGACGCTCCTCGACTCGATCCCCGCCTACTGGAAGCCGATCCGGCAGATGTTCTACCGCCGGGTCGGGAACCCGGAGGACCCCCGGGACCGGGAGCGGCTGATCGCCCAGTCACCCCTCTTCAGCGCGAAGCGGATCCGGGCCCCGCTGCTGGTGGTCCAGGGGGCGAACGATCCCCGGGTGAAGAAGCGGGAGTCGGACCAGATCGTCGTCGCCCTCCGGGACCTCGGGCGGCCCGTCGAGTACCTGGTGGCTCCCGACGAGGGGCACGGCTACGCCCGGGAGGAGAACCGGCTGGCGATGATCGTCGCCATCGAGCGGTTCCTCGGCCGGTACCTCCACGGGCGGGTCCAGGAGGAGGTCCGGCCGGAGATCGCCCGGCGGCTCGCCGAGATCACCGTGGACGTCTCGAAGGTGACCCTGCCGGAGAAGCCGGCGGGCGCCGACGCCGCGCGGACCGCCCCGCTGCCCCCCGCCGCGCGCCGGGACCAGCTCTCCCCCCTGCGCCTGTCCTACACGACGACGATCCGCGCTCCCGGCGGGCAGTCGATGGAAGTGCGGGCGCAGCGGGAGCTGGCCCGGGCGGAGGGCCCGGACGGTCGTCCCGCCTGGCGGGTCCACACCACGGCGAGCACACCGGCGGGGGACGCCAGCGACACCTGGCTCCTGGACGGGGAAACTCTCCTTCCGCTGCACCGCGCCGTGAAGCAGGGGCCGGTGACGATCGAACTCGACTTCGCCCCCGCGCGGGTGCGGGGAGAGATCGCCACCCCGCAGGGGAAGGTGCCGGTGGACGTGGCCCTGCCCGCCCCGGTCGCCGGGGACGAGGCGGCCCTCGCCGTCTACCTCGGCACCCTTCCCTGGGAGGCGGGCTACGAGGCGACGGTGCGCACCTTCGACATCCAGCACCAGAAGGTCCGGACCTGGAAGGTCGCGGTGGTCGGCGAGGAGACCGTCACGGTTCCGGCGGGGGAATTCCCCTGCTGGAAGGTCGCGCTGACCCCCCTCGACGGGGAGGAGGGCGGCGGTTTCCTCTGGCTGGCGAAGGACCGGCCCCTCGTCGTGCTGGCGGGGCTCAAGGTCCCGACCCCGATGGGCGCCCTCGACGCGACGACGAAGCTGACGGCGGTGGAGAAACCGGCGTCGTGACCCGCGGCCCCGCCCGGGCCACTTCTTCGGAGGTGCGCCGAGAGCGGGGGTCGGTCGAGGGTGCAGCCGGCGGAGGTGAAAGGTCCTTCCGCCGTCGGTTACCGCACCGCCCGCCGCGCCCGGAAGTCCTTCCGGGATCTGCGGTGGAGAGTAGGCCCCGTTCCGAAGGACCGGCCGTGGACCCTTCCGGCAGGTCCGGGGCGGGATAACGGGCGAAATGGCAGGTGGGGTGTCGGATAACTCCGGATCTGGCAGGTCCGGCACGGGATAACGCCCGTTCTGGCAGGTTTCGAGGTTGAAAACGCCCGGAAACCTGCC
>CAZOTT010000175.1:0-4127 GCA_964582785.1 uncultured Acidobacteriota bacterium | reverse complement strand
CCGTCCCGGAAGCGGGCGGCCAGGACGCGGCCGAGCACCAGCCAGGCCAGGGCGGAGCCGGCACGGACCCGCAGCACCTCCCGGGCCAGGCGGTGGGCCGGGCGGAGGTGCCCCGCCCGGAAGGCGAGCGCCGCCGCGACCGCCTTCCAGGGGAGGGCCGGGGGGCCCGCAGGTTCCTCCTGCCGCAGCCGCTCCCAGGCCCCTTCCGCCGCTTCCCCCCGGGCGAGGACCAGGTCGGCCACCGCCCGGCCCAGGGCCCGGCACCCGGGGTCCCGGCTCGCCGCCGTGGCGGCCGCCTCGTCGAGAAGATCCCCCGCGCTCCGGCCCAGCCGGTCCACCCCGGCGACGGGGCACGGCACCGGTTTCGCCCCTTGTCCCGCCGCCGGGACGATCCCGCCCGCCACCGCGAGCAGGGGCAGGGCAAGGAGGACTCCCTTCACGGGCCCGTCCCCGCCCGGTCGAAGCGCAGGACCGCCTCGAGGTGGGAGGTCTGGGGAAACATGTCCACCGCCGCCGGGTCCCGGGCCCGGAAACCGAGCCCCGCGAGGATCGCCCCGTCCCGGGCCAGGGTGGCCGGGTGGCAGGAGACCAGCACGATTCTCCGGGGACCCAGGGCCGCGACCCCCCCGAGCACCCCCGGGCCGGCTCCCGCCCGCGGGGGGTTGACGAGGACCCGGGGAAAGCGGGCACCCTCCGCCGCCAACCGGGCCAGGGCCCGCTCCACCGGCGCGGCGAGGAACCGGGCGTTCTCCCGACCCCGCCCCCGGGCCAGGAGCCGGGCGACGGAGACCGCCTCCCCGGAACGCTCCACCCCGGTCAGGGGCACCCCGGGACCGGTCCCGAGCAGGCCCCCGAGGCCCGCCCCGCAGTAGAGATCGAGCAGCGGCGCCCCGGGTTCCCCCGGCATTTCCAGCCGCTCGGCGACCAGGTGGTAGAGCGCCGCCGCCGCCGCGGGATTCACCTGGAGGAACGACGTCGGGCCCACGGGAACCTCGAGCCCGCCGATCGACTCGACCAGTTGCCCGGCCCCCGCGAGGACCTCCGGCCGGCCCGGTCGCCGCCCGCCGGGAACCGCCACGACCCCCGCCAGGCGTTCCTCCCGGCGCACCATCCCCCGGGCCACCTCCCGGAGCCGCCGGCCCGGCCTCCGCGGCCCGTGCAGGACCAGGAGGAAACGGCCCCGGGCCAGGGATGCGCGGACCTCCACCTCCCGGGGCCGGCCGCCGGGACCGGGTCCGCCCCCCCGGGCGAGCCGGGCGACGAGTTCCCGGGCCAGGGGAACCGCGCCCTCCGGCGCCAGCAGGCAGTCGGTGACCGGGACCAGCCGCCGGGGATCGCCGGGGGGACGGTAGCCCACCGCCGGGGGCCCGGACGGGGCGACGGCGAGGCGCACCCGCCCCCGGTACCTCAGGGCCCGCGGCGAAGGAACCCGGGTCTCCACCCGCACCTCGATCCCGCCGATCCGGCGCAGGGTCTCCTCGAGGTGCCGCACCTTCCGGGCGAGGGCCTCCCCTTCCGGGAGGACCATCAGCGGGCACCCGCCGCAGGCGGGCTGGTGCGGGCAGGGAGGCGTCCGGCGCAGGGGGGACGGAACGAGGAGGCGGACCGCCTCGGCCCGCGCGAACCGGCGGCGCCGGCGGGTGACCCGGGCCAGGACCCGGTCCCCGGGCACGGTCCCCGGCACGAACACCACGAAACCGCCGGCCCGGGCCACCCCTTCCCCCCCGCCCCCGAGGTCCTCGACCGACAGCTCGACCATCGCT
This sequence comes from uncultured Acidobacteriota bacterium, assembly GCA_964582785.1. Classification (GTDB taxonomy): domain Bacteria; phylum Acidobacteriota; class Polarisedimenticolia; order J045; family J045; genus JAMOQA01. Next base: position 2,364 of record CAZOTT010000175.1, on the reverse strand, counting down.
CCCGGCTCCGGCGGTGCTCCCGGGGGCCTGTCCCGGCCGGCCGCCGAATCGCCGGCGCCTGTTTTCGAAAGATCCGTCATCGCTTTTCCTTGGCCGCCGGGAGCGATTCGGGGTAGATAAGGGGCAACGAACGGGTCACGTGCTCAAGGATAGTACGCCACGGGGGGCACGAACGTCCTTGGCCTGACCCCGGCGGGCGGAACCCTGGGGGGTTCCGCCCGCTGCTTTCCCGGCCCCGTTCCTCCCCGCTCCCCGGATCCCGCCCCGCTCCGAAACGTGGCAGACTTCCCCTCCCCCCACCGGCTCACCGGAGGAGCGAAACGATGGAAGTGCTCGATGCCGCCAGGATGAGGGAGGCGGACCGGATCGCCATCGAGGAGATGGGGATCCCCGGGCTCGTCCTGATGGAGAACGCCGGGCGGCTGGTCGCGGAGGCGATCCTGGACGCGGTCCCGGACGCGACGGCCCGGCCGGTGGTCGTGCTCGCCGGCCCCGGGAACAACGGCGGGGACGGCTTCGTCTGCGCCCGGCACCTCGCCCGGTGCGGGGCCCCGGTTTCCGTCTGGCTGGTCGGCGCGACCCCGGGCCGCCTGCGGGGAGACGCGGCGGCGATGGCCCGGGCCTGGCGGGGCATCGGGGGGACCATCATCCCCGTGCGCGACGAGGACGCGTGGCGGCGCGAGGGACCGTCCCTCGGGCCGGGAACCCTCGTCGTCGACGCGGTCTTCGGCACCGGGCTCTCCCGGCCCCTCGAGGGGCTCCCCGCCCGGGTGGTCGAGGACGTGAACGGCTGCGGCGCCTTCGTCGCCGCGGTCGACATCCCCTCGGGCCTCCAGGCGGGCACCGCCGACGTCCCCGGACCCGCGGTCGTGGCCGACCTGACCGTCACCTTCGCCCGCCCGAAACCGGCCCACCTGCTCCCCCCCGCCGAGGACCACTGCGGGGACGTCGTGGTCGTGGACATCGGGATCCCCCCCGCGGCGATCCGGCGCGCCGGAGCCGACCTGCACTGGGTGACCGGGGAGGACGCGGCCCTGCTGGTTCCCGAGCGGGACCCGGCGGACCACAAGGGCCGCTTCGGCCACGTGCTCGTCGTGGCGGGGAGCGCCGGGCGGGCGGGAGCCGCCGCGCTGGCCGGCTGGGGAGCCCTCCGGGCCGGCGCCGGTCTCTCGACCGTCGCCACCCCCGCCCCGGTTCGCCCGGAAGTGGCGGGGTTCGCCCCCGAGCTGATGACGGAGCCCCTGCCGGGCACCCGGGAGGGGTTCCTCGGCCGGGGCGCGGCGAAGGCCGCCCTCGAGCTCGCCGCCGCCCGCTCGGTGCTGGCCGTCGGTCCCGGACTCGGGACGCGCCCCGGCGTGGCGGCGGAGATCCGCACCCTCGTCCGCCGCTCCCCGGTCCCGGTGGTCCTGGACGCCGACGGGATCAACGCCTTCGCCGGCCGTTCCCGCACGTCCCTGTCGCGGCACCGTGCGCCCCTGGTGCTGACCCCCCACCCCGGGGAAGCCGCCCGGCTCCACGGGGTCCGGGTCGAGAAGATCCAGGCCGACCGGGTCACCTGGGCCCGCAGGATCGCCTCCGGGGCGGACGCCGTCTGCATCCTCAAGGGGTACCGGACGGTGATCGCGTCCCCCGACGGCCAGGCCTTCCTGAACCCCACCGGGAATCCCGGGATGGCGTCCGGCGGCATGGGGGACGTGCTGACCGGCCTCGTCGCCGGCTTCCTCGCCCAGGGACTCGAGCCCCTCGAGGCCGCGATCCTCGGCGCGTTTCTCCACGGCCTGGCCGCGGACATCGCGGTCGACCGGATGGAGAGCGAGGCCTCCCTGACCGCGGGGGCCGTCCTCGAGCACGTCGCCGATGCCTTCCGGCACCTGGCGGGGGAACCGGGCCCCGGGGAGGAGGACGATTGACCTGGCCCCGCCCGGCGCTCGCCCGGGACGAGGAGGCGACGCGGTCCGCCGGCCGCGCCCTCGGGGAACGGCTCGCGGGAGGTGACCTCCTCAGCCTCGAGGGAGACCTCGGGGCGGGCAAGACGGTCTTCGTCCGCGGGCTGGCCGCCGGCCTCGGCCACGACCCCGCGCGGATCGTCTCGCCCTCGTTCGTGCTGGCGGTGGAGCACCCGGGGGGCCGGGTTCCCCTGCTGCACGCCGACCTCTACCGGCTCCCGGAGGGAGCGGGTCTCGACGACCTGGGGATCGAGGAGGCCCTCGCCGCGGGCTGGGTGGTCGCGGTGGAGTGGGGAGAAAAGCTTCCCGCCTTCCTGCGGCAGGGCGCCTGGCGGGTTCTCCTCGCGGCCCTCCCGGGCGAGCCCGGGACCCGGGCGATCACGGTCCTTCCCCCCGGGACTACGCCAGGCGGTAGTTC
>CAZOTT010000174.1:0-4140 GCA_964582785.1 uncultured Acidobacteriota bacterium | reverse complement strand
GGCGGCCGTTCGATCGCGGAGAGTGATCGCCGTCCTCTTCCCGGGGGTGGTCCTGGAGCGGTCCGGCCCGGCTTCCGGTCCTCGCGGGTGGTGGCAATGGATCGGATACCGGGTCCGCCGCCGGAGGAGACGATTCGCACCGGAGAGTGAAAAGGCAGAATGGCCCAGAAGACGGGAGGAAAAGGAATGCCCAGACTATTGGAGTGGAGTGGCAGAATACTTCATGGTGCCATGGTGGGGTTAATGGTGGCAGGCCTCATGTCCGCACCGGCAAGGGGAGTGGATGCTTCGCCATCGCCGGATTCCGGAAGAGTAGCCGCCCTGCCGGGAACAACGACGAAAACGTTCGAGCGACTCATGGTCGATGGTCGCCCCGAGAGGTTGAGCATCAGCTTGCGGGAGAATATGAACGTGCTCCAGGGGCACGTCACGTATCACAAGGGGCCTGATATCCTGTTCGAGGCGCAGGTCGAGGTATCGGTAAGCGGCATCGCCGTCGAGGCGCAGAGCATGGGACATGAGATCCGCCATCGGTTGGAGGTACTGGGAGGCGGCATGTATCGGGCTTCCTGGTTGCTGGACAACGCCGTCTCTGCCGGACTTTCATGGACGGGGCCGGAAATCAGGGAGGAAGACCGGGAGGATCTTCTTCGGTACAGAGCAGCTGTCGAAGCCTCCGGCGCGGTCTTCCCAGCGGAGGAAATCGAAGCCCTCCTGGCGAGCGTCAGTTCGGACCGGGAAACGCCCGCCGACATTCTCCTGCGGATCGCTCTCTTTGCCGTCGACGGGCAAGCTCACCCGATGGGGCCCATCGGAGACTACCTGGACTGTCTCCATGAGAGTTGTGACGAGTGCCGTGGTTGCTGGGATCCGCCGAACGGTCCCTGTCATGGATGTCCCCGGGACAGCTGGGGAGCTCAGCTCGGTTCGTTCCTTTGTTACCAGCTTGGTGCCGAAGTGTGTTGGTTCCGCCTGCTCAGCCCGATCAAGGTTCCCGGAACGGGAAAATGATCTTCTCGAAGTCGGTAGCAGGGGGATCGTGTCGAGACCGGGTTCTCGAACCGGGGTCCGGAGCGAAGGGGTGAAGAGCCGTGATGAACGTCTCGATCGAAGACCTGGAGTTTCGGCACGGCCGAGCAGGCTTCCGCCTGGCAATCCCGGAGCTCTCGTTTTCCTCCGGCCGTGTCGCGGCGCTCGTTGGACCCAATGGCGCGGGGAAGACGACCCTCCTGCACCTGGTAGCGGGGTTGTTGCAGCCTCTTGCCGGACAGGTGCTCGTGGGTGGACGTTGCGCCGACCGGGTCCTGCCTACGGGCACCATCGGTTTCTGTCCGGACGCGTTCCCGCCTTCCGGAAGGCAGCGACTCGTGGCGTGGCTGCGGTGGATGATCGAGCTGCGGCGGGGCCGAAGGATTGACCCGGGAGAAACCGAAGCGTTGGCGGGAACCCTCGGAGCGGAGGACCTGTTGTCGGCGCGGCTCGACAGGCTGTCCCGCGGGCAGGCGAAACGCGCGGGACTGCTGCTGGCGATGGCGGGGGAGCCGTCGGTGCTTCTTCTCGATGAACCGACCGCCTACCTGGACCCGGAAGCCGTCCGGTTGTTGCGGGAACGGCTGCTGGAACTGCGGGAGCGCGGGGTGACGATCGTCGTCAGCAGTCATCACCTCGGGGAGCTCGAGAAGGTGGCAGACGACGTCGTTTTTCTCTCGCAGGGGCGGGTTGTCCGGCGCGGCGCGGTGCGGGACTCGACGGACAGGCGGTGTGAGCTCGTGGTGTCGGCGTGGCCGGACGCGGCACGGAGGAGGTGGAAAGACGCCGATTGGGAGTCCCGCGGAGACGGGCGCGTGCTGGTGCGCGTCCGCTGCTCCGGCAGGGAAGAACTGGCCCGTGTCGAGGGGTTTCTCCTGGGGGCGGGGGAGCAGGTGTTCGAAATCCGAGGCCCGTCCGATTTCCTGGAGGAATGGTACCGTGAGTGCATCGATGCCTAGGAAGGCGCGGGCGCTGGGGATCGTCTTTCGTGCAACTCTCGCCGAGATCCTCGCAGGTTTCCGGGTCCCCCTCGGCTGGGTGCTGCTGGCGGCCATGTCCCTCCTGGTGGCTGTCTGGGTGAGCCGGGCGGGAGGTGGGGGGAGGATCGCGATGTTCGCGTTCAGCGGCAACTTCTCCCTCCTCTGCGTCGGCGACGTTCCACGCGGGGAATACCGTTCCGGAAGGGCAACGGCCCTGCTCCAGGGGGGTGTACCCCGGGGAGTGCACTACCTGGGAGTCTGCCTCGCCTGGACGGCCGTGCTGCTGGGAGGGGATGCCCTGTTCACCGTCATGATCCGGTCGTGGGAGATCTTCACGGGGGAACCGTCGCTGTCCCTGGCCGGTTGCGTGGGCATTTCCCTCGGCTTCCTGCCCCTGGTCGCCATCGGGTGGCTTCTGGGGCTCCTGCTGCCCTCCTGGTCCAACGTGGCGGCGGTCGTCTGTCTCGGGCTCGGCCTGCGCATGGTGGAAGGCTACCCGGAAACGTTCGGTCCCCTGTCCACCCTGGCCGCGCTGCTGGTGGGCTCGAGCAGAACCGGCAGTTGCACCGCGGCGGGAATCGGCACCGTGTCCCTGGTAGCGGAGAGCGCCCTCCGATGGGGCGCATTTCTCGCGGCCGGTGTGCTTCTCGCGCAGTCGTCGTTCGTGGGTCGCACCCTCGGAAAGGCCTGCCTGCGTGGCGACGTGCGTGGCTGAGGCCGCGGTGGAGATCCCTTCGGCTGCGCTCGGCCCGGTGCGGCCTGGTGGGGGCGAGCTTCAACGTGGCGGGGGGCCAGCGGGCCCGTCACGGTCGTGCTGGATGCCACCGGCTGCCGGTCCCTGCGGGTCGTCGAGGAAGGAACCGGGACGCCGGTGGCCGGGGCGCGCATCGTGCCGGCCGATGCCCTGCCCCTGCTCGAGGGTTCCGGCGGGGATGCCGGCGACGGGCCGGACCCCGCCGACTTGGCGTCCTGGGCCCGCACGGGAAAGGACGGCCGCGCCCGGGTCGTCCTGGGCCCGCTGCCCCCGGGCCGGTGGCGGTTCACCGCGGGTCCCGGTGGCGGGGGTTGCACCGCGGAGTTCCGCCTCCGGGGCCCCGGGGAAGGCGTGACCGCCCGCTGCCGGTGACCGGTCCCGTTCCCGCGGCGTCCCCGCCGGGCGGCCCGGGCGGGAGGGGCCGCCGCGGTTTTTCCGGGTGACCCCCGCGCGGGGTGTCGCCCCGGCCCCCGCGCGCGGCGGAAAAAGGGTCCGGGGGGCCCCGTTCTCCGGTGGCCCGGCGGTGTTCCCGGGGGAACGGCGCGCGTTTCTTCGCCGTAACGTCCCGTCGTGGTCCGGCGACGCTCGCCGCCGGGTCGCGGATAACCTTCGTAATTGCAGCGCGTTGTGACGAGCCCTTGGCGGCCGTTACGTGGCATGGACGTTGCAGTCTGCCGGGGTGGCCGGAGGGATGCCGGGAGCACCGCCCGCGGGCCGGTTCCCGGCCAGGCCCGGACCGGGGCCGGGTTCGCCGGTCCGGGGAGCCGGCCGGGGAGACGGGGCGCATGGCCGAGCGGGCGCGGAATCAGGGCGCGGAACGGGCCCGGGAGCGGATCCTCGCGGGGTGGGTCGAGGCGGTCCTCGCCACCTGGCCCGCGGAGGCCCGGCCGCTCCTCGAGCGGCGGGACGATCCGTTCGGCAACCCGGTCGGAGAGACGGTGCGGACCAGCCTCGCCGCGGCGCTGGAGGCCCTGCTGGACGGGGCCCCGCCGCGGCGGGTGGCGGAGACGCTGGGGCCGCTCGTCCGGGTGCGGGCGGTCCACGACCTGCCTCCCTCCCGGGCCCTGGCGTTCATCTTCCGGCTCCGGCGCCTGGTCCGGGAGGAGCTGGGGGACGCGGGCGAGGAACTGGTCCCCCGGGTGGAGGCCGTGCTGCTGGCGGCCTTCGACCTGTACGTGGCGGCCCGGGAGCGGCTCGCCGACGCCCGCGTCCGGGCGGAGCGCCGGCGGACGGCGAGCCTGCTGCGGATGGTCGAGAAGCGGGGCGTCCGGCCCCACGAGGGAGGATGCGGCGGATGAGACTTCTCGCGGCCCTGGTGGCGGTCGGCCTCGCGTGGGCGGCCGCCTGGCTGGGAGCGGGCGTGCTCGGCTGGACGTG
>CAZOTT010000173.1:0-4142 GCA_964582785.1 uncultured Acidobacteriota bacterium | reverse complement strand
CCGCAGCACGGCGAGCGTCCGCTCGATCTCCGGGGCCAGGGCGGTGTCGATCCGGGCGAGTCGCTCGAGGGCCCCGGCATGGGGAACCAGCAACCCCGGGTTGCGGCGCCCGATCTCCCGCAGGGCGGGCAGCACCGGTCCGCCGCTGGTCGCCGACTCGTCGTTCAGGGCCCAGAGGAAGCGGCGCACCAGCTCCCTTCCCCGCCCCGGGTCCCGGCACGCCACCTCGCCGAGGGCCACCGCGGCCGCCTCCCGCACCGCCGGCTCCTCCTCCCAGAGCCGCCCGACCAGCAGCCGCAGCACCCGCGGGCTCGCCAGCGCGCGGTCCGCGACCCTGCCGGGGCCCTCCTGGAGCAGCAGCACCACCAGTTCCTCCCTCGTCATCCGTTCACGCCGGCAGCGGCGCGGCGACCCGCGACCGCCACCAGGCCGTCCGCCCAGGCGGGGCAGCCGACCGCGTGCAGGTGGGCCCACGAGGCCCAGGTGTTCCGCCGAATGATCCCGTCGCGCCCCTCGATTCCCCGGCCCCGCCGGAGCCGCAGCACCGTCCGGGCGGCGTCCCCGCCGCCGACGATCCGGCTGTAGTGGAACTCGTGGCCGCGGAGGGTCCGTCCCGCGGGAAGGAACGGGTTGTCCGCCGCGACCACGGCCTCGACGTACCCGTGTCCCACGGGGCGCGGGGTCGTCTCCACGACCAGGTCGAGAAACCCGCACATCCGGTGGGTTCGCCCCCCGGCCCGCAGTTCCCGGGCCAGGTAGATCAGCCCCCCGCACTCCGCCCACGCGGGCGTCCCGCCCCGGAGCGCCGCCGCGATCTCCTCCCGCAGGGACGCGTTCGCCGCGAGGCGTTCCGCGTGCTCCTCGGGGAATCCCCCGGGGAACCACAGCGCATCGACCGCCGGCAGCGCCCGGTCCCGCAGCGGCGAGAAGAAGGCGACCTCGGCGTTGCGGGCCTCCAGGGCCTCGACGTTCTCCGGGTAGACGAAGCTGAACGCCTCGTCCCGGGCCACGCCGATCCGGACCCGCCGGAAGCGGGCCGTGTTCGCCGCCGTCGGCAGGTCGACCGCCGGCGCCTCCCGGGCGATCCGCAGCACCGCCTCGATGTCGACGCCCTCCGCCACCGCCCGGCGGGCCGCCTCGATCGCCTCTCCGGCGGAGCCGTGCTCGGCGACCGGCACCAGGCCCAGGTGGCGTCCCGGCAGGGGCAGGCCCCGCTGCCGCCGCACGCACCCGACCACCGGCGGGGCGCCGCTCCGCACGAGCGCCTCCCGGATGACCGCCTCCTGCCGGGCCGTCGCCACGTCGTTGAGGATGACGCCGGCGACGTGGACACCATCCTCGAAGCCGGTGCAGCCCGCCACCAGGGCGGCCACCGTCCGGGTCACCTTCGCCGCCCGCACGACCAGCAGGACGGGCGCCCCGATCCGCCGGGCCAGCTCGGCGCTCGAGTGGCTCCCCGCCGCGTCCATCCCGTCGAAGATGCCCCGGTTCCCCTCCACCAGCAGCAGTCCCGCGTCCCGCACGGGGAGCAGGGCGTTCCCCAGGGCCGAGGGCCCCATCATCCAGGTGTCCAGGGTGCGGGCGGGTCGGCCGCAGGCCGCGGAGAGCCAGGCCGCGTCGATGAAGTCGGGGCCCTTCTTGGCGCCCGCCACGTCGATCCCGCGCCGGCGCAGCTCCGCCGCGAGGCCGAGGGCGACCAGCGTCTTGCCGCTGTCGCCTCCCAGCCCCGCAACCATCACCCTGGGCACCCGGAGGATCATCGGCCCACCCGCCTCACACCAGGTCGAGGAAGCCGCACGGGCACTCCTCGGAGCACTTCTTGCAGCCGTCGCACGTGGCGAGATCGATCGTGTAGTAGTGCCCGGGGCCCGGCTCCCCGACCTTCTTGAAGCAGCTGTTCTGGCAGTACATCCAGCAGCGCTCGCACCCGAAGCAGAGGCCGCAGGAGAAGCACCGGGTGACCTCCTCGAGGGCCTGTTCCCGGGTGATCCCGAGGTCCACCTCGTCCAGGGGCCGGGCCAGCCGTTCCTCCGCCGAGAGCACCTTCCGCTCCGCGGGAGGTTTCGGGTCGTAGAAGTCCTTCAGGATCCGGTCGGGGCCCACCTCCGGGCGCGCATCCGCGGCCGGCAGCGGCTCGCCCGAGAGCGCCGCGTGGATCGACTCGGCCGCCTTCCTCCCCTGGCCGATGGCGATCGTCGCGAGGCCGAGGCTGAGCAGGTCGCCGCCGGACCAGACCTTCTCGATGGAGGTGCGGCCCCACTCGTCCACGTCCCGCCAGGAGCCCTCGGCCCCCTCCACCCCCAGGGTGGCCCAGTCCGGCTGCTGGCTGACCGCCATCACGACGGTGTCGGCCTCCATCTCGTAGACGTCCCCCTCGACGGGGATCGGGCGCCGGCGCCCCGACTCGTCCGGCTCTCCCAGTTCCATCCGCTGGACGACCAGCTTCTCGATCCGCCCGTCCGGGCCCCGCTCGATCCGTGCCGGCGCGGCGAGGAACTCCACCCGGATCCCCTCCTCGAGGGCCTCGACGATCTCCCGCTCGATGGCGGGCATCTCGGCACGGGTGCGCCGGTAGAGGATCGTCACCTCGGCGCCGCGGCGGCGCGAAACGCTGGCCGCGTCCAGCGAGAGCCGCAGGCAGACGCGGGCCGCGTCGATCGCCGTGTCACCGCCCCCGACGATCACGACCCGTTCGCCCACCTCGACCTTCTCGCCCGCATTCACCCGGGCGAGGAAGTCGGTACCGGTGAAGACCCCGGGGCCGTCCTCGCCGGGAATCCCCATCGTCTTCCCCTTGTGGGCGCCGATGCCGACGAAGACGGCGTCGTACTCCTCGCGCAGGCGGTCCAGGGAGACGTCACGGCCCACCCGGACACCGCACTTCAGCTCCACCCCGAGGTCCAGGATCCGCCCGATCTCGGCGTCGAGGACCTCCCGCGGCAGCCGGTAGACGGGGATCCCGTAGCGGAGCATCCCGCCGGGCTTCTCGTAGGCCTCGAACACCGTGACGCCGTAGCCGCGCCGGGCGAGCTGGTAGGCGCAGGAGAGGCCGGCCGGTCCGGCCCCGATCACCGCGACCCGCTTTCCCCGGCTGCCCGCCTCCGCCAGCCGCGGGAGGGCCAGCCGCCGCTCGATGCCCCAGTCCCCGATGAACCGCTCCACGGAGTTGATCTCGACCGCGCCTTCCTTCTCCTTCCGGTTGCAGTGGTCCTGGCAGGGATGGGGGCAGACCCTTCCCATCACCGCGGGAAACGGGTTCGTCTCCACCTCGATCCCCCACGCCCGGTCCAGGGCCTCGTCGAGGGACAGGCCGGTCTTCTCCCGCTCGGCGATCACGGTCAGCCACCCGCGGATGTCGTTCCCCGACGGACAGTGGCCCTGGCAGGGAGGCCGCTTCTCCACCGCCTGCGGCCGCAGCGGGGAGATCTCCGACCCGGAACCCCCGCCCCCGGTAAAGCGGGGAACGAAGCCCTTCTTCTTTTTCTTCTTCTTGAGCAGTCCCATGGTTCGCCTCGCTCGGGTCCCGCCGCGGCCCCGCCGGCGCCGCCACGGCCCACCCGTGCCCGGAAGGGATCAGCCGTACGGGTAGAGGTTCTTCTTGAAGTTCTCGAGGTCCTGGAGCAGCTTGTCGTGCTTCTTCTCGTCGTAGATCAGGTAGTCGAGGAGGGCCCGCTGGACGAACATCCGGCACTCGTCCCGCGCCTCCTCGGCCATCTCGATCACCTTCCGCTCCAGCTCGTCGTGCCGCACGATCTCGTCCCAGACGAGGGCCAGCTCCTCGGGCTTGAGGGTCACCGGGGTGGTCGTCATCGAGTCGATCAAGAACTGCTGCACCCGGTGGTGCTGCACCGAGTCGTTGCGGATGATCTCCATCATCTGGCGGATCAGGGGATTGTCCGTCTTCTCCATGATCTCCGCGCACGACTCGATCGACTGCCGCTCGATCTTCTGCCACTGCCGCAGCAGGTCGATGACGCGCTGAATTCTCTCGGGTCCCTTCGGCTTGTCGGTCATGGCTCCCTCCCGGCCGCGCCGGCCGCGGCGCGCTCAGGCCTGGTCCGGCGGCAGGGTGATGTAGCTGCCACCGACGTAGCTGTAGATGCAGCGCCCGGAGTCGATCAACTGCCGGATCGCCTTCTTGC
>CAZOTT010000172.1:0-4218 GCA_964582785.1 uncultured Acidobacteriota bacterium | reverse complement strand
CGTGGGCGAACGTGTAGCGGCTCTGGATCCCTTCCGTGCGCCACCGGGAGAAGACCAGGGAGAAGGTTCCCCCCCCCGGTCCCGAGGAAGGGGAAGGTCCGGACGATCGCCAGGCTGGCGCGCAGCACGGCACCCCGGCCGGCGGGACTCTCCCATTCCAGGGGAAGTTTTCCCAGCCGCTCCGCCACGTCGGGGCCGACCAGCAGGACCGCCGGGACCGCCACCAGCAGGAGCACCAGGAGGACCACGGCCCGGGACGGACCGCGTCCCCGCAGCACCAGCCGGGGCAGGAACGGAAGCACCACCAGCAGGGCGGCGGCGAGACCGGCCCGGGACTTGCTCGCGAGGATCGCGGCGAGCTGGATTCCGACCATGACCGCCAGCGACGTGCGCAGGAAGGTCTCCCGTCCCGGGTCCTCCTCCCGCTCCTCCCGCGTCTTCCGCTCCAGAAACCCGAGCAGGGACAGGGTCGCCCCGAGACCCAGGTAGACCATCATCGCGAAGTGGTTCCGGTTGATCAGCGTCCCGCTGGCGCAGTCCGGGTAGGCGTTCTTCACCTGCCAGAGAACGTGGGGCGTCCCCGCTCCCCACTGCCCGATGCCGTAGGCCGCCTCGAGGGTGGCGAAGATGGCGAGGACCCAGAGAAGGCGATCCCGCCAGCCCGGGTGCGACCGGTGGAGGGACCGGGAGGCGAGGAAGGCCAGCACCCCGGCTACCACGAGGAACAGGGTGACCCGCGTGCTGACCGGGTCGAGGGAAACCGGGAGCCACGCCGGGGGAGCCGGTGGCAGCAGGTCGCCCGAACAGTCTCCCAGGGGACCGGGCCACGTCTCGCGCCAGGAGGCCAGGTTCGCCGGCGCGATCGTCCCGAGCAGGCCGGCGGGCAGCGGCAGGAGCTGGAAAGCGAGCAGGAGGGGCCACGCGGCCGCCGCCGCCGCCAGCACGCGTTCGGGCCCGCGCTCGGCGCGCCGGAGGGCGATGCCGGCGAGAAGCATGACGAGGCCGGCGTACAGGTTCCGGACCTCGAACCGGGGCAGCCCGAGGGGGAGGGGAATCTCCCCCACGGCGCCGAACAGGACGGCGCCCAGCAGGACGGCTCCCACCAGGGCCCACGCCGGGATCCCCGGCAGGGCCGGCAGGGGCCGGGGCGCCCCGTGGACCCGTTCAGGCGTCGTGGGAACCCGCCGCGGCGACACGCTTCCCCTTCTTCTGCTGGCCGTTCTTCTTCTCCCCGTAACCGTAGCGGTAGTACCGGTACTGGTATGGGACGTGCTCCATCTCGACCGCGTTCAGGACGACCCCGAGAACGCCGACCCGGCCGGTTTCCAGCTTTTCCTTCCCCAGCTTGCCCGCCTCGCGGGTGGTGAACCCGGACTTGATCACGAGAACGGTGCCCTCCACGTGGCGGCCGACGAGGAGCGGATCGACCACGGAAAGCACCGGCGGGGTATCGAACAGCACGTGGTCGAACCGGTCGTCCCGCCGCAGGAGCTCCACCAGCTCGGCGAAGCGGGAGGAGTCGAGGAGCTCGGCCGGGTTCGGGGGGATCGGGCCCGCCGGGATGACGGAGAGGTTCTCGATCTTCGTCGGCAGGACCAGGTCGTCGATCCCGCTCATCCCGGTCAGCCAGGTGCTCATCCCCTGGGAGGAGGCCACCTGGAGCACCTGGTGGCAGCGGGGCTTGCGCAGGTCGGCGTCGACGACGAGCACGCGGCGCCCGAGCTGGGCCAGGGTCGTCGCCAGGTTGATCGTCGTCGTCGTCTTCCCCTCGCCGGGCTGGCAGGAGGTGACGCACAGGTCCCGGGGCGGGTGCCCGGGGGTGGCCAGGAGCACCGCCGTGCGCAGCTCCCGGTAGGACTCGGCGATCGGCGAGACCGGGGCCTCCGCCGAGATCAGGGCCGGCTCGGCGGCCAGGTCCTCCCGGCGGGTCCGGCCCCTGGTCCGCGTGGTCGAGGACAGGGACGGGACCATCCCCAGCACGGAGAGCCCCAGCACCTGCCGCACGTCCTCGGGGGTCTTCAGCGTGTTGTCGATGTACTCCATCAGCACCGCCGCCCCGACCCCGAGGAAGAGACCGAAGAGAAAGCCCAGCAGGATGTTCAGCTTCTTCTTCGGCTTGTAGATCTGCCGCGCCGGCTTCGCCTCGTCGATGATCCGGACGTTGTTCGCCGAGTCGCCGGCATTGACCAGGCTGGCCGACAGGACCATCTGGTTCTCCCGGTCGAGCAGGTCGTTCAGGGTGGCCCGCTTGCGGTCCACCATCAGCTTCAGCTGCTGGTACTGGACATAGTCGGACTGGAACCGGTCGACCTGCTGCTTCGCCTTGTCGTAGAGCCGGCCCAGTTCCGTGACCTCCTTGTTCGCCTGCAGGTAGTCCGCCTTGGCCCCCTCGATCACCTTGCGGGCGATGTTGCGCGTTTCCTCCTGCAGGCGGTCCTTGGCGGCACGGAGCTTCTCTTCCTGCTTCTTGACCTCGGGGAAGGCCGGGCCGTAGGTCGCGAGCAGCTCCCGGTACCGGCTCTCGGCGTCGGAGACCTCCCGGGCCAGGCCCTGGATCAGGGTGTTGTGCCGGACCTCGTCGAGGGACTCCGGGGACGTCTTCAGCAGGGACTCGTAGCGGGCCTTCGCCTTGGCCAGGTTCGCCTCGGCCTCCGTGTAGCGGCTCCGCAGGTCGGCCAGGTTCTGCAGGGCGACGTCGGTCGAGTCACCCGTGACGATGTGGTGGGTGCGGGCGTACTCCCGCAGGTCCTCCTCCAGGTTGGCGATCTCCTCCTGGAGGGAGTGGATCCGCTCGATGAAGAAGTCCTTCGACTGTTCCGCGATCTCCAGCTTGTAGGAAAGGGTGAAGTCGATGTAGGCCCGGGCCACCGCGTTGGCCGCCTCGGCGGCGAACTCGCGGTCCGGGGAGACGAAGGAGATCTGCACCAGGTGGGAGTCCCGGACCGGGTCGACGGAGAGCCCGCCCCGCAGCAGCTTGAGGTACGGGTAGTACGGGTCGTCCTCGTCTTCCGGCACCTGGGTGCGGGAAACGAAGCGGACGAGGGATCGCTTCAGGCTGCCGAGCTTCTTCCCGAAGCGGGCGGCCAGGCCCTCGTCCTCTTCTTCCATGCCCGGCAGGTCTTCCCGGTGCATCAGGTCCATCCGGTCGATCGCCCGCCGCAGGACGGCGTCCGACTGGATGATCTGGTACTGGGTGTTGTAGAAGTTCTGGTAGTCGAGCCAGCTCGGCTCCGCGGACGTCAGGTTCTGCCGCAGGATGCGGACCCCGGTGCGCTCGATCGCGATCGTGCAGGTCGAGCGGTAGACCGGGGTGGCGAGAAAGCTCGAGACGGCGGCCGCGACGGTCACCACGAGCACGCAGGTGTAGATCAGCCACCGGCGGCGGACGAGGATCTGCCAGTAGTCGCGGAGATTGAATTCCTGGTGGGTTTCATTCTCGGCCATGCTGCTCTCCGCCGGAGCTGTTCCGAACCACCGCGGATCAGAAGAACGACTCCGGAACGTAGACGACATCGTTCGGCTCGAGGAGCAGGTCCTCGGCCCTGCCGCGCTTGATCTTCCTGAGGTTTACCTTGAACATGCGCTTCGTGCCATCCGGGAGGCGGCGGATCACCTGGACCCGGTGCTCGTTGGCCCGGTCCGTCGTGCCGCCCGCCGCGGTCACCGCCTGCAGGAGCGTGACCTCCTCGTCGGCGAAGAACTCCTTGACGCCCGGCTGCTGCACCGCCCCGTTGACGTAGATCCGGATCTTCCGCTGGTAGGGGACCATGATGATGTCCCCCGGCTGCAGGGGAACGTTCAGCATCGGGTCGGCCTCGTAGACCAGCTTCTCGGCGTCGATCTCGATGCGTTCCTGCCCCGCCGGCGCGTAGGGGCGGAGGATGTAGATCTTCTTCCCCGCCCGGTCGGAAAGGCCCCCGGCCTCCCCGATCATGTCCAGCAGCGTCTTCTGGCCGAGCATCGGGTACAGGCCGCCCCGGTTCACCGCTCCCTGGACGCTCACCCGGCGGGAGACGAACTCCTTGATGAAGACCGTCACCTGGGGGTTCTTCACCAGGTGCCGTTCCTGGAGCATCCGCGCGATCTGCGCCTCCGCCTGTTCCGGGGTCAGGCCGCCGACCTGGATCTTGCCGAGGAGGGGCAGGGTGATCGAGCCCTCGGTGTTGACCCGGACCGTGCGGTTCAACTGGTCCAGCTCGAACACGGAGATCTCGAGGG
>CAZOTT010000171.1:0-4294 GCA_964582785.1 uncultured Acidobacteriota bacterium | reverse complement strand
GTTGGAAATTTTCTATAGAAAGCCGCTGTCGCTCGAGGGCCCGGCGCACCAGGTCCCCCGCCCGCTCCAGGTCCCCGGACTCCCGGTAACGGCGGACGATCCCGGCCAGGGCTCCCGGGGACAGCCGGGCGGGGTCGGGATCGGCGAGGGACCGCTCGATCTCCCGGGCCTCGGAGAGAACGGGCGCCAGGTCCCGCAGCGGAACGGCGAAGTTGATGTTCTGCCCCTCGGTCAGGGTCAGGGAACACACCCCGAGAACGTGCCCCCCGAGGTCGAGGAGAGGCCCGCCGGAACTGCCGGGGGAAATCGGCGCCGTGACCTGGATCAGTTCCTGGCCCCCCTCCTCGAGGGCACGGATCGCGGAGACGATCCCGTCCGAGACCGTGTACTCGTAGCCCCGGGGGTGGCCGATGGCGATCACCCGGAGCCCCACCGGGGGCAGGTCGGTCCCGCCCCCATCCAGGGGCTCCGCCTCGAGACCGCGCACCCGGAGCACCGCCAGGTCCACGTCGTCCCGCTGGTCCAGGACCTCGACCGAGGCGAGGGCCACCCCGTCGAACGTCCTGACCACCAGGTCGCGCACCCCCCGGATCACGTGGGCGTTGGTCACGACGAGCCCCCGCTCCCCGTAGACGAAGCCGGTCCCGTAGCTCGTGTCGCCGGTGCCGGCCACCGTCCCGATCACCTCCACGACCGAGGGCCGCACGCGGGCGGCGATCTCCTCGATCGCGGCTTCCTCGTCGGTGCGGGGCGTTCCCGTCCCCGCCCGGACCGGGAGCAGGGCCGGGATGCCGGCCAGCAGGAGAAGGAAAACCCGGGTTCCGCCACGTGCCCGATCCATGCCCTTCCCGCTCCCTCCCCGGCCGAATATGGGGCGGGACCCGGGCCCGGGACTACCCGAAGAGCATCCGGCAGGCGGCGAGCGCCCCGAGGATTCCCGCCAGGTCCCCCGCGAGGCACGCCGGGATCGCGTGGCGGGTGCGCCGGACCCCCACCGCCCCCCCGTAGACCGCGAGGACGTAGAAGGTCGTCTCGGTGCTGCCCTGCAGGGTGGACACCAGGTAGCCGACGAAGGAGTCGGGGCCGTGGACCTTCATGGTCTCGGCCATCACCGCGAACGCCCCGGAGCCGGACAGGGGCCGCAGGAGGGCCATCGGCAGGGCCTCCCCGGGAAAACCGATTACCCCGGTCACCGGCGCCAGGAGGGAAACCAGGGCGTCGAGGGCCCCGGAAGCGCGGAACATCCCCACGGCGACCAGGATCGCCACCAGGTAGGGGATGATCCGGACGGCGACGTCGAACCCGGACCGGGCCCCCTCCACCAGGGCCGCGTAGACGTCGACGCCCCGGCTCCAGCCGTAGAGAACCGCCAGCAGGATCAGCAGGGGGAGCGGGACCCACGACGCCGCGGTCCGCCCCGCCGTGCTCCACCCCGCCGTCGCGCCGATCCGGGCCAGGGACCAGGCGGCCGCGCCGAGGGCCCCGAGAACGACGGCCGCCGAGACCGCGACCCGGCCGCGATGCCAGTGGACATCTCCGCCGGGTGCCGGGGCCCCGGCGGCCGCCCCCTCCCCCCCGGGGCCCGGGTCCGCCGCGACCCCGGGAGCGGTGCGCCGGAAGAAGGGGAGCCGGGCGAGGAGCAGGGCTGCCGCCCCACCGACGAGGGTCGACAGGGCCGTCGCGAGCAGCGTGGAGAGGAGGATCCCGGCCGGGTCCCGGCTGCCCGCTTCCGCCCGCACGGCGATCGCCCCCAGGGGAAGGAGGGCCAGGCCCGAGGTGTTGATCGCCAGGAAGAGCACCATCTCGTCCGTGGCCGTCCCCCGGCGGGGATTCAGCTCGTCCAGCCGCCTCATCGCCTCGATCCCGAGGGGCGTCGCGGCGTTCGCCAGGCCGAGCATGTTCGCCGCCACGTTCAGGGTCATCGCGGCGAGGGCCGGGTGGCCGTCGGGAATCCCCGGAAAGAGGCGGCGGAAGACGGGCCGGAGCGCCCGGGCGATCGCCTCCATCAGGCCGCCCCTCCGGACGACCTCCGTCAGGCCCAGCCAGAACGCCATCATGCCGACGAGACCGATCGCCAGTTCCACCGCCTGGCGGGCGGACTCGATGGACGAGGAGGTGACGGCCTCCATGCGGCCCGTGGCAAACCCGACCACGACGGCGGCGACGACGAGCACGAGGAAGACGGGTCCCATGGGCCGGCATCCTACCACCGCCGCCGGTTTGCCTCGGCGGCGCCCGGTCCCCAGATTCGAGGGTGAGGCCCCCGTGCGCCGCCGGCCCGCGGGGGACGCGGAGGAACCATGGGGAACGACCCCGGCCGGGAACGGGGGATCAGCCTCCTCGAGCTCGTGCTCAGCGTCGCGATCGTCGCGACGCTGGCGACCCTTTCCGTTCCCGCGTCCCGCCGGGTCGTCGACCGGGCCCACGTCGCCCGCCTGGCGGCGGACGGCCGGGTCCTCGCCGCGGCGCTTCTCCGGTGGGAAGCGGACCACGGCGCCCCCCCGCCGGCGGGCGCCAGCCGTCCCGGCGGGTTCAATACCCGGACCCTCGATCCCCTGGTCGCCCGGGGGTACCTCCTGTCACCGGCGCCGATCCTGGGGCACCTGGCAAAGGGACGGGTCACCGTGTACGACGCTCCCGGGGCGGAGCCGGGAGCGGGACGGGGCTTCTGGCTGGTCCTCACCGACGCCGGCCGGCCGGGACTGCAGGTGCTGGTGGCGAGCACCGACGCCTTCCCCCTCGCACCCGGCGACTGGATCGAGGGGATCTACCTGCTCCGCGGGGACCGGCTCGAGCGGATCGACCGGGCCCCGCTGCCCGGGAACGGGGAGCGCCGCCGGGATGGGTGATCCCCGCAAGTACTGGAAGGAGGCGATCGGCGTCACGCCGCGGCGGCGCCGGAAGGTTCCGCTTCCCGCGGACCCGGCGACGACGGGACCCGTGACGGGAACCGTGTCCCCCGGGACCCCGGAGTCCGCCGGAGAACCCACCGGACCCCTGCGGACCGGCCCGGTGACGGCCCCGGTGCCCACCGAACCCGAACCGGCCCATCCTCTCTCGCCCGAGGCCCTGGCCGCCCTCGAGCGGGCCCTCGACAGCCTGCCCGTGGGAACCCTCGCCTTCTCGGACGAGGCCGCGCGCCTCCTCTGGCCGAATCCCCGCCCGGAGGACCTGGTCGCCATCTCCCGGCTGGCGGCCGACCGCCACCTCCTGCCACCGGGTCCCCTTCGCCGGGCGGTGCTGGCGGCCCTGGCGGTCCGGGCCCAGGCCGAGATGCTGGCCCGCACCTTCGAGCGCCGGCTGGGGGACCCGGGGGTGGCCGCCGCCCGGGCCGGCCTCGGGGAGAAGCTGGCGGCCCGGGCGCGGGAACTGGCGGAGACCCTCGTCGCCGGGGAGGAGGAGCCCTGGTTCGAGCTGGTCGGCCTGGCCCGGGGGCTCCTCCCGGCCCCCGAGCGGCTGTCCGGTCTCGCCCGCATCGCGCGGGCGTCGGGGGAACTGCTCGCCGCGATCCGCGACGGGGTTCCCCTGCCCCCCCTCCCCCACGTGCCCGAAAGGGAGGCCATCGACCTGGTGGCGGCCTTCCGCGAGGGGCGGGCCGGACCCCTGGACGAGCTGTTCCTCGCGGTCCTGGCGACGATCTCCGCGGCGGAGAGCCACGTCGCCCGCGCGGACCGGCGTGAAGCGCTCGCCGACCGGGCGGCCCTCGCCGAGCTCTGGGACCGGGTGGAGGCGGCCGTGGACCGGATGGGTGGCCGGCACGAGCGCACGCCGGAATCCCTGGCACGCCTCGCCACGTGGCGGCGTGCGCTCCGGGCGACGCGGGGCCGGCTCGACGAGTTCCTGACCGCGCCGGCCGCGGGGGCGGCCACCGGCCCGGTGCCCGGCCCCCCTGCGTCCGAGGAAGGGGACCCCGCACCTCCCGCCGAGCCGGCCGCCGCCGCTCCGCCCGCGCTGGTCGACGCGGAGGAAGCGATCCGGGACCGCCTGCGGGCGGTGCGGCGGAAGGTCGCCCCCGGGAAGGAGAAGGGAACCCGCCGGCGGCGGGGCCTGCTCGGGTGGCTCCTCTTCGGCGGGATCCTGGGCATCCTCGGGCTCTCGCTGGGCCTGGTGCTCCTCCCCCCGTCGCCCCCTCCGCCCCTGCCGGTGGACCTGGAGGCGCTGCGCGCCGGCGCTCCCCTGCTGGCGGCCGAGCCGGCGGGCCGCCTGCTGGTCGCGGTGGTCGACCCCGCGTGGAACGCCCTTCCTTCCCCCGACCGGCGGGCCCGGACCACCCGCCTCGCCAGCCTCGCCGAGG
>CAZOTT010000170.1:0-4483 GCA_964582785.1 uncultured Acidobacteriota bacterium | reverse complement strand
CTGCCGAAGAAGATGGCCCTCGAGCTGTTCAAGCCGTTCATCTACAACAAGCTCGAGGAGCGGCAGATCGTGACCACGATCAAGGCCGCGAAGGAAATGGTCGAGCTCGAGCGGCCGGAGGTCTGGGACATCCTCGAGGAGGTCATCCAGGACCACCCGGTGCTGCTGAACCGGGCGCCGACGCTGCACCGGCTCGGGATCCAGGCGTTCGAGCCGCAGCTGGTGGAAGGAAAGGCGATCCAGGTCCATCCCCTGGTCTGCACGGCGTTCAACGCGGACTTCGACGGGGACCAGATGGCGGTGCACGTGCCGCTGTCGGCGCGGGCACAGGCCGAGGCCCACGTCCTGATGAAGTCGACGCGGAACCTGCTCAAGCCCGCCTCGGGGAAGCCGATCGTGGTCCCGACCCAGGACATGGTCCTGGGGATCTACTACCTGACGAAGAGCAAGCCGCGGCGGAAGGGGGAGGGGCGGATCTTCGGTTCGCCGGAGGAGGTCGTCCTGGCCTACGAGTCCGGCCAGGTCGAGACCCACACGCGGATCCGGCTGCGCTACACCGGCAGGCTGATGGACCTGACGGTGCTGTACGACGACCAGGACGTGATCCACGCCCCGATCCAGGAGGTGGAGAACCTGCTGGTGGATACATCGGTCGGCCGGGTGGTCTTCAACATGGCGCTGCCGGCCGAGATCCCCTACATCAACGGGCTGCTGAAGAAGAAGGGGATCCAGGAGCTGGTGCACTACTGCCAGCTGGAGTACGGGGCGGACGTGACGGTGCGCCTGGTGGACCAGCTCAAGGACTTCGGCTTCCGCTACGCCACGCTGTCCGGGGTGTCGATCGGGATCGACGACATGGTCATCCCCGAGGAGAAGGCGCGCCTCGTCGAGGAGGCCCAGCGGCAGCAGATCGAGGTGGAGCAGCAGTACCGGGACGGGGCGATCACCAACGGGGAGCGGTACAACAAGGTCGTCGCCATCTGGTCCGACGTCACCGACCGGGTGGCGGAAGCGATGTTCCAGCGGATGACGGAGATCGACAACGACCCGCAGGAACCGTTCAACCCGATCTACATCATGGCCGACTCGGGCGCGCGGGGTTCGAAGCAGCAGATGCGCCAGCTCGCGGGGATGCGCGGGCTGATGGCCAAGCCCTCGGGGGAAATCATCGAGACCCCGATCACCGCGAACTTCCGCGAGGGGCTGACGGTGGCGCAGTACTTCATCTCCACCCACGGCGCGCGGAAGGGACTGGCGGACACCGCCCTGAAGACGGCGGACTCCGGTTACCTGACCCGGCGCCTGGTGGACGTGGCGCAGGACGTGATCGTCAGCGAGGAGGACTGCGGAACCTTCGAGGGGCTGGAGGCGCGGGCGATCGTCGAGGGCGGCGAGGTGATCGAGTCCCTGCGGGACCGGATCATCGGCCGGGTCGCCCTCGAACCGGTGGAAGACCCGGAGACCGGCGAGGTGATCGTCGACAAGAACCAGGAGATCACCGAGGAGATCGCGGAGCGGATCCAGCAGGAGGGGATCGAGTCGGTCCTCATCCGCTCGGCGCTGACGTGCGAGTCGCCGCGCGGGGTCTGCCGGCTGTGTTACGGGCGTGATCTCGCGACCGGGCGAATCGTGGAGATCGGCCAGGCGGTCGGTGTCATCGCCGCCCAGTCGATCGGCGAGCCGGGCACCCAGCTGACGATGCGGACCTTCCACATCGGCGGGACCGCCAGCCAGGTCCACGAGCAGTCGTTCGCCGAGGCGAAGAACGAGGGGACCGTCCGGTACCTCAACATCACCACGGTCCAGAACCGCCGGGGCGACTACGTGGCGATGAACCGCCAGGGGAACCTGGTGATCGTCGATCACCGGGGCCTGGAGCTGGAGCGTCACGCGGTGGCGTACGGCGCGACGCTGAAGGTCGCGGACGGGGAGCAGGTCAGGCCCGGGACCCGGCTGATGGAGTGGGATCCCTACACCCAGGCGATCCTGACCGAGGAAGAGGGGACGGTCCAGTTCGTGGACATCATCGACGGGGTGACCGTCGAGGAGGAACAGGACGAGGTCACCGGGTTCGTCCAGAAGATGATCGTCTCCAAGAAGTCGCCGCACAAGAAGCAGGAGGTCCTGATGCCGCGGATCGTCATCCGGCGCGGCAACAGGAAGATCCGTTCCTACATCCTGCCGGTGAAGGCCCTGCTGATGGTCGAGGACGGGGACGAGGTGTTCCCGGGCGACGTGCTGGCCCGCCTGCCGCGGGAAACGACGAAGACGAAGGACATCACCGGCGGCCTGCCGCGGGTGGTCGAGCTGTTCGAGGCCCGCGAGCCGAAGGAACAGGCGGTGATCTCGGAGATCGACGGGGTCGTGGAGTACGAGGAGAGCCCGGAGAAGACGAAGCGCAAGAACTACATCCCCGTCTACGTGGTCAGCGACGACGGGGAACGGCGGGAGTACCTGATTCCGAAGGGGAAACACATCCGCGTCCGTCCCGGGGAGCGCGTCCGGGCCGGGGACGCGCTGATGGACGGCCCGAAGAACCCCCACGACATCCTGCGCGTGCTCGGCGAGAAGGCCCTGCAGGACTACCTGGTCAACGAGATCCAGGAGGTCTACCGCCTGCAGGGGGTGGACATCAACGACAAGCACATCGAGGTGATCGTTCGCCAGATGATGCGCTGGGTCCAGATCGAGGACGTGGGAGACACGGAGTTCGTCCTCGACGAGAAGGTGGACAAGTTCCGCTTCCGGGAAGAGAACGAGGCCGTCATGCAGCAGGGCGGCCAGCCGGCGATGGGACGTCCGCTCCTGCTCGGGATCACCAAGGCTTCCCTGTCCACCGATTCCTTCGTTTCCGCCGCCTCGTTCCAGGAGACGACCCGGGTCCTGACGGAGGCGGCGATCCGCGGGGCGGTGGACAAGCTCCGCGGGCTCAAGGAGAACGTGATCATGGGCCGCCTGGTCCCCGCGGGGACCGGTGCCCCGGCCTACCGGGACTACGAGATGCCGCTCCCGGCCATCGAGGAGGAGGAGCCCGAGGAGGACCTGCTCTCCCTCGAGACCGGGATCGACGAGGCGACCCTCGCCCAGCTTCTCGCCAGCGGGGACGAGAAACTGGCGGGCACGGGAGGCGGAAGCGAGGCGAAAAAGTAGCCGGCGGCGGTTCGGCAGCCCGCCGGAGGTGGCGAAAAATCGACGGGGCGGGTGGCCCCCTGCTTGACAGGCCGGGCTCCGTCCCCTAGCCTTACGGCTTCGTGCGGTCCGGCTGCCACCGGGCCGCGGCACTGCGGGCGAACGGCCGGGCCCGCCCCGGGATGCCGGGGTCCGGTCCGGCACGCGCCGAGGCAGGGAGAACGGCGAGCAGTCCCCCTCGATGTGGGGTCCCACCTGCGCCCCGCGTGAGGAACTGCAGCGGCCGCCGTTCGGGGTCCCGCCAGGGGCGGGAAACGCGATGAAAGCAGGTAGACAGACCGGTTTCCTGCGGGCCTCCGGCCGCCGCCGTGGCGGTGTGGCCGTGCCCGCGAGACGGAGAGGCGAGACGTGCCGACCATCAGCCAACTCGTTCGCCAGGGCCGGAAACGGATCCGCGCCAAGACCGCGAGCCCGGCACTCCAGGGGTGCCCCCAGCGGCGCGGCGTGTGCACCCGCGTGTACACGACGACACCGAAGAAGCCGAACTCGGCGCTGCGGAAGGTGGCCCGTGTCCGGCTGACCAACGGCATCGAGGTGACGGCCTACATCCCGGGGGAGCAGCACGAGCTCCAGGAGCACTCGGTCGTCCTGATCCGGGGCGGCCGCGTGAAGGATCTCCCGGGGGTCCGTTACCACATCATCCGGGGCACCCTCGACGCGACGGGGGTGGAGGGCCGCCGCAAGAGCCGGTCGAAGTACGGCGCCAAGCGGCCGAAGTCCTGACGCGACGGAGGAAAGCGAGATGCCGAGACGCCGTGAGGTTCCCGTCCGTCCGACTCCGCCGGATCCGATCTACGGTTCGGAACTGGTGACGAAGTTCATCAACAGCCTGATGAAGGACGGCAAGAGAACCGTCGCCGAGCGGATCTTCTACGAGGCGATGAAGAAGATCGAGGACAAGACCGGCAAGGAGCCGCTGCGGGTCTTCCAGAAGGCGGTGGAGAACGTCAAGCCGGTGATGGAGGTCAAGTCCCGCCGGGTCGGCGGCTCCAACTACCAGGTGCCGGTCGAGGTTTCCCCCAAGCGGCGGCTTTCCCTCGCCTTCCGCTGGCTGATCGGTTACGCGAAGGCCCGCCCGGAGCGGACGATGATCGACAAGCTCGCGGGCGAGCTGCTGGACGCCGCGAACGGGCGCGGCGGCGCGATGAAGAAGAAGGAAGACGTTCATCGGATGGCCGAGGCGAACAAGGCCTTCGCCCACTATCGCTGGTGAACCCCGGGCAACCGGTTACGGAGGACCCCTGATGGCCAAGGAGAAGTTCGAGCGGACGAAGCCGCACGTGAACGTGGGGAC
>CAZOTT010000169.1:0-4623 GCA_964582785.1 uncultured Acidobacteriota bacterium | reverse complement strand
CCGCTCGCCCGGCGGGTCCTCCTCGAAGGTGTAGGTCTGCGGGTCGCAGGGGTCCCCTTCGCCGTCCCCGTCCTGGTCCTCCTGGCCGGGATTGGCGATCCCCGGGCAGTTGTCCCGGTCGTCCCGCACGCCGTCCCCGTCGTCGTCCGCGCAGCGCACCGCCGGTTGCCGGTCCGTCCCGTCGCTGGCCCGGCCCAGGGATCCCTCCCCGTCCGGGTTCCACGCGGCGACGACGTACGTGAAGAGGCCGCCCGGCGGGGGCGTCTCCCGGTCCTCGGCCGTCGTCTCCGGGGTGCGGAAGACGAGACAGGCCAGGTCGGAACCGTCCGGCCGCGTGCCCCGGTAGAGGTCGTACCGGTCCGCCCCCTCCACCGGGTCCCAGGCCAGGGTCGTCCTCCCCGTGAAACGGAGGGTCGGTCCGACCGCGGGTGGTGGCGCCGCGAGGGCGGTCGTGGCCACGGCAGCAACGAACAGGAGAGAAGCGACACGGACGGCGGCGAAGTGCGGGGACCTCATCGTGCGGAACCTCCCGCCGGGAAGGTACGCCGACCGGCAGGCCCCCGCCCTCAG
The DNA here is from genome assembly GCA_964582785.1 of uncultured Acidobacteriota bacterium. Lineage (GTDB taxonomy): Bacteria > Acidobacteriota > Polarisedimenticolia > J045 > J045 > JAMOQA01. The sequence continues at coordinate 4,053 of CAZOTT010000169.1, read as the reverse complement.
GATCTCCGCCGCTCGATGCCGCGCTCCCCGGGGTCGACGAGCGGGCGCGGCAGGGACCAGCCGCCGTCCGCCAGGAGCACGGTGCCGGTGAGCCAGGCGGAGGCGGGGCTGGCGAGGAAACAGGCCAGCTCGGCCACCTCCTCGACGGTGCCGAAGCGGCCGAGGGGGATCTGCGCCAGCACCGCCCGTTCCAGCTCCTCCGTGGGCCAGAGGCGATCGGCGGCTCCCCGGCTCCGGAACGGGCCCGGGGACAGGGCGTTGACCCGGATGCCCCAGGCGGCCCACTCGGCGGCCAGGGTCCGGGTGAGGGTCTCCACTCCCGCCTTCGCGCAGGCGGAGTGGATCACCCCCGGTTTCCCGGTGCAGGCGTAGGGGGCGGAGATGTTGACGATCGCGCCCCCGCCCCGTTCCCGCATCACCCGCCCGGCCTCCCGGCTGGCCCGGAAGACCCCGGAGAGCGCGATGTCGAGCACCATGTCGAACGCCCGCGGCGCCAGGGCGAGGGAGGGCCGCACGAAGTTCCCCGCGGCGTTGTTGACCAGGATGTCCAGGCCTCCCCAGCACTCGACCACCGCCCGGACCGTCCGGCGGACCGCGTGGGCATCCCGCACGTCGCAGGCGAGGGACAGCACGTCGAACCCTTCCCGCCGGCCCCGCTCGAGCAGCTCCCGGTGATGGCCCGTGTCCCGGCTGGCGCAGGCCACCCGGGCCCCGAGCCGGCCCAGCCGGGTCGAGATGGCGAGCCCCAGGCCGGTCCCGCCGCCGGTGACGAGGGCCACCCGCCCGGCGAGCAGGCCGTCGGGAAGGAACGGCACTCCCTCCGGGGCCACCGTCCCGGTCACCGTCCGCCCTCCCGCGGCGGCCAGGTGCGCCGGATGATCTCCGTGTCCAGGTAGTCGTGGATCCGGGCGACCCGCCCCTCCCGCAGGACGAAGACGGTGGCACCCCGGTTGGCGTATTCCCGGCCGTCCCGGGTCACGCCCCGGTTCGTCCACTCCGCCACCACCCGGTCACCGCACGAACCGGCCCACCGCACCTCGAAGTGCAGCCCCCCGCGGAACAGCCGCTGGTTCTGCCGCAGGAAGACCATCACCCGCCGGCGCCCGGCGAACCGGCCGCCGAACCGCTCCCCGGGAAACTCCAGGACGACGTCCTCGGCGAGCAGTTCCTCGAGGCGCGACCATTCGCCCCGCTCCAGGGCGCCGAAGAATCCGCGAACCTCGCCTTCCGTCACCATGCGCCGGAGCATACCAGCGCACCCGGCCGCCCGGAAGGCGCTCCGGCCTCGTTCGCCCGCCCGCCGGGGTCGTCAGCCCGGGAGCACGCGGCGCAGGTAGCGGCCGGTCCAGGATTCCTCGACCCGCGCCACCGCCTCGGGCGGGCCCTCGGCGACGATCCGTCCCCCGTCGTCTCCCCCCTCCGGCCCCAGGTCGAGCACCCAGTCGGCGGTCTTGATCACGTCGAGGTTGTGCTCGATGACGATGATCGTGTTCCCCTCGTCCCGCAGCCGGAGCAGGACCTCGAGCAGCTTCCGGACGTCGTGGAAGTGCAGTCCCGTCGTCGGCTCGTCGAGGATGTAGACGGTCCGTCCCGTGGACGATCGGGACAGCTCCCGGGCCAGCTTGACCCGCTGCGCCTCTCCCCCGGAAAGGGTCGTCGCCTGCTGCCCGAGACGGATGTAGCCGAGCCCGACGTCGTCGAGGGTCCGCAGCTTGCGGGCGACCTGCGGCACCGCGGCGAAGAAGTCGAGGGCCTGCCGGACGGTCATGTCGAGGACGTCCGCGATCGACTTCCCCTTCCAGAGGATCTCCAGCGTCTCCCGGTTGTAGCGCGAGCCCCCGCAGACGTCGCACGTGACGAAGACGTCGGGCAGGAAGTGCATCTCGATGCGCAGCACCCCGCAGCCCTCGCAGGCCTCGCACCGCCCGCGCTTCACGTTGAAGGAAAACCGTCCCGGGCGGTACCCGCGCGCCCGGGCCTCCGGGACGCGGGCGAACAGTTCCCGGATCGGGGCGAAGACCCCGACGTAGGTCGCGGGGTTGCTGCGGGGAGTCCGGCCGATCGGGGACTGGTCGATGTCGATCGCCTTGTCCACGTGCTCCAGCCCCTCGAGCCCGTCGTTTTCCCCGGGCCGGTCCGCCCGCAGCCCGAGGGCCCGGAGGAGCGCCGGGTAGAGCGTGTGGTTGACCAGGGTCGACTTGCCCGAGCCGGACACGCCGGTGACCACCGTGAACAGCCCGACGGGGAACCGGGCGTCGATCCCTTTCAGGTTGTGCTGCCGGGCCCCCCGCACGGCGAGCCAGCGCCCGTCCGGCACGCGGCGCTCCCGGGGAACCTCGATGCGCAGCTCGCCCGCCAGGTACCGGCCGGTCAGCGATTCCGGGCACGCCGCGATCTCGGCGGGGGTCCCCTGGGCGACGACCCTCCCTCCCAGTTCGCCGGGCCCCGGCCCGAGGTCGATCACGTGGTCCGCGCTGCGGATCGTCTCCTCGTCGTGTTCGACGACGATCACGGTGTTGCCCAGGTCGCGCATCGAGAGCAGGGTGTCGAGGAGCCGCCGGTTGTCCCGCTGGTGGAGGCCGATGGAAGGCTCGTCGAGGACGTAGAGGACACCGGTCAGGCGGGAACCGACCTGGGTGGCGAGGCGGATCCGCTGCGCCTCGCCGCCCGAAAGGGTCCCCGCGGAACGGTCCAGGGAGAGGTACCCGAGGCCGACGTTCTCGAGGAAGCCGAGGCGCTCCCGGATCTCCTTGAGCACCTGGCGGGCGATCTCCTCCTCCCGGGGCCCGAGCCGGAGCTCGTCGAAGAACCGCCGGGCGCGGTGGACCGGCAGGGCGGTGACCTCGGCGATGTTCCGCCCCCCGACCCGGACCCCCAGGGAAACCCGGTTCAGCCGGGCGCCCCCGCAGTCGGGACAGGGGGAGACGGACATGTACTGCTCGAGCTGTTCCCGCACGGTGTCCGAGCCGGTCTCCCGGAGCCGCCGCTCGAGGCGGGGAATGATCCCCTCGAAGGGCCGGCGGACGGTGTACGTGGACCGCCCCCCGCGGAAGACGAACTCGAACTCCCGCTTCCCGGAACCGTACATCAGGATCCGCCGGACCCGGTTGGGCACGTCCTTCCAGGCGGTGTTCGACGGGACCCGGTGGGCCCGCAGGATCGTGCGGATCATCTCCGCCATCGTGGAAGCTTCCATCCCTCCCCAGAGGTCGATCGCGCCGAGCACGACGGGGGCGGACGGATCCGAGACGATCTTGTCCGGGTCGAACTCCCGGTGGACCCCCAGGCCGTCGCAGGTGGGGCAGGCGCCGTAGGGCGAGTTGAAGGAGAAGGACCGCGGGGCGAGTTCCGGCAGGGAAACGCCGCAGTCGGGACAGGCATGGCGCTCGGAGTAGAGCGTCTCCTCCCCGTCCCCCCGGACGATCCGCACCAGGCCGTCCGCCAGCCGCAGGGCGGTCTCGACCGAGTCGGCGAGCCGCTGGCGGACCCGTTCCTTGACGACGAGCCGGTCGACGACGATCTCGATCGTGTGGGGCCGCTTCCGGTCCAGTTCCGGCGGGTCGTCCAGATCGACGATCTCGCCGTCGATCCGCGCCCGGACGAACCCCCGCGCCGCCCACCGCTCGAGGTCCTTCCGGTAGTGGCCCTTCCGCCCCCGGACGACGGGAGCCAGGACCTGGACCCGGGTCCCCCCGGGCAGGGCCAGGACCGCGTCCACGATCTGCTGGACGGTCTGGCGCTCGATCGGGCGCCCGCACTCCGGGCAGTGGGGCCGCCCGACGCGGGCGTAGAGCAGGCGCAGGTAGTCGTAGATCTCGGTGACGGTTCCCACCGTGGAGCGGGGGTTGCGGGACGTGGTCTTCTGCTCGATGGAGATCGCCGGGGACAGCCCCTCGATCGACTCCACGTCCGGCTTCTGCATCAGCTCGAGGAACTGGCGGGCGTAGGCGGAGAGGGACTCCACGTAGCGGCGCTGGCCCTCGGCGTAGATCGTGTCGAAGACCAGCGACGACTTGCCCGACCCGGAGACGCCGGTGATCACGACGAGCCGGT
>CAZOTT010000168.1:0-4697 GCA_964582785.1 uncultured Acidobacteriota bacterium | reverse complement strand
GCTGATATCGAGTTCGGGGCGGGGTCAGCGCAGCCCGAGGTCCTCGAGCTCGCGGTAGAGGAAGCTGCGGGAGAGGCCGGCGAGGCGGGCGGCCTTCGAGAGGTTGCCCCCGGCCCGCTGGAGGAGGGCGCGGAACCAGGCCCGCTCGAAGTGGTCCCGGGCCTCCCGCCAGGTCCCGTCGAGGCAGAGGAAGGCCTCGCCCCGCTCCGGGTCGCTCTTCCCCACCAGCTCCCGGGGCAGGAGGGCGGGGTGGAGGATCTCGCCGTCGGCGAGGGCCACCGCGCGGGAGACGACGTTCCGCAGCTCCCGGACGTTCCCGGGCCAGGGGTACCCGAGAAGGAACTGCGCGCACTCCCGGTCTACCCCGAGGAACCGCTTCCCCTGGTCCCGCGCGGCCCGGGCGGCGAAGAACCGGACGAGCGGGAAGATGTCCTCGGGGCGTTCCCGCAGGGGAGGGACGTGGACCACCGCTCCCGCCAGCCGGTAGAGCAGGTCCTCGCGGAAGCGCCCGTCCCGGACCAGGGCCCGGAGGTCCTGGTGGCTCGCGGACACGACCCGGACGTCCACCGGGATCGGGGCGGGGGCGCCGACCGGGTGGACGTGCCCGTTCTCGAGGGCCCGGAGGAGCTTCGGCTGCAGGTGGGAGGGCAGGTCCCCGATCTCGTCGAGGAAGAGGGTGCCGCCGCTGGCGAGAACGAACTTCCCGGGGCGGGGCGCCACGCCGGTGGCCACGTCCTTCTCGATCCCGAACAGCTCCGCCTCGAGCAGGTCCCGGGGCAGGGCCGCGCAGTTGATCGCGACGAACGGTCCCCCGGGACGGCGGGAGAAGGCGTGAAGCCGCCGGGCCAGGAGCTCCTTGCCGGTGCCGGACTCCCCCTGGAGCAGGACCGGCAGGCCGGTCGGGGCGAGGCGGTCGATCTCGTCGAGGAGTTCCCGCGTGCGGTCGGAGACGGCGACGAACTCCTCGCACGGGCCGGGCCGCGGGGACCGTCCCCCCGCCGCCGGGGAATCGTCCTCCGGGGGCACGAGCCACGACGCCGCCACCGCCGCGACGAGGCGCACGTCACCGGGAAGGTCGCGGTCGGGCCCGGACCAGGGTTGCACCACCAGGGCCCCCCGGGCGCCCCCCGGGCCCGCCAGGGGTTTCCAGAAGAGCGGCCCGCCCGGGAGGTCGTCCGTGACGGGACCGGGAGGGAGCCCCGGCCCGAGGGCCGCCTCCACCGCCGGGTCGAGGGGTTCCCCCGCGGCGGCGAGGATCGCCCACCCGTTCCCGGCGAGCTGGAGGACGAGGGCGGTGCGGCCGCCGACCCGCTCGAGGACCCGGGCCAGGAGGCGGTGGCGCAGGGACTCGGTCTCGCCGCCCGCCGCCCGGGCCATCGCTTCCAGCAGGTCGGCGAAGCTGGCCGTCGCGTCGTCCCCCGGGGGGTCGGTGTCTCCCTCCCGGGGAATCTCCGTGTTGCCCGGTTGCGGGGCGCCCGCCCGGCGGTTCGTCCCGTCGGGCCGGGAAGCTAGGGACGGCTCGAGGGACGACAGGCTGACCCCGTGGCGCACGGCGAGAAGCGTCGTCCCCGCCGCGAACCAGCACCCGGCCGACGTTTCCCCCTCCGCGATGCGGCGTTCCTCGATCCAGGTGCCGTTCGTGCTGCCGAGGTCCCGGAGCAGGACGCGGCCGTCCTCCGTGACCCGGAGCTCCAGGTGCCGGCGGGAGACCGAGGGGTCGGGGACGACGACGTCGCACTCCTCTCCCCGCCCGATCACCACCCGGTCCTTCCGGATCGGCCAGCGGACGACCCCCTTCCTGGTCCGGGCCTCGAGGTAGTACATCCCGCCCTCCGGCTCCGGGGGGAGCTGAGCAGGGATTTCCGGCTGGTGGACCCCCCGTCCACCTGCCTCGATACGCCGAACGTTCCCGGAATGCAACCGGGAGGCCCCCCGGCCGGCGGGCCCCCGGTCAAGGAAAAAGGGACGAGCCCCCACCGTTCCCGGTGGTGTCCTCGTCCCCTGTCACCGCGGCAGTGTTCCGCCAACGGTCCGGGGGCGTTCACCCCCGTCCGCGGCCGGCCTCACTCCCCGTCGTCGCCGATCGCCTCGTCCGGACAGCCCTCCATCGCCTCCTTGCAGGCCTCCTCCTCCTCGGGGGTCTCGGGCTGCTTGTAGACGTAGGCGTGGTCGTCGTCGTCGGTCATCTTGAAATTGTCCGGCGCCGTGGAGATGCAGAGCTGGCACGCGGTGCAGTTCTCGTCCGTGTAGTACTTGCCCGGGACGTTCTCCGGGTGCTTCTTCGTCTTGTCAGCCATGGCACTCTCTCGTCTCGCCTCGCGGGCGAGCAGGGTGGGGGCCGGCGATTCTAGCCCGTGCTTCCGCCGCGCCGCTACCGCCCGGCGGCGGGGGATGCGCCCTCCCCGGGCGCCGCCAGGCGGAACGTGCGCAGCGCCAGCCAGTCCCCCGCGGCGAGGGCCTGCTCGATCCCCTGCCGGGACGAGGTGCCCTGCCCGGGGGCCACGAGGGCGAGGCCCCAGTCCCCCGCCGGGAGGGACCCGGCGGGGATCACCGCCTCGAGTTCCCGGCAGCCGGTTCCGGGGTCGGCGGAGCCCCGCGGGTGCAGCGCCACCTGGGACCGGACCCGCCGCCCCGCCGGGGCGCCCCGGTCGAACAGGATCGCCCGGGGAGGCCGGTCCGCGCCGCACGCCACGAAACGGAGGGAAACCCGGCTGTCGGGAGGCAGGGGCTCGTCCCCGCGGACCGGGACGAACGCCGCGCGCCGGGCGTCCCGCGGGGCCACCGGCGGGGCGGGCCGCCGGGGCGCCACGTCGAGGAGGAACTCCCCGCCGGAGTTGAACCCGAGGCGGACCGCGGAGACCGGCAGCAGCGGGGCCTTGCGCCCGGCCGGGTCCGCCAGGTCGAGGGTGGCGAGGGCGGCGCCGACCCGGTCGGCCCCCAGGTCGTGCACCGCGACCCGGACCTCGTAGTGGCCCGGGCCGGGCACCCGGCACGCCTGGCGCAGCACGAGGCGGCCGGGGGCGGCGGGAGCGGGCGGCCGCGGGAGGAGCACCCCGTGGACCCGCCGGTCCCCGAGGACGCACACCGGGGAACCGTCCGGGCGGGCGACCAGGCCCTCGACCGCGATCCGGGCCGCCACCTGTCCCCCGTCCGCCGGGAGGAAGGCCAGGTCCGCGAGGCGGACCCCGATCTCGAGGGTGGTGACCCGCGCCGGGGGAGCGGGCCAGGTCGCCTCGAGGCGCACCTCGGGCTGCGGGTGGGAGAGCGGGTCAAGCAGGGCCTCGAGCCGCCGCCGGATCCCGCGCTCCGCCGGGGAGTCCACGTACACCGTCGCCCGGTGCTGGACCCGGTAGCGCCAGTACCCGGGGTGGGCCGCCGTGTCCAGCTTGACGACCACGTTGTGGGGCTCGCTTCCCCGGGCGGGGGCCGGGACCGGGACGCTGAACAGGTAGTAGCACCCGAGCTGGCGGAGCACCCGCTGGAAGGCGATGTCGAGGTCGCCCGCCAGCCGGACCACCTGGCCCCCGGTGGTGTTGGCCAGCCAGGACATCAGGGTGGACTCCTCCCCCCCGTGCCCCAGCCCCCGGGCATCCACCATGTAGATGCTGAAGCCCGCCTGGGCGGAGCGGTGGAGGCTGTTCATCGCCTCGAGCTGGAGGTCCCGGGGCAGGTCGAACCAGGGGCTGGTGAAGACGACGAGCCCCTTGCGCCCGGGCAGCCCCGCGTGGGCGAGCAGGACCTGCCGCAGGGCGGCGATCGACCGCTGCGGGTCGGGGCGCAGGTCGTCCGCGAGGAGCATCTCCCCGGGGAAGGCCTCCCCCTCGAGGAAGGAGCCCTCCTGCTGGATCACCCGGAAGATGGCGGTTCCCTCCCCGGTGACGAGGGGATCCGGCGGCCGCTCCCCGATGCCGGGCACCTGGTCCGCGTCCCCCGGGGGCGGGCCCGCGGCGGGCGTCCCGAGGAGGGCCCGGGCGGCCGCCCGGATCACGTCCGGGTTCCCGGTGAAGCCGGGGGTGAGGGGCACCAGCCGGCGGCCGTAGGCGAACAGGCGGACCCGGAGCGGCTCCCGCCCGGCCCGGTCGGCGAGGGCGAGGAGCGCCCGGTGGACCCGGGCCCGGGCGGCGGTGTCGAGGAAGTTCAGGTCGACGAAGACGATCAGCCGCGGGACGACCAGGGGAGCCGGCTCCCCGGGCAGGCGCGCCTCGCGGGTGGCGGCGCCCGGCAGCGAGGCGTCCCCGCAGACCCGGTCGAACTCCACCTCCGCGAACCGTTCCCCGGTCAGCGGCTCCCCGTCGAGCCGGAGGACGAAGTCCTCCTTCCGGAGGTCGGTGACCGGCCGGCTCCCCCGGCCCCGGGGGTCGAGGACGGTGACGTCCACCTGGACCCGCCGCACCTCGGCGGTTTCCGTGTGGGAGGACCGGCGGGGGCGGTCGGGGCCGGAAAGGGCGAGTCCCGGCAACAGGAGCAGGACACCGGAAAGGAAAAGGAAGGCGACGGCAGGGCGACGGGCGGGCATGTTCATGAAAGGATGATCCCATCCCGGGGAAGGGGCGTCGAGCCGGCGGCCGGACCGCGGGCCGCGGGCCGGCCCCCGCCCCCTGTGATAAACTGCCGATTTTGGGGCCCATAGCTCAGACGGTCAGAGCGGCCGACTCATAATCGGCTGGTCCCAGGTTCGAGCCCTGGTGGGCCCACCA
>CAZOTT010000167.1:0-4763 GCA_964582785.1 uncultured Acidobacteriota bacterium | reverse complement strand
CAGCTTCGAACCCGGGGAACCCTCCCCCGCCAGCGCAGGACGCACCGCCGGCACCAGCACCAGCAGGAAAACCACGCAGAGAAACGGGACGACGGAGAAACGACGGCGGGAACGCATGGGTACACCTCTCCTTCCCCCCGCCTCCGGGAGGCCCACGCGCTCCGTGGACAACAACTGTCTGGCCGACGGGCCGGTTCCGGGAACCGGCCCCGCCCGGGCCCGGGAAACCCCGAACCCCCCTCCCGCGGGAAATCTACCACGGATTCCCGGCGGGGGAAGGGAAAAGCGATCCCCGCCCGGACGGCGGCGGTGACGTGGTAGAAAGAAGGGGCAAGAACGGGCAAATACGGTGCGGCAGGCGGGCGAAGGCCGGGCCGGCTGCCCCGCCCTGCCGGGCCTGTAACCCGGGCCAGTGCCGTGCATCCAGAGGAAGAAACGATCCGGAGCGAACGTCCATTCACCGAGGGGATTCCGATGACGCGAGCGAGCACGACGGTCCCGCTGGTGTTCCTGCTGCTGCTGGTTTCGCCCTGCCTTCCCGGCCGGGCGGCGGACCCCGGGGAGCGGCCGGTGGACGGAAGGGCCGCCGTGGAGGGAAGCGGCACCCCGGAACCGACGACCCCGGCGGCCGGGTCCGGGGAGGTGCTGACCCTGGACCGGGCGGTGGCGATCGCCCTCGAGAACAACCACATGCTGCGGGCGGCGGACGCGGGGCAGGAAGCGGCGGAGGCGCGGGTCGGGGAGGCGAAGAGCTGGCGGCTCCCGCGGGTGGACCTGTGGGAGACGTTCATGCGGACCACGAACCCGGTCTACGTCTTCGGTAACCTGTTGAACCAGGAGAGGTTCGGGCCACAGCACTTCGACCCGAACTTCCTCAACCATCCCCCGCCCCTGGACAACTTCCAGACGAAGCTCTCCCTCGAGGTGCCCCTGTGGACCGGAGGGCGGCTCGCGAACGGCATCCGGGCCGCCGAGGCGGGGGCCGCGGCGGCGAAGGCGTCGCGGGAGCGGACCCGCCAGGAGGTCGTCCGGATGGTCCTCGACGCCTACACCGGGGCCGTCCTGGCGAAGAACTTCCTCGCCGTTGCCCGGGACGCCCTCGAAACCGCCCGCGCCCACGTGAAGCTGGTGGCGGACATGGAGGCGGCGGGCCTGGTCGTGAAGTCCGACCTGCTCCAGGCGAAGGTCCGGGAGAGCGAGATCGAGGAGATGGTCATCCGGGCCCGTTCCGCGGTGTCGGTTTCCCGGGCCGCGCTGAACATGGCCCTGGGACGGGACCTGGACGCCCCGGTGGAGGTGCCCGCGGCCCTGCCGGTGCCCGACCGGAAGCCCGAGGAACTGGACGCCCTCGTGCGGGAGGCCCTCGAACGGCGTCCCGACCTGCTGTCCGCCCGGAAGCGGAAGGAGGCCGCCGACCGGATGGTCCGGGTGGCGCGCGGGGGATTCTTCCCGGAGATCGGCGTGGCCGCCTGGTACGAGGGCAACCAGCACTCCCGGCCCGGTACCGCCGGTGACAGCTGGAGCCTGGTGGCGGCGGCGAAGTTCACCGCGTTCGACGGGGCGCGGACCCGGGCGCAGGTGCGGACCGCCCGGGCCCGGGCCCGCCAGGCGGACGAGATGACCCGCCTGATGGAGCAGAAGGTGGCCCTCGAGGTGCGCCAGGCATGGCACGACCTGGCCGCGGCCCTGCAGCGGCTGGAGGAAGCGCGGCACGCCGTCGAGTGGGCGAAGGAGAGCCTGAAGATCGTCGAGGACCGGTACCAGGAAGGTCTCACCACCCTGGTCGAGCTGCTGGACGCCGAGACGCGGCTGACCGGGGCCCGCACCCGGGAGGTCTCCGCCCAGCGGGACGTGATGCTGGCCCGGGCCGCCCTCGACCTGGCGGTGGGGAGGCTCTGAGATGAACGCGGGGAGGCGGGGACCACGGAGAACGACGCGGAACGCACGGAAGGGAGAGACGGCGATGGCCCGGAAGAGGTGGCTGCTGACGATCCTGGTGGTGATGACGGGGCTCGTGCTCGCGGGGTGCGGAAAGTCCTCCCGCGAGACCGCCGACCGGCCGGGGGATGACCTGGCCCCGGTCCGGGTGGAGACGGCGCTCGCGGCGCCGGAGCAGGTGCCGGTGATCGTCGAGGCGACGGGGTCGGTGGAGCCCTGGAGGCGAGTCTCGCCCGGCACCAAGATCATGGGCCGGGTGGAGGAGGTCCTGGTCGAGGAGGGTGACCGGGTTCACCGCGGCCAGGTCCTGGCCCGCCTCGAGCGCCGCGACCTGGACGCGGCCGTGCGCCAGGCCGAGGCGGCGGTGGCGATGGCGAAGGCCAACCTGGCCAACATGGAGGCCCAGTACCATCGCATCGTCGCGCTGCACGAGAAGGGTTCCGCCACCCAGAAGAACCTCGAGGACGTGACCGCCGGGTACACGGTGGCCCAGGCCGCGCTCCGGCAGGCCGAGGCCAACCTGAACGCGGCGCAGGTGATGCTCTCCTACGCGGAGATCGTGTCGCCGATCGACGGCTGGGTCGTCCGCAAGATGACCGAGGTGGGTGACATGGCGGCCCCCGGGATGCCGCTGTTCGTCGTCGAGGACCTGTCGCGGGTCAAGGTCACCGCCCAGGTCCCCGAGTCGGACGTCACCGGCCTGGCCCCGGGGCAGCAGGCCCGCGTGCGGATCGACGTGCTCGGGCTCGAGCAGACGGCGGACGTCTGGCGGGTCGTCCCCGCCGGCGATCCCCGCAGCCGGACCTTCGCCGTGCAGCTGGTGCTGAAGAACCCCCGGGGCAGGATCAAGTCGAACATGTTCGCCCGGGTGAGCTTCGATCGCGGGCTGCGGGAAACCCTGCTCGTGCCGGGGACCGCCATCGTCCGCCGGGGACAGCTCCGGGGGCTCTTCGTGGTCGACGACGAGAAGCGGGCCCGGCTGCGGTGGGTGAGGCTGGGCCGGGAGATCGACGGGCGGCGCGAGGTGCTCTCCGGCCTCGCCGCGGGGGACCGGTACGTGGTGGCGCCGCCCGCGGGGTTCGCCGACGGAACGCCGGTGGAGGACTGAGCCGATGACGACGACGGGCCTGGGACCGGCCGGGCGCCTGACCCGGTTCTTCATCGACTCGAAGCTGACCGTCCTCCTGATGCTGGCCGCCCTCGGCCTGGGGGCGCTTTCCGTGGCGCTCACCCCGCAGGAGGAGGAACCGCAGATCGTGGTCCCGGTGATGGACATCTTCGTCGGCCTGCCCGGGGCGGACCCGGCGGAGGTGGAGAACCGGGTGACGGTTCCCCTGGAGAAGCGGATGTGGGAGATCCCCGGGGTGGAGTACGTCTATTCCGCCTCGATGCCCTCGGTGGCGATGGTCACCGTCCGCTTCTACGTCGGCGAGGACCAGGAGCGGAGCCTGGTCAAGGTCTACGACAAGCTGGTCTCCGGCATGGACCGGATGCCGCGGGGGGCGACCCCGCCGCTGGTCAAGGTCCGGACGATCGACGACGTCCCGGTGCTGGGGCTCACCCTCTGGTCGGACCGCTACGAGCACCCCGAGCTGCGGCGCATCGCGGCCCAGCTCGCCCGCGAGATCCAGCGCCTGGACGACGTGTCCCGGATCGACCTGATCGGCGGACAGCGACGGCAGGTCCGGGTGATGCTCGATTCGGCCCGGATGGCGGCCTTCGGCGTGGATCCCAACATGCTGGTCCAGGCGCTCCAGTGGCAGAACGCCACCGCCCCGGCGGGGGAATTCGAGAACGGGGACCGCGCCGTCGTGGTGGAGACCGGTGCGTTTCTCCGGTCGGTCGAGGACGTGGCGAACCTGGTGGTCGGGGTGCACATGGGACGCCCGGTCTACCTGCGCGACGTCGCCGACGTGCGGGACACCGCCGAGGAGGTGACGAACTACGTATTCTTCTCCCCGGGTCCCGGGGCCGGGGAGAAGGGGATCCCGCTGCTGCGGGGGAAGGGCGGCATCTTCCCCGCGGTGACGATCGCCATCGCCAAGCGCAAGGGGTCGGACGCCGAGGCGGTCGTCGGCCGGGTGATGGAAAAGGTCCATGCCCTGCGGGGGGAGGTGGTTCCCCCCGACGTCCACGTGACGGTCACCCGGGACTACGGGGAGACGTCCCGCGAGAAGGCCCATGACCTGCTGTTCCACCTGGGGATCGCGATCGTCTCCGTGACGATCGTGATCGCCGTGTCCCTCGGCTGGCGCGGTGGACTGGTCGTCTTCGTCGCCCTGCCGGTGACCCTCGCCCTGACCCTGTTCACCTACTGGCTGTTCGGCTACACGCTGAACCGGGTCACCCTGTTCGCCCTGATCTTCGTCACGGGGATCGTGGTGGACGATGCCATCATCGTCGTCGAGAACATCGTCCGGCACTTCTCGATGAAGAAGCTGCCCCCGCTCCAGGCCGCGGTGACCGCGGTCGACGAGGTGGGGAACCCGACGATCCTCGCCACCCTGACGGTGATCGCCGCGGTGATGCCGATGGCGTTCGTCCGCGGCCTGATGGGGCCCTACATGCGGCCGATGCCGATCGGGGCCTCCCTGGCGATGCTGTTCTCCCTGGGGGTGGCCCTGGTGATGACCCCCTGGCTCGCCTACCGGCTGCTGCGGGGCGGAGGCGGGCACGGTCACGGCGAGGCGGGGTACGCGCTGGAGCGGACCTGGATCTACCGCTTCTACCGCTGGTTGCTGGTGCCGATGATCCGGAGCCCCCTGCGGCGCTGGGCGTTTCTCCTGCTGATCCTTCTCCTCCAGGTGGGAGCCGTCCTGCTGCTG
>CAZOTT010000166.1:0-4777 GCA_964582785.1 uncultured Acidobacteriota bacterium | reverse complement strand
AGGATCATCAGGATGGCGCACGCCCGTTCCCACGGAAAGACCGCGAACTCCGGCTTGTACTCCCAGGGGCGAAGGATGAAGACCGCCGCGTACCCGAGGAGTGCGATCGTGGCCAGGGAAGGCCCGCCCGGTGCCGGTCGGAGGCCGGCCGAAAACCGTTTCTGACGCGCGGACCGGCCCGTCACTTGCTCACCGGGTTGGCAGAGGCGCCGCCCTGGCGGAGCCGCTGCACGAGGGAGAGGAGGTCGCGGGGCCGGAGGAGGCGGAGGCCGACCGTGAGCAGGAGCCAGGAGCCGAGGACCGCGACCTTGACCAGCCACGGGAGTCGACCGTCCCGGGAGAACGCCGTCCACGCTCCCGCGTACAGGACGGCGGCCAGCCCGGGCAGGCCGTAGACCACCCACCGGCGGATCGGGAGCCAGAGGACACGGCGGGACACGATATCGGTGGTCACCGCGAGGAGGAGGTACGTGGCGAGCGTGGACCACGCCGCGCCGCCGATGCCCCAGCGGGGAATCGTGGTTGCATAGAGGATGATCACGAGCAGGGCGCCGGAGATGGTGATGGTGGCCTTGGTTCGCGTAGCCTCCGCCGCGTAGAAGGCCGCGTCGAGAAGGGCAATCACGGTCTGCCAGTACTGGGCTCCGACGATGACCGGGACGATCGCCCATGCCGGCGCATACGACCTGTCTGCCAGCACGGACAGGATCTCGGGCCCGACGAGCAGGAACCCGAGCAGGCCGGTGGCATGGACACCCAGGTAGCCCGTGACCACCTCGGCCAGCAGGGGCCGGTATTCCTCCTTCCGCGCGAGCCGGATCATGAAGGCTGACCAGACCTTCTGGAAGGGGATGAAGAGGCCCGCCCAGGCGAGAACTGCCAGGCGATAGCCAACCCCGTAGAGCCCGACCACCGCCGCCCCGTGCGTCGCGGCCAGGAAGTAACGGTCCCCGCTGCTGAGCAGGAATCCCGCGGCGCTGTTCGGCAGGAAAGGCCAGCCGTAGGCAACCATGCGGCGAACCAGGTCACGGCCGGGCCATCCCGGCCAGGGCCGGAGGTACCGGCCCAGCAGGATCGTCATGAGGATGGCATGGAAGGCAGAGTTCAACAGCCACGCGACCAGGAGCCCGCGGAGTCCTCCGTGCAGGCCGACGAGGAAGATGATGATCAGTCCGGCCCGGGTCACCGGGATCAACGACTGGAAGGCGACGTACGTCGCGGCGCGCACCTGGGCCTGCCACATCGCGAGCGGCACCAGATGGAGGGCGTCGAAGAAGAAGACCCCCACCAGGAGGGCGACCAGGGGGGAGCGGTCAGCCGATCCGAGCAGAAAGGCGGACAGTGGTCGCGCCACGGCCAGCATGGCCAGCGCGAGGGCCCCGGCCAGGACAAGCTGGATCACCAGCGCCGCCAGGGCGACCCGGCGTTTCCCGGTATCGTCCTCGGCCAGCTGGTAGAAGGCGATGGTGGTCAGCGCCACCGCCGAGCCGGCCGTCAACAGGAACACGTCACGGGTTCGGCTGAGAACCTCGAAGATGCCGAACGAAGATGCCTCCAGCCAGTGGGTGTAGATCGGGAGCAGGAAGGCGCCCACCAGCTGCTGGACGATCATGCCCAGGCCGTAGATCACGGGCGCGCGGACGAGCCCCCGCACCCGGCCCCGGCTTCCGTCCATCATCGGTCGTCTCCGCCCTCACGCAGGCGCGCGGCCCAGATCGTGGAGCGGCAGAGCCACACCTTCCCCGAGGGGGCGATCGGCGGGTGGCTCACGGGCCGGAAGACGATTTGCACGTCGTTCCCGAGGGCGGACCGGATGCACGAGCGGACCTGCTCGAGGGAACCGGGGCCGAATCCCGGGCCGGAGCGGTAGAGAACCCGGATCTCGTTCTCGCGTTCCTGCTCCAGGTAGAGGCCGATGATCCCTTCGGCCCGGCCGCACGAGATCGCGATGGCATTCCCGGACACCAGCCGGTCGCCGGGCAGGACCAGGTAGTGGCCCAGCTTGCCCGTTTCCATGGCGAGGCGGGGGAAACCCCGCCCGCAGGCGCAACTGCCGGGCAGCCAGGCGCCCGTGTCCCCGATCCGGTAGCGGATGAAGGGCATCGCGCGGTTCAGCAGGTCGGTGACCACGAGTTCGCCCCGTTCTCCCGGCGGGACGGGTTGACCATCCGGGTCCACCACCTCGAGGAACACACTGGGCAGGGCGTGGTGCAACCCGTCGTGGTGGGAGCATTCCGCCGCCGCCATGCCGATTTCCCGGGCTCCGTAGTGGACGAACACGGGGACGCCGAACGCCTCCTCGATCTCGTGTCGCTGATCTGCCGTCAGTGGCTCCGCGGTCGCCGTGATTCCTCGCAAGGTACCCGGCCGGTGGCCTCCGCCGGCCACGTGCCGGGCCAGTTGCCAGAGAGCCTGGGAATAACCGTGGAGAAGTACCGCGCCGAAACGGTCGATCCGCTGCAGGAACTCTTCCATGCGGGGCGGCGCCAGGTGAGAGGCGGGCAGGGTAACGCGGCGCTCGACGAGGTATTCACGGAGCTGTTCCAGGCGCGATGTGGTTTGCCCGAGGTCGAACGCCGCTCCCCAGACCAGGGCCCATCGTTCCCCGGGGTCGCGGCCCGCCCACCGGAAGAAGAGCAACTGCAGCGCGGTCCGCTGGCGAACACACTCCCGGTCACGCAGGAACCGGAGGGCCGTCTCGGTGCTGCCTCCGGTCCGGGCGGGAACGCGTTCCCATCCGGGAACAGCCGTCGAAATCATGCGGGAGCCGAGATCGACGAGGCGGCGCCGGTCGAGCAGGGGCAGGTTTCGCAGGAGGGCGAAGGGATTCTCCCTTCCCGGGTCGAGACCCCGCCCGGCCAGGAGCTCCTTCCAGTAGGGAGTGGTGCGCGCCGCGTGCTGCAGGATGTCCGCCAGTCGCCGGCGTGTCAGCGACCGAACCTCGTCCGGAGACTGCCGGGAGAGGCTGTCCCAACGGCGCATGCGCCGGACGATTCCCGGCATTTCACGCCGGGAAGCGACGAAGTCCCGGGCGATGCCGAGGATTCGCCGGGCGATCATGCGCCACTTCTCCCGTCCCGCCTGGAGGAATCGAACGCCCGGTCGGCGAGCTCCGAGGTCGTGAAGCGGTACTTCCCGCTGGGAGAGGGGTCCAGACGCTCCTTCCATTCCACCCGGGGACGGACTCCGCAGGCCGCCTCGATTTCCCGCAGAACGCGCGGCAATGCATCCTGTGCGGCTCCGGGGTCACCCTGCAACAGGAGATGGAGACCGCGTTCCGCGTCCTGGTGCAGGCGGAAGCGCTGCAGGCCCGGGAACCCGTAGAAAAGATGGGTAAAAAACTCCCCGTGAATCCATTTCCCGTCCCGGCCGAGGAGGAGATCGCTGGTCCGACCCCGGATTGAACCGATGAGGGGGGAGCCCCGGCCACAGGAGCACTGGTCCGGCCCGGGCAGGGCGAGGTCTCCGTTCGCGTACCGTACGAACGGCATGGCGCGGTTCGCGAGGTCCGTGACAACGACCCGCCGCGATCCTTCCGGGTCCAGGGGTGGCCCGACCAGCTCCACGATTCGCCATGGGCTGAAGACGTGCATTCCGTGGGCCTCCGGGCATTCCCAGGCCACGTTGTTCACCTCCCGCGACCCGTAGAAGTCGGCAACCGGGCAGTGAAAAGTACGTTCCAGGAGCTCGCGCGTTTCCGCGTCCAGGGTTTCCGCGGAGGTGCGAACCACGCGCAGGGAGGGCCACCGGCGGCCCGGGGGCAGGTGGGAGGCGAACCAGCGGAGGCTGCTGACATAACCGATGATTGCCTCCGGGGGGTGGTGATCGAGCCGCCGCAGGAACTCCGCCAGGCGGCCGGCGTCAAGCCGAAAGGCATCAAGGTAGATCTCCCCGGAGAACCAGTTCCAGAACCGCTCGCGCAGGCTCTGAGCAGTGATGTCGCGGTCACACCCCCACACATAAGCCGTCCAACCGTATGGATGGAGTCCCCAGGTTTGTCGGAAAAACCGGTCGCAGGCCATCCCGTGAACGCGGTAGGTCCTGTCCTGGAAAAATGACAGGGGGGTGCCAGTGGACCCCCCGGTACGATTCTCGGCGCGGTCCCGGACGCCGGGGTCACGGGACACGAGATCTCGGGCGTGGCGGCGGACGAGGTCCCTTGTCAGCAGGGGGATCCGGCGGAAGTCGTCCCACCCGAAGCCCGGTCCGGGTTCGACGCCGGCCGAGCTGAGAACCCGCCGGTAGTAGGGAACGTGCTGCCGGCACCAGAAAAGGAACCGGCGGAGCAGTTCCAACTGGAGGTCCCGGAAACCTTCCGGCCCGAGCGACTGTGCCCGCGCCAGGGTCGCGTGCATTCGTCCGGCCGCCACGTGCAGGGATGGCTCCCGCAGGTGGCGCCAGATGGTCCAGGCGATGCGTCGCGCGGCTGGCATCGGTGCGACCTCAGGGCTTCCCCGAAGGGGAAGATCCCGCCGGAATCCCGGGTGGGCCGGAGACAGGACGGCCGACAACGGGGAGAACGACAAGCACGATCACACCTCCCGGCTAGCGGTGCAACGCCAGCGACCTGGGGTCAAGGACCACGAGTTCCCGCCCGGCCATGCTGGCGAGCAGGGCGTCGAGCAGGCGAGGAGCGTGGGTATTCTGGTCATGAAGCAGCACGATATCGCGAGAGCGCACCGCGGCGGCAAGGGAGCGTCCGGCGGCTTCCGCCCGGGCGCTGTCCCGGATCGCCCAGTCCCGTGCCTCCCGGGTCCAGAGAACCGGGACGAGCCCC
>CAZOTT010000165.1:0-4781 GCA_964582785.1 uncultured Acidobacteriota bacterium | reverse complement strand
CAGGGGGCCCGCCTCCCCCGCCGCCGCCCGCGAGTCGGCCCGGGCCGGACCCGCCGCGACTGTAACCTGCTCTGGTAGAGTGCGTTGTATTCTGCAGCCTCCGCCGCCCGGGGTTTCCGCGGCGCCACGCTGCGCCCGGAAAGGGGACACGACAGGGGGGGATGTGTCCTGCCGGGTGACATTCCCGGGGGGGGATGTTGCCCCGGCCGGAGACCGCAAGGGCAGGCATCCGCTGCGGCCTGCCGGGTGACAGTCCGGGGACCTTCTCCGGCGGCCGGCTCCCCAGAGGGGTGGTCGGCCCGGGCCCGCGCGGGGCCCGGGCCACCGCGGGGGCCGACCGGCCCGGGGGGCCACCCGGGCGGCCTTCCGGTGCCGGGAAACGACCGTTCGCCACGGGGAGCGGGACCGGGAGTTGCCCCGGGAAGGGGATCCCCGTACCTCAACGGGCGGGTCGCCGGGCGCACGGATCCGGGGAGGGCGGACCGCCCGGCCGGGAGGACCCGGGGCCGCCGCGGCCCGCCGGGTGGCGGTGCGGTGGGCCCCCCTGGGGGAAGCCCCGGCAGGAGGCCGCGCCTCCCGCCGGCCGAGGAGAGGCCGCCGAGGATCCCCGTTCGCCTTCGCGTCGCTCGCCCGTCCCACGACTGCCCGCGCCTCCGGCCCGCCGTGATCCTGGCCGCGGTCCTCGCCCTCGCGATCGGACTGCCGGCGCTCGGCGCGGCCACCCCGCCGCCGCCGGGGAAAACCCCGGGCACCACCGGCCCCGCCGCGGCCCCGGTGACGGGGGCGGGGTCCGGTTCCACGGCCACCTCCTCCCGCCCGGCCCGCACCCCCGCGGGCGCGGCGTCGGCCACCCCCGGCCCCGGGTCCGCGGCCACTTCCGGCGGCGTCCGGTCCGGGAACCCGGCCGGCCCGGCTCCCGGCCACGCCGAGTTCCCGGTGCCGCCTCCCGCCCACCCGGTGCGGCGGGAGGACCAGCCCCGGGGGGGCCGGGGCGAGGTGACCCGCGGCAACTTCCGCAGTGTGCAGGTCAACGTCGACTCCGAGGGCCGGAACATCCTCGGAGACGCGGCGAACGAGCCCTCGATCGCGGTCGACCCGACCGACCCGCGGAACATCGTGATCGGCTGGCGCCAGTTCGACACGGTCGACTCGGACTTCCGCCAGGCGGGCATGGCCTACAGCCACGACGGCGGCGAGACCTGGACCTTTCCCGGGCCCCTCGACCCGGGGCAGTTCCGCTCGGACCCGGTCCTCGGGGCGGACACGCAGGGGGTCTTCTACTACTACTCCCTGCGCTCGGTGACGGACGCGGACATGTTCGTCTCCCACGACAAGGGGGAGACCTGGGACGGCCCGATCCCGGCCCACGGCGGGGACAAGACCTGGATCGACGTGGACCAGACCGACGGCCCGGGCCGGGACAACGTCTACGCGATCTGGAACGTCCAGTTCTCCTGCTGCTTCGGGCGGGACTTCACCCGCTCGACGGACCAGGGCCAGACCTGGGACGGGCCGTTCTCCATGCCCCAGCACCCGAAGTGGGGCACGGTCCACGTGGGCCCGGACGGCGCGGTGTGGGTGACCGGCGTGGACGGCGGGGCGAACTACCACCTGGTCCTCCGCTCCCAGAACGCCCAGCTCGCGAACTCGACGCCGAGCTTCGACCTGGCGAAGACGGTGGACCTGGGCGGCACCGTGGCGATGAACGACGTCCCGAACCCGGGCGGGCTGCTCGGGCAGACGTGGATCGCCACCGACCCCTCGGGCGGTCCCGGCGCGGGGAACGTGTACGTCCTCTCCACGGTGGACCCGCCGGGGCGTGACCCGGCGGACGTCCACTTCATCCGCTCCACCGACGGCGGCCACACGTGGTCGGCCCCGCTGCGGGTGAACCAGGACGACTCCGACCGGAACTGGCAGTGGTTCGGGACGATGTCCGTCGCGCCGGACGGGCGGATCGACGTCATCTGGAACGACACCCGCTCGGACCCCTCGGGGAAGGTGTCGGAGCTGTACTACGCCTGGTCCACGGACCAGGGGCAGAGCTTCTCCCGGGGGATCCCGGTCTCGCCCCCCTTCGACTCGACGATCGGGCACCCCCAGCAGGACAAGATCGGGGACTACTACGACATGGTCTCGGACGACGAGGGGGCGGTGGTCGCCTACGCGGCCACCTTCAACGGGGAAGAGGACGTCTGGTTCGTCCGGGTCGGGGACTGCAACGGCAACGGCCGCCACGACTCCCGGGACCTCGCGGACGGGACCAGCGCCGACTGCAACGGGAACCGGATCCCGGACGAGTGCGAGCCGGACTGCAACGGGAACGGCGTGGCGGACGAGTGCGACATCTCCGCCGGCACGAGCCCGGACTGCAACGGCAACGGGGTCCCGGACGAGTGCGACGTCGAGTCGGGCGACTCGCCGGACTGTGACGGGGACGGCGTGCCGGACGAGTGCACGGTGACCGACGACCTCGAGACGGACACCGGCTGGACCGCCGGGGCGGACGACGACACGGCGACCGCCGGGACCTGGGAGCGGGTGGACCCGAACGGCACGGACGCCCAGCCGGAGGACGACCACACCGCGGACCCGGGCCACGTCTGCTGGGTGACCGGCCAGTCGGACCCGGGGGCGGGCAACAACGACAACGACGTGGACGGGGGGAAGACCACGCTGCTGACGCCGGAGTACGACCTCGCGGGCATGGAGGATCCCCGGGTCGGGTACTGGCGGTGGTTCTCGAACGAGGAGGGGGCGGCGCCGGGCACCGACACCTTCCGGGTGGAGATCACCGGGGACGGGGGCGCGACCTGGACCCTCGTCGAGGAGGTCGGCCCCGGCGGCCGGGAGACGTACGGGGGCTGGTACTGGCACGGCTTCCGGGTGGCGGACCTGGTGCCCGGGGCGACCCGGATCCGGCTGCGGTTCGTCGCGTCGGACGAGGGGACCGACTCGGTCGTCGAGGCGGCGGTGGACGACTTCGCCCTCTACGACTGCCCGTGCACCGCGGCGGCCCCCGGGGAGGTGAGCGGCCTCGCGGTCACGAAGGAGGCGGACGGCACGACCGCCCGGTTCTCCTGGGACGCGGAGCCGGCGGCCGACGCCTACGACCTCTACCGGGGCTCGGACCCGGCGGCCGGGGACCTGGCCTGCTTCCGCCACGACGTCCCGGGCACCGAGACGACGGACGACGGCGCCCTCCCCGCCGCCGGCGCCGCCTTCTTCCACGACGTGGCCGCGACGAACTGCGCCGGCGAGGGCCCCCTGGGCGCGGACCGCACCCCCGCGGACCCCTGCCCGTAGCGCGGGGGCCCGCCCGGCCGCCCGTGCAGGGGGTCCCCCCGGATTCGCAACAATCCGCCGGGGGGTCCCCCGCGAAACGCAACAAATCGCCCGGGGGTCCCCCCGGAATGCAACACCCGGCCCCCGCGCGGCCCGCCGCGGGGGGCGATCCGGCCCGCCCGCGCCCCGTTCTGTTGCGCAGCCGCCCGACCCCCCGTCGCGGTGTCGCATTCCAGGGCAACCTCCCGGATTCCCGGGGCCGAGGGCGGTGGTGGAGGCGCGCGGGACCCGGGGCCGGGGTCCGGGATCCCGGGCGTGCCCGCGGCTGCCGCACCGGCGAGCCGGACCGGGGCCGGGTGGAAACGCGCCGGGGTCCCGGCGCCGGGAGAACGGTGGCCGGGGCGGGGGCGCTGACCGGCCGGCTGGAAGGGGCTCGCGGAGAAGGGGATCGGGCTGCCGTCCGCCGGCGGGCGCGGCATCCCCTGCCGGCGGACCGTTCCGGGTGCGGGAAAGGGAGAGGCTGCCCCGCCGCGGGCTCGCGAGGACGGCCCCATCATCGCGGACATGCTCTTCCTGGACGCGAGGGTGATGCCGGGGCTGCTGCTGGCCGGCACGGTTGAAGAGGCGCGGCTCGTCTGGCGGCACATCGGGCGACTGGCGGGGCTCCGGGCGGCAGTCGTGCTGGCTGACCACCTCCACGTGGCGACGGACGACGCCCCGGGAATGGACCAGTTGCGACGGTTCCTGGAGCGGCTCCACATCGCCCTGAACAGGAGTCGGCGCCGGCGGGGACCGCTGTGGCGCCCCGGGGAGACCCGGCCGGCGCTCAGCTCGGGCCGGACCCACGAGCGGCGGAAGGTCCGGTACTGCAGCCTGAATCCGTGCCGGGGAGGCCACGGCTACGTCCAGGACCCCCTCGAATGGCCCTGGTCCACGCACCGGGACCTGGTCGGCCTCTCCTTCGATCCGATCGTGCCTCCGCACCCGAGTCCCGAGAAGTTCCACGCCTACTGCACGAGGGACTCGGACCTCGCAATCGCCGGCAGCCGCCTTCCCGAGGGTCCGGCAGAGGGGAAGATCGAGGGCCTGACGTTCCGGGTGCTGCTGGCGCGGGTCTCGTCCCTCTACCGGGTGACCCCGGAGGAAGTCCTGGGGAACGCCCGGCGCCGGCGCTTCCTGCTCGGGGCGGCCCGGGCCCTTCTGGACGCCCGCGCGTCGGTCATCGCCCGGGCGGCGGGTGTCCACCGTTCCACCGTGCTCCGCACCCCGGAACCCCCGCCCGGGAAGCTCGCCATCGTCCGCGCGGTGGCGCGGGACCGCCGCTTCTACCCCTGGACCAACGCCCTGTACGGGGAGCGGGCGCTGGCGCCCCGCTCGGGGAAGCGCCCCCCGCCCCCTCCCCCGACGTGACAGGGGGTCCCCCCGGTTTCGCAACAATTCCCCGGGGGGTCCCCCGCGAAACGCAACAAATCGCCCGGGGGTCCCCCCGGAATGCA
>CAZOTT010000164.1:0-4798 GCA_964582785.1 uncultured Acidobacteriota bacterium | reverse complement strand
CCGCCTTCATCAGGCCGATGTTCCCCTCCTGGATCAGGTCGAGGAACTGCAGGCCCCGGTTCGTGTACTTCTTCGCGATCGAGACGACGAGCCGCAGGTTCGCCTCGATCAGGTCCTTCTTCGCCCGCTGGGCCTCGGCCTCGCCGCGGATGATCTCCTTGGCGAGGGCCGCCAGCTCGTCCACCGAGCTGCGCATCTCCGCCTCGATGATCTGGATCTCCTGCTGCGCGTCGAGGATCTTGCGCTGGAGCTCCCGCTTCATCGCGGCGTCGCGGGCCTTGCGCAGGCGCGCCTTCAGGTCCTGCTCGGTCCGCCGGTGGCGGCTCGCCTTCCGGTGGGCGTCCTTCACCTCCCGCGCCAGGCGATCGATGTAGTGCTGGTTCAGACCGATCGACTGGATCGCCCGGGCGATCTCCCCGTGCAGCTTCTCGAGGTTGGCGGTGACCTCCTTCCAGGTCTTCGTCCCCTTCTTCAGCCGCGCGAGGCGTGCCTCTTCCTTCTGGTACTGCTCGGCGAGCCGGCGGACCCTGGCCACCCGCTTGTTCGCCTGGGCGACCTTCCGCCGGATCACCTCCTCGCGGGAGAGGCTCCGTCCCCGGGACCCCTGGGCGTCCTCGGAGATGTCGAAGATCTCCTCGACCGCCTTCGGGTGCTCGCGCAGCCGGTCCGGGACCCGCAGGATCTCGCCGAGGCCGAACCGGCTGCGCGACAGGGCCCGCAGCACCTTGAGCTCGCCCTCCTCGATCCGCTTGGCGATCGCCACCTCCCCCTCGCGGGTGAGGAGGTCGACCTTGCCCATCTCCCGCAGGTACATGCGGACGGGGTCGTTCGTCCGCTCCTGCTCCACGACCGGCAGGACGGGCTCGACCTTCCTGTGGGGACCACCCCGTCTCCCGGGGACGGCATCGGCGAGGACGTCCTCGCCCGTTTCCAGCTGGTCCTCCTCGAGGATGTCGATGTCCTGGGCGCGGAGCAGCTCGAGTACCTCCTCGAACTCCGCCGGGTCCGCGACCAGCTCGTCCGGCAGCTGGTCGCGGATCTCGTCGGGCGTGAGGCACCCCTTCTCCTTGCCCTGTGCGAGGAGGGCCTTCACCTCCTCGTACTTCTCGTCAATCCGCAAGGCAATCCTCCCTGCTCCTCGTCCCGGCGCGCCCCGGCCCCGCGGGGTCAGGGTGCGCCTTCCCTGAAGCCGGGCACCGGCTCGCGGGGACCGGGGCCTTCCCCCCGGGCCGTGCCCAGACCGTGCAGCTCCCTGGCGAGCGCCACCTTCTCGGCGAGCAGGCGGGTGCGCTCCGCCCCGTCCCCCGCCCGCTCGATCTCTTCCTGCAACTCCCGCATCCGGGCCCGCAGGGCCCGCTCCCGGAGGGCCAGGACCGCCCCCCGCGCCTCCGCCTCCCCGGGCTCCGGCGCCGGCCCGAAGAGCAGGGCGAGGAACGGCTCCCGCAGCGGTCCCTCGGCGGCGTCGGCGAAGCGCGCGGCATCCCAGGCGTCTCCCCGCCGGGCGGCCTCCTCCCAGGCGGAGACCAGGCGGCGGGAGGCCTCGCCCAGCGCCTCCCGGGGCAGGCCCGCGAGGAGCTCCAGCGCCAGGGCGGGCCTGCTTCTCCCCGCCCCCGCCAGCCAGCGCAGCAGGACCCCCTCCGCCGGCGAGAACGCCCGGGCGGGGGCGATGTTGCGCCCGGGGATCTCCGCCCGCGCGGTCCGGGCCCGGGCGCGCGCGGCGCGCCGCAGCTCGTCGACGACGAGCCGGTCGTCGATCCCCAACCCCGCTGCCACCCGCAGCGCGGCGTCGTCCCGGGCGATCGGACTGGCCAGCGCCGCCAGGTGCCGGAGGACCATCTCGACGGCCCGGGTCCGCCCCTCCAGGGACGAAAGGTCGAACGCGCGGCGCGCCTCGAGGACCAGGAAGTCCACCAGGTCCATCGCCCCGTCCAGGGCCTCCGCCACCCCCGCGGCGCCGCGCTCCCGGGCCAGGTCGTCCGGGTCCTTCCCCTCCGGGAGGAGGACGATCCGCACCCCGAGCCCCCGGGCGAGGAGCGCCGGCAGGGCCCGGTGCACCGCCCGCCGCCCGGCGGAGTCCCCGTCGAAGACGAGGACCACCGTCTCGCAGAAGCGGGCGAGGAGGCGGCCGTGTCCCTCGCCGAAGGCGGTCCCGCAGACCGCGACGGCTCCCCCGACCCCGGCCCGGGCCAGTCCCAGGGCGTCGAAGTACCCCTCGACCAGGACCGCCCGCCGGGATTCCCGGAGCGCCTTCCCCTCCTCGTGGACCCGGTAGAGCACCCGTCCCTTGTCGTAGACCCGGGTCTCCGGCCCGTTCAGGTACTTCGGGGTGGCGTCGCCGAGGGCCCGGCCCCCGAAGCTGACGACCCTCCCCGCCGGGTCCCGGATCGGGAAGGTCACCCGGCCCCGGAAGCGGTCGTAGGCCCCCTCTCCCGAGGCCCGGGGGACGGCAAGGCCCGCGAACACGATGTCGTCGAGGCCGAACCCCTTCCCCGACAGGTGGCGCAGCAGGGCGTCCCAGGAGTCCGGCGCGAACCCGAGATCGAACCGTTCCCGCTCCTCCGGCCCGTAGCCGCGGGAGGCCAGGTAGCGCCGGGCCGCCTCTCCCCCGGCTCCCTCGAGCCGGGCCCGGAAGAACTCCCGGGCCTCCGCCAGGGCCGCCAGCGCCCGGCGGCGGCGGCCGGCCTCCCGGGCCTCGTTCCGTCCCGCGGCGCGGGCCGGGCGCGGGATCCCGTAGCGGTCGGCGAGGAGGCCCACCGCCTCGTTGAAGTCCACCTGGTGCAGCAGCTGGACGTAGCGGAAGACGTCCCCGCCGGTGTGGCACCCGTGGCAGTAGAAGAGCTGCTTGCCCGGGTCCACGTGGAAGCTGGGCGTCTTTTCCTGGTGGAACGGGCACAGGCCCACCAGGGACCGGCCGGCGCGGCGCAGCGCCACCGTTTCACCGACGATCTCGGCGATGTCGGCGGCCTGGCGGACCGCCTCGACCCAGTCCCTGTAGGTGGACGCCATGGAGCCTCTCGGGGGGTTGATCCTCTGCGGGGTCCTCGGGCATGCTCTCCGTGGCCGGCCCGGGGCCCGGGGCGGCCGGTTCGGTTCCTCTCGCGCCCCGCCCGCCGCGGGGCCGGGGGTCTGTTTCCCCGGTCCCGGAGCACGCGCAGTCCCTCGTTGCGCGCGCCGCGCCGGCGGGCGGCACCCCGTCCAGGACCCCTCGTCGTGGCGGCGGCCGGGCCTTCCCGGCCGTGGACGCAGACCCCCCTCGTGGTCCGCGCCCGGGTTCGGCGGAATGGTACGCCGGTCCCCGCCGGCGTGCAATCATCTTGCACCTCAAGGGGTTCCGGCGGAACCCGCCCGGGACCTCACGAACGGCGCAGGTCGAGGATGGCCCGGGCGGCGCAGGCCGCCCCGTACCCGTTGTCGATGTTGACCACGGTCAGCCCCCCGGCGCAGGAGTTCAGCATCCCGAGCAGGGCCGCCAGCCCCCCGAACGACGCCCCGTAGCCGACGCTGGTCGGCACCCCGATCACCGGCACGGCGACGAGCCCGGCCACCACCGACGGCAGGGCGCCCTCCATCCCGGCGACGGCGACGATCACCCGGGCCCGGCGCAGGCGGGGCAGTTCCCCCAGCAGGCGATGGAGCCCGGCGATCCCCACGTCGGGGAGGGTGTCGGCGGTCAGGCCGAGGGCCTCCGCGGAAACCTCCACCTCCCGGGCCACCGGGAGGTCGGAGGTGCCCGCCGAGACCACGAGCAGGCCGGGTCGCAGCCGCGGCCGTCCCCGGCGCCAGAGGAACGTCCGGGAAACCGGGTCCCAGCGGCCCCGGGGATGCCGGTCCGCCAGGGCTTCCCCTGTCCCGGGGTCCAGGCGGGTGACCAGGACCGGGGCGGCGGCCCGCTCGACCAGGTGGTCGACGATCTCGACCACCTGGTCCCGGGTCTTCCCCTCGCCGTAGACGACCTCCGGCATCCCCCGCCGCACCGGCCGGTGATGGTCGATGCGGGAGTGGCCCAGGTCCGCCGTCCCGAGGGCCGCGAGCCGCCCGGCCGCCTCCCCGGGGTCCACCTCCCCGGCCGCCACCCGTTCCAGCAACCGCCGGAGCTTCCTTTCCGTCCAGGCGCTCATTTCTTCCCGCGTTCCACCGGGGCCGACTCCGCCCGGAACCCCTCCGGAGTGCGGACCCCGACGGATACCACCCGTTCCGCACCGGCCGCACGCGCCACGAACGCGGCGAGGCACGCCTGCAGGTCCTCGACGGCGGCGTCCTCCTCCGCCGGCGCACCGCCTTCCCCTGCCGACAGGGCGCCGAAGGCGCGGACCGCCGCTTCCCCGTCGAGGTACGACAGGGATCCCACGGGCAGCCCGCCGGCGAGTCGTTCGATGGCCGCCGCCAGGTGCGGGTTCCCGCCGAGACCCGGCTTCCCCTCGAGCACGGCGAGGGCCCGTTCCCGGTCCCGCGCCACCACGAGCCGCCCGGAACCGAGGACCACCGCGCGCCCCGGCGCCCCGGCCCCGGGCCCGGGGAAGATCCAGGTCGACACGTCGCCGTCCCCCGCCGCGGGCCGGGCCCCCGCGAACGCCGCCAGGGTCCCCACGATCTGCCCGACCGTGGCCCGGTCCCGCACCTCGACGGCGAAACCGGTCTCCGGCGGGGCCCCACCGCCCGGGTCTCCCGGAGCCCGCCAGGTCACCAGCCCCGGGCCCAGGGCGGCCAGGAGCTGCCGCGGGGTCACCCCGGGAACGGCCGGGAGGGGCTGGTCCAGGCGCCCGGCCAGGAGCGGGGCCGCATCCGGCGCCAGCACCCC
>CAZOTT010000163.1:0-4921 GCA_964582785.1 uncultured Acidobacteriota bacterium | reverse complement strand
GCCGTTCTACGTCCCCGACCTGCACATCGTGGTGGCCGATCCCCTCCGCCCGGGCCACGAGACGAAGTACCACCCGGGAGAGACGAACGCGCGGATGGCGGACGTGTTCGTGATCAACAAGGTCGATTCCGCCGCCGCCGAGCAGGTGGACGCCGTGCGGAAGAACCTCCTCGCCCTGCGGCCCGGCGCGCGGGTGATCCTGGCCGCCTCCCCGGTGACGCTCGAGGATCCCGCCCCGGTCGCCGGCCGACGGGTCCTCGTCATCGAGGACGGTCCGACGACGACCCACGGCGGGATGGCCTGGGGGGCCGGCGTGGTCGCCGCCCGGGCAGTGGGGGCGGCGGAGATCGTCGACCCGCGCCCGTTCGCCGTCGCGACGATCGCCGAGACCTACCGGCGCTACCCGCGGACCGGGGCGATCCTCCCGGCGATGGGTTACTCCGGGCGGCAGGTCGCCGACCTGCAGGCGACGATCGACCGGGCGGCCGACGCGGTGGACGCCTACGTGATCGGCACGCCGATCGACCTGCGGCGGCTGGTGAAGTTCCCGAAACCGGCGGTGCGGGCGACCTACGAGCTGGCCGAGCAGGGCAGCCCGGACCTGGCCGAGGTGCTGGCGCCGATCATCGAGCGGGCCCGGGGCTGACGCGGCGGGAGGGAGGTCCCGATGGGCACGGGCACCCCGGTTCCGCCGGCGCCGGTCGCGCTCCTCGCCTTCGGCGGAAACGCCCTCGTCCCGGCCGGGGCCGAGGGCACCCAGGAGCAGCAGGCGGCGGAGGCGGCCCGCCTCGCCGAGGTGCTGGTCGACCTGGCCCGGGACCACCGCCTACTGCTCGTGCACGGGAACGGCCCGCAGGCGGGACAGCTCCTGATCCAGGTCGAGGCCGCCCGGCGCCAGGTGCCTCCCTGGACGCTGGATGCCTGCGTGGCCGGCACCCAGGGGATCATCGGGTACCTGCTCGAAGCGGCGATCCGGGGGCGGCTGGCGACGGTGGGCCTGGACCGGGAGGTTGCCGTGCTCCTCACCCTGGTGGAGGTGGACCCCGAGGACCCGGCCTTCGGGATCCCGACGAAGCCGATCGGGCCCTTCTATCCCCGTTTCGTCGCCGACGAGCTGATGGAGAGCAGGGGCTGGCTGATGGTGCCCCAGGGGGACAGGGGGTGGCGCCGGGTCGTCCCGTCGCCCCAGCCGGTCCGGGTGCACGGCGTGCCGGTGGTCCGCCGGCTGCTCGACGAGGGCCGGATCGTGATCGCGGGGGGCGGGGGAGGGGTCCCGGTGGTCCGGCAGGCGGACGGGACGTTCCGGGGGGTCGAGGCGGTCATCGACAAGGACCGCACCTCGGCCCTGCTGGCCCGGGAGCTCGGGGTGGACATGTTCGTCATCCTGACGAACGTGGACCGGGTGGAGAAGGACTACGGCACCGACCGGGCGGCCCCGATCGACCGGCTCGACCCCGGCGAGGCACGGGCCCTCCTCGCGGAGGGGCAGTTTCCCCCGGGCAGCATGGGCCCCAAGGTGGAGGCCGCCCTCGAGGTGGTGGAGGAGACGGGGAAGGCGGCGCTGATCACCTCGGTCCGCGCCCTGTCCGGAGCCCTGCGCGGCCGGGGAGGGACCTGGATCGTGCCGTCGTCCTGACGACGCGGTGGAGAGAAGAACGATGGACCTGAAGGGGAAGGATCTCGTCGCCCTCTGGGACTGGAAGCCGGAAGAACTGGCCGCCCTGCTCGACCTGGCGGCGGACGTGAAGGGGCGCCCGGGAAAGTACCGGGACGCCCTCGCCGGCCGGACCGCGTTCCTCTACTTCGAGAAACCGTCGTTGCGGACGCGGGTCACCGGGGAGGTGGGGATGGCCCAGCTCGGGGGCACCGCGGTCACCCAGACGCCGGAGATGGGACGGATCGGCGTCCGGGAGTCGGTCGAGGACGTGGCGCGGAACCTGGAGCGCTGGGTGGACGTGATCGCGATGCGCACCTTTTCCCAGGAACTCGTCGAGCGGATGGCCGCCCGGGCGCGGGTCCCGGTGGTCAACCTGCTCACCGACCTGCTGCATCCCTGCCAGGCGGTCGCCGACCTGCTGACGATCCGGGAGAACTTCGGGGAGCTGCGGGGACGGCACCTGGCGTTCGTCGGGGACGGCAACAACGTCGCCCACTCGCTGCTCCTGGCGGGAGCACTCGCGGGGATGAAGGTCACCGTGGTCGGTCCGCGGGAACACGAGCCGAACCTCCGGGTGATGGACGTCGCCCGGAAGATCGCGGCCGAGACCGGCGCCGAGGTCGGCTACACGGACGACCCGCGGGTGGGGGTCGCGGGGGCCGACGCGGTCTACACCGACGTGTGGGCGTCGATGGGCCAGGAGAGCGAGGCGGAGGCCCGGCGCCGGAGGTTCCGGCCGTACCAGGTGAACCGGGACCTGTTCTCCCTGGCCCGTCCGGAAGCGATCTTCCTCCACTGCCTGCCCGCCCACCGGGGGGAGGAGGTGACGGACGAGATCGCCGACCACGAGCGGTCCCGCATCTTCGACCAGGCCGAGAACCGCCTCCACGCGATCAAGGCGATCTACCTCGCCCTGGTCGGCACCTGACCGGCCCGTGAGGTCACGATGAGGGTCCTCGTCCGCCTGTCGCCGGACATCACGACGAAGGCGCCCCGGACGAGGGCCCGCTTCGTCCGGCGGCTCGTTGCCAACCTGCGGGCGGCCCTCGCCGCGGAGGGGATGCCCCCGGGGATCGAGCGGGACCACGCCCGGATCTACGTGGACGTGCCCGGGGAACGGGCCCTCCCGATCCTGCGGCGGGTCTTCGGGGTCCACTCGCTGTCCCCGTGCCTCGAGGAGCCCGCGGGGCCGCTGGAACGGATCGTCCAGCGGGGCGAAGAGCTCTTCGCGGACGCGGTGCGGGGACGGCGGTTCGCCGTGCGGGCCCGTGTCCGGGACCGGGTGCCCTGGGGGGGGCAGGACGTCAACGTCGCCCTCGGGGCCGCCCTCGCCGCCCACGGCAGGGTGGACCTCACGAACCCGGAGATCACGGTTTCCCTCGAGGTCCGCGGGGGCGCCGTCCGCTGGTACACGGAGACCGTCCGGGGGGAAGGGGGGCTGCCCCTCGGGGTGCAGGGACGGGCGGTCGTCCTGCTTTCCGGGGGGTTCGACTCGGCGGTGGCGGCGTGGCTCGCCATGCGCCGGGGCGTCGAGGTGGACCTGGTCTTCTGCCGGTTGGGCGGGGAGGCCCACGAGCGGGCGGTCTTCCCGATCGCCGACCTGCTGGCCCTGGACTGGGCCGCCGGGAGTTCCCCGCGGCTCTTCGTCGTTCCCTTCGAGGAGACCGCGGCCCGGCTCGCCGCCGGGGTCGTCGAGCCCCTGCGGCAGCTTGTCCTCAAGCGCCTGATGTACCGCACCGCGGCGGCGGTCGCCCGCCTGGTCCGGGCGGAGGCGGTGATCACCGGCGAGGCCCTGGGGCAGGTCTCCTCCCAGACCCTCCGCAACCTCCGTGCCCTGGGGGACGCGGACGGGCTGCCGGTCCTGCGTCCCCTGCTCGCCTGGTCCAAGGAGGAGATCATCGCCCTGGCCCGGCGGATCGGGACCCACGACCTCTCGGCGGGTGTCCCGGAGTACTGTGCCCTCGTTCCCCGGAAGCCGGCCACGGGCGCCCGCGCGGCGGCGGTCCGGCGGGAGGAGGAGAACGTTCCCTTCGACCCCTTCGCCGCGGTGCGGGCCGGCCGCCGCGTGGACCTGCCGGCGGGGCCGGCCGGGGAGGACGCCCTCGCGGTGGACACGATCCCCGGGGGCGCGGTGGTCCTCGACCTCCGGGAGGAGGAGGAATCCCGGCGGCTGCCCCTCCCCGGGGCCGTCCGGATCGATCCGCTCGCCCTCGATCGGCTCGATCCGGCGTCCTTCGCGGGGAAGACGGTGGTCGTCGCCTGCCGCCGCGGCCTGCGCTCCGGGTGGGTCGCCTTCGAGCTCCGCCGTCGGGGCATCGAGGCGGTTCACCTGGCGGGAGGCGTGGCCGCCTGGATGCGGCGCCGGAAGGGCCCGGGACCCGGCGCCTGAAAAAAGACGCGGGCGGCACGATGCCGCCCGCGGCGCGGGGAACGGGGGGCCGGGGAGGGTGCCCCTGTCCCCGCTGGCCCAGTTCTGCGTGCCGTCCGCCCGCCTCCTACGGCAGGAGCCAGAGGGTCGAGGAGACGAACTTGAAGGCGACGGGGGAGGCGAGGAGCTCGTCGAAGGGGACGTCGTAGGAGGGCTGCTCATAGCTGGGAAGCCGGGGCTGGCCGCCGAGGGAACCGTCCCGGTTCCCGATCGTGCCGAAGTCGCCGGCGAAGACCATCCCGAGGGTACCGAGGGCAAGGGCAAGGGTGAGCACGAGGGCGATCCAGGTCTTCTTCCGCATGGTGACTCTCTCCTTCCGTGCTGGCGTGTCGTTCCGGGAGCGCCTCCGCCCGACCGCCGGGTCTCTCGCGCTCCGCCCCTCCCGGTAGCAGGGTCCGTGCCAGTTCGGGTGACCCTCGGGAAAGCCGCGGGGGGCGGGCCGTTCCGGGGATCCGGGGCGGGGGTCGCCAGGGGGGCGGAACGGCCCGCCCCTGTCCAGGTTCCGTCCCGCGGGGACGCAACCCCCGGTCCACCAGTCGGATCCCGGGTGTGCAGGATCCGGCACCCGGGACGACGCGAGGCTTGCCGCCCCGCGGCGCCGGGCCCTAGATTGGCCGCGGGATCCCGGGGATCCCGCGGGGAGCGGCGTGCAGGAACGATTGCGGGCGGACGGACGCGCAGGTGACGTCCCGGCAGGAGGAACGCCGGGACGGGTCCCCCTGTTCCTGGTCCTGCTCGCCGTCGTCCTCGGTGTTTCCCTCGCGCCCCTCGCCCTGTTCAGCGGCCTCACCCTGCACGGGATGAAGTCGGCCCTCGCCGCGACCCTCCCCGCCGCC
>CAZOTT010000162.1:0-4926 GCA_964582785.1 uncultured Acidobacteriota bacterium | reverse complement strand
TCTTCCTCTACCTGCCCGGGCCGGACCTGGTCCGGGACGGGTGCCGGAGGGCGGGCCGGGACCCCTGGACGGCCCTGGACCGGCTGGCGGCGCTCCTCCGGGCGGAACTGCCCCGCCTGGCCACCCTGGCCCCCCCGGGGTCCCTGGTGATCGTCCTGGGAATGCCCGGCCGGGCGGGCTGCGGGGAGGCGGGGTTCCTGCTGGCGCCCGGGGAGGCGGCGCCCGGAAAGCCGGGGGTCCGCCCGGAAGACGTGGCCCCGACGGTCCTCACCCTGGCGGGGTACCCGGTGGACACCCGCATCGCGGGGCGGTCGGCGGTTCCCGGGGAGCGGCGGGCGCGCACCCGGGTCCGCCCGGCCCGGGCCCCGGCCGCGAGCCCGGAGCTCGAGGCGGACGTCCTCAAGCGGCTGCGGAGCCTGGGGTACGTCCGGTAGTAAACTCTTGAAGAGGACCCGTAAGATCCACGTTGTCGCCCGGGTGGCCGGACCGTATACTGCGCTCCGAGAGGACGAACGCGCCGAGGGTTCCATGACCGACACGTCTCCCGAGCACCTGGTCTACCGGCGCCTGCCGGACGTTTCCTTCTCCCTGTTCGGGGAGGAGGGTCTCCTCGTCGTGCCCCGGGGGGCCTGGCAGGTGGTCCTGAACGGCACCGGGGCCCGGGCCTTCGACCTGGTCGACGGGAGGCGCACGGTGGGCGAGATCGCCGAAGCCCTCGCCGGGGAGTATCCCGGCGTTTCCCGGGAGGAGATCGCCCGGGACGTGGCCGAGCTGCTCGCCGATCTCGCCGAACGGGGGGCCGTCGAGCGCGCCGGGGAGGGTTCCCCGGAGGTCCCATGACCCTCAACCCCCTGGCGAGGTTGATGCAGCAGGCCGAGCGGGAGCTCCGTCCCCTGACGGCCCTGCTCGAGCTCACCTACCGCTGCAACCTGCTCTGCTCGTTCTGCTACAACGCCCGTCCCGACCGCCGGGAGCTGGACACCGGGGGCTGGCTCGAGGTCCTCGACCGGCTCAGGGCGGCCGGCACCTTCAAGGTCGTGCTCAGCGGGGGGGAACCCCTCCTCCATCCCGGGTTCTGGGAGATCGCCGGGCGGGTCCGGGAGCTGGGCCTGGTGCTCGAGGTCTACACGAACGGCGTCCCGCTCGCCCGGCCCGACCGGGCCGAGCGCCTGGCCCGCCTCGCCCCGTTCAAGGTGGAGATCAGCCTCCACGGCCCGGACGCCGCCACCCACGAGCGGCTGACCGGCGTGTCCGGGTCGTTCGACGGGGTGATCGCCGCCCTGCGGAACCTGGCGCGCCTCGGGATCAACGCCACCGTCAAGACCCCGATCACCCGCCTGAACCAGGACCGGCTGGAGGAGATCGCCGCCCTGGTGGAGGAGATCGGGTACGCGGTCACCTTCGACCCGAACATCGTGCCGACGGACGACGGGGACGACGGGCCCCTTTCCCTCGCGCCGGACCGGGGGGCCCTGGTCCGCTTCTTCGTCGAGCGGGCGCGGAAGGGAGCCGGGCTCGCCCCCCGGCCGGTGGACCGGTTCAGCGCGGTCTGCTTCGCCGGGCGGACGACCCTCGCCATCGACCCGTGGGGGAACGTCTTCCCGTGCGTCGCCTGGCGGCGCCGGGTGTGCAACATCCTGGAGGTGGAAGATTTCGGGGCGGTCTGGCGGGCGCGGAAGTCGCCGAGCCGGGCCCTCCGGTACGTCCGCCGGGCGACGGAGGCGGCGATGGAGCGGCTGCGGGAGGACGAGCCGGCGGCCTTCGCCAGCTTCTGCCCGGCGGCGGCGGAAAAGGAGACCGGCAGTCCCCTCAGGTGGTACCCGGCCGCCCGGGTTTCCGGGGAGGCGAAACACGAGGCGTGGCGCCGGCTCGGGGAGGAGGAGCGGGAGCGCCTCCGCGGCGAGGCGGACCCCGGCTGCGAGGGGACGTGA
Organism: uncultured Acidobacteriota bacterium; assembly: GCA_964582785.1. Classification (GTDB taxonomy): domain Bacteria; phylum Acidobacteriota; class Polarisedimenticolia; order J045; family J045; genus JAMOQA01. Next base: position 2,995 of record CAZOTT010000162.1, on the reverse strand, counting down.
ACGGGTCGCCGCGGGCGGGAATCCGCGGCTTCCGGGAAGGAAGGGCTTGCAAACGCCGGGGGTCCGGCGTAAATCCACGGGTACCTGACCTCGACCCGCACCGGGCCTGATCCGGACAGGCCCGGCAGAGAGCACCGAACCGCGAAACGCCGGGAATGGTCCCGGCAACCTCATGAGGGAGGAACATCGATGAAGAAGGCCTACGAGAAGCCCCGCGTGATCTACGCGGAGAAGGTGGAGGCCCGGGCCACGGGGTGCGCACGCGCCGACGCGGCGTCGTGCTCCAACGGTCCGATCCAGTCCTGAGGACCGTCTCCACCCGTACGCTCGAGAGGGGCTCGAGGCCGGTGGACCGTGCTCCCTGCTCCAGGCAGGGGGGTGTCGGCAACCGAAGCGGCCTCTTCTGGCGTGCACGCAGGAACGAGGACGGGCGGCCTTCTCCGGGGCCGCCCGTTCGCTTTGCCCGCCCGGGAGTCCCCCGGATCCCGGGGCGGTTGCCGCGGCCGGACCGGGAGGAACGGGCGCGGCGGCCGGTTCGGGAGTAGATTGGGGGACGAGCGGGGGCATCGGGACCGCCGGGAGGCGGTTCGGGCGGAACCAGCAGCGAGGAACCTCCAGCGATGACTCGATTCCCGCGTCCGGCCGCGGCCGCCCTCGTTTCCCTCCTGCTTTCCTGCATCCTCCCGGTCCGGGCCGCCGGCCCCCGGGTACGGGTCTCCCCGGTTCCGGGGGAGCCCGGTGTCCTCGAGCTGGTCCTTGAGCCGGGTCCCCTGCGCTGGCTCCCCGCCGGCAACGCCGTGACCCCCCGCCTGCCCGGGTTCGGGACGATGGGGGTGCCGGGGGCGCCGGAGGTCCCGGTCCGGCGGGAGCGGATCGCCCTGGGCCCCGGGGAACGGCTGGAGATCCTCTCGGTGGAGGCCGACTGAAGCAACAGGAAGGTGCCGGGGGTTCCCGCCCCGTGGCCCGCCTTCGACCCGGATCGCCCCCCCCTCGACGACACCTTCGCCCGGGACCCGGGATGGTGGCCGGGGAACCCGGCCGAGATCGTCGTCGCGGACGGGGCATTCCGCACGCTCCGCTTCGCGGAGGTCGAGCTCCGGCCCCTCGACCTGGACCCGGCGGCCGGCCGGTACCGGCTGGCCCGGCGCCTCGTCGTGCGCCTGCGGCGGGCCGGGGGTGGTGGCCCGGCCCCGGCACCCCTCGCGCCCGGGCGCCGGGACCCGCTCGTCGATGCCCTCGGCGCCGGGATCGCCTGGGGGGCGGACAGCGTGCCCCGCACCGCGCCGGCGCGGTCCGGCCCCGCCCCCGCGGCGGCGGACCGCGGGGCGCCGACCTATCCCGCCTGGCAGCTCACCGTGGACCGGGACGGGCTCTACCGGGTGAGCTACGAGTGGGCCCAGGCGAACGCCCCGGGGCTCTTCTCCTTCCTGGCAGCCCACGATCCCCGCCGCTACCGGCTGACCTGCCAGGGGGTCGAGGTGCCGATCCTCGTCGAGGGGGAGGAGGACGGTTCCTTCGACCCCGGGGACGCGATCGTCTTCTACGGCGAGAAGGTGGACACCGACATCCTGGACGACGACGTCTGGCAGGACGGCGACTTCACCGACACGAGCGTCTACCGGCTGGACATCGCCGATTCCCCGGCCCGGGTCGAGCCGGATCCCGGCACCCGGGCCCCGGCGAGCGGCTACCCGGTGCCGGCCACCTTCCGGGAAACGGTTCACCACGAGGAGGACGAGAAGTTCCAGGGGTTCGTGCCCCACGACGGGGTGGACCACTGGTACGTGGACCCGTTCCTGGTCGCGAGCGGTTCACCGGCCGAGCTCGACCAGGTGGTGGACACCCCGGGGCACGCCGGCGGCGACGTGGTCCTGCGGGTCCGGCAGCTCGGGTTCAAGTACCAGGACAACTACCACCGGACGGAGCTGCTCGTCGACGGGGTCTCCCGGGACACGGCGGACTGGGACGGGTACGTGGTCTTCACCCAGGGGGTGGACAGCCCGGAGATCCGCTTCACTCCCGGGCAGCCCCTGGGCCCGACGACCACGGTGACGGTGCGGCTGCCCCTCGGGCGGAACGAGAACGGGCAGGACATCACCCTGGACGAGGTGGCGGTCAACTGGGTGGAGATCGACTACGACCGCCGGTACGAGGCCGCCGGGGACCGCCTCCTGTTCCCGCTGGGGAACGGGAACCGGGAGGCGCACCTGGCCGGCTTCTCGGGCCCGGCCGAGGTCTGGGAGGTCACCCGCACCACCGTCTCCCCCGCGGGGATGGAACTGGCCCTGCCCCGCCGGGTTCGGGGCGTGACCTGGACCGCCGGGGAGAACCGCTTCGAGGTCGACGAGGACAGCGGCCTGCCGGCCACCCGGCGCTTCGCCGCGGCCGCCGGCGACGGCTTCCTGGTGCCGGGCGTCCGGGAGGACACGCCCCCCTCGAGCCTGGACGCCGCCCTCGGGGACTCCCTCAAGGGGGACGGTCTCGGCGCCGACTGGCTGGTGATCGGGTGGAGACCCCTCCTGGACACGTCTTCCGGTTCCCAGCTCGACCGGTTGCGTCACCACCGGGAGGACCAGGGCCTGGCTACCGCGGTGGTCGATGTCCAGGACGTCTACGACGAGTTCTCGTACGGGATCAAGGACCCCCAGGCGATCCGGGACTTCGTCCGCTGGACCCTCGAGCACTGGTCCCCCGCGCCCTCCTACGTCGTCCTCGTGGGGGACAGCTCCTGGGACTACAAGAACGCCTACGGGTTCGATCCGCCCCGGGAGCGGGTGCCGACCTACATGCACGACATCTCCTCCAACAGCCAGTTCGGCCACTATCCCTCGGACACCTGGTTCACCGCCGTGATCGGCGAGGACGAGCTGCCCGACGCGGTGGTCGGGCGGATTCCCGCCCACGACGTGGCCGAGGCCGAGGAGGTGTTCCGGAAGATCGTCGACTACGAGACCGGGCCGGCGGACCCGTCGTGGGCGGCCCGGGCGCTGCTGGT
>CAZOTT010000161.1:0-4980 GCA_964582785.1 uncultured Acidobacteriota bacterium | reverse complement strand
GCGAGTCGCGCCTGCAGTCCCTCCGCCTCAAGGACCAAGGTTTCCGGGTCGACTCCCGGCGGCAGCCAGCCCCTGGGGAAGAGCCCCGGAGTCTCCAGGTACAGGCCGAAAGGCTCCCCCTCGCCGATCTGCGGCAACTCCGGGGCCCTCCCGTCCCAGGGGGCGATCTCCGCCCCCCGGCCGTCCCCGCCGAGGCGCAGGAGGCCCGACGAGGGAAGCAGGTCCCCCGGCACCCCCTCCACCCCGACCAGGAACCCGCCTCCCGGCCGCGGCGACACCGCGACGGAGGTGTAGAGGCCACCCTCGACCGCCGTTCCGGAACCGCGGTCGCGGGCGATCCCCAGGCGGGCATCCGTGCGCCAGAGGTCGTCCCGGGGAACGAGATCCCCGGCCGTCGGGATCCCCCCCCGGGCCCAGGCTCCCAGTCCCCTTGCGGACAGGTAGTACCCTCCCCGCGGCTTGGCCGGGCTCCCGCTCCGCAGGATCGGCACGAGGGGCAGGGGCGACGAGCATTCCAGTCCCTCCGGAAGCTGCCCGGGCACGAACCGGTGGACCCGGGGCGGTCCTTCGGGGTCCTCCCCCGGCAGGACCACCACGTCGGCCGGCAAGGGATAGACCGGCTCGGGGGGTTCCTCTCCCGCGGGCGGGCGCAGGAGGGCCATTCCCGCCAGCCGGAAGGACCCGGGCTCGGTGGGCGTCCCGAGGACCTCGGCGAGGCGGCCGGGTGGGTCGGCATGCTCGTCGGTGAAGCGGCCCAGGTCGACCCCCGCATCCACGAGCATTCTCGACCGGATCGCCCCCGCGAACACGCTCGGCCACGGCGGCATCGTCGCCTCGGCGTGGTCCCCGGGTTCGCCGAAGAGTTGGTTGCCCCGCAGGAAGAGCACGTCGAGGGGCCGGATCACGCGCCAGGCGATCATGCTCCCTCCCCTTCCCGGGCGCCGACAGGCCGTTCCGCGCCCGGGGACACGGCCCGGCCCTCCCGGGCCAGGAACTCCGCCACGACCAGGAGGCCGGCCAGGAAACGCGGGTGGTCGAGCTTCGTCTTCCGCCGGGTCGTCTCCCGGAACGAGGCATCCACGAGGCGCCCTGCCAGCATCTCGGCGTGCCCGGGAGGGAACGAGTTCTCGTCCCGGACCCCCTGTCGGCGGAGCTGCCAGGCGATGTTGCGTCCCAGGAGCTCCCGGTAGTCCTCCTCGGAGAGTCCTTCCCCGGGGCCGGTGGGCACTCCCTCGAGCCAGGACAGCACGTGGTAGACGGCCCGGCGGGAAACGCCCGGGGTCGCCAGCGCGTTCCGCAGGCCAAGGAGGACGCCGAGGGCAGGGGCGCCGGCGTTCGCCGGGGCACCCGGCCCGCCGAAACCGAACCCGGCCGTGAAGTGGGTCGCCCCCCCGGCCCTCTTGACGAGGGAGATCGAGAACGCGTTGCGGCCGCCCTCCTCCTTGGCCCGCCGCTCGGCGGCCCGGGCCTCCCGCAGGACGGCCCGGAGCGGGGCCTGGTGGTGGGCGATCACGACTCCCGCCGAGGCGGTGGCCAGGTGGCCCATCATCCGGACCAGACGTTCGGGATCCCCCGGCAGGCGCACGTGACCCCTGGCGATGCGACGGGGCAGGTCGCCCGGTACCTCGCCCGTGTCCGCCAGCAGCCGCACCTCGCCCTCCGGCACCTCGCCGGAATAGGCGCCCCGCAGGACCAGCAGGCAGGGCAGCACGTCGTCCACGGGCAGCATGGCGAGGACGTCGTCTCCGCCGGAGTAGATCAGCTTGCCGCAGAACAGGTCCTCCACGACCCAGCGGGCCACGTGGAGGGAAAAGCCGTTCAGGGCGCTGGAGATCGAAACGTGCCGGCCCGGGGAGGCAGGCCGGGCGGTTTCCAGGTAACGCGCCACCCTTCCGTCGCCCGCGGCCCTTTCCCGCAGGACCCGGACCACGTCCGGGTGCCACGAGTCCTCGAACCGCAGGGACAGCCTTTCGTCCGTGCCGGAGATCCACGCCCCCATGCGGTCGCCGTCGAAGAGCAGGAGGGCGTAGTACGCCTCGGGACGGTGGCCCAGGAACCGGCTGACCGTCTCCACCAGGGCGGGCCGTTCCTCCTCGGTCGCCTCGTCCAGCAGCGAGGGAATCTTCCCCAGGAGCGTGCCCGCGTCTCCGGGCGGCCCGGACAGGGCCCGGTGGACCTTGAGCGGAAGGGCGACCCGCTCGGCCTGCTCGAGCCTCCCGACCAGGGTTTCCGGGACCTCGAGGCTCTTCCGGGACGCGTCGAGCAGGTCACGGGCCAGCGCCATGGTGTGGGTCGAGACGACGTAGCGACCGGGCTTCTCGCCCAGCGCGCCCGCCACCCGGTCGCTGAAGAGGGCGGGCCAGGTTCGCTTGAGGGCGCACAGGGCACAGAGGTGCTCGCCGGGGCGGGCCCACGCCCGCCGCCTTTCCGCCACCCGGGTCCACAGCGTCTTGCCCCTTCGGCCGGGGGGGGCGTCCCGCAGGGCCTCGTCCTCGGGACCGCGCAGCCATTCCCGTTCGCCGCAGAGCGTGCAGCGGTACCCCTCCTCGGAGACCTGCCGGAAGGGGCGCGCGGCCTTCGCCGCGGCCCCGAGCCGGTCCAGGAGCTCGTAGAACGCCGGGTAGAGGGCCCCCGGGTTCGGAACGTAGACGAGGCCGTCTCCCTCGATCGCTTCCCGGAGGATCTTCCACGGCTCGCTCCCGAGGAAGCCGGGGGCCTGCCCGGGGGGATGGAACAGCCCCAGCGCCTGCTCCAGGCCGGCCGTCTCCCGGAGCGTGGTCCGGATCCCCTTCCTGGCGGGCTCCACCTCCCAGCGGACCAGCCCCTCGAACGGCACGATCGCCCACTGAACCTCGGGAAAGTCCGCGACCTGTCCCTCGACCTGGCGGGCGAGCCCTGCCGACAGGGGCTCGTTGCTCCCGGCCTGCTGCAGCAGGCGCCGGGCGGCCTGGAGCGCCCAGTCGCGGGCCCGTTCCCGGACCGCCTCCCGGACCCGGGCCGCGAGGTCTCCCGCCTGGGCGGCGGGCACGAGCGCCACGAACCGGTTCGGCAGGGCAGCCTGGAAGAGGGGATTGGCGTCGGAAACGGACTGTTTCCACGCGGGCCCACCCTTCTCCTTGTCTGGGAACGGCACCCCGCGCTCTTCCAACCACAGGTCCACCAGCGGTACTCCCCACAGGTTCGGGAAGATCACCGCGTCGGGGCCGCACCGCTCCGCCACCACCTTCATCGCCTCCCAGGCCAGGCTCGACAGGAGGTGGGACCCGGCCCACAGGTCCGAGGTGGACCGGGACTGGGCGATGAACGACTGGACGGGGCCGAGGGACACGAGCAGCAGCGCCGGGCTGCCTCCCGGGTCTCCCGCCATCGCCCCCGCGAAGGCCGAGGTCAAGGACAGGTGGTCCCAGATCGAGTGGTCCGGGATCCGCGTGTCCGCCGGCAGCAGCCGCCAGAGTGCGCCGAAACCCCCGGGAGCCCGCTCCGGGGCCAGGCGCCATAGCGCGAGGAATGCCCGGCGGGGGTCCTCCGTGCCCAGCCCCTCCAGGAGTGGGATCAACTCCTCGAGCACCCCGCCCGTGATCTGGTCCGCGGGGGCGGTGTACAGGTCCCACAAGTGGTAGGGCGTGCCGTCCAGCGGGTGGATCAGCACCCCCCCTTCCCGCCCCCAGAACCGCACCTGGTACGCCCGCTGGAGATCGGCATCCCGGGGGACCGGGAGCGCGGGCCGATCCGCGGCCGACGCCCAGTGGTCCGCGATGCGAACCAGCTGCTCAACCCGCCCGTCGACCTCTCCCGGCAACAGGCTCTCCCGCAGGCGGGCGATGGAGCCGTCCCGCTCGTGGTCGGCCCGCAGGAGGATCATGGCCTTCTCCGCCGGGTCGTGCAGCCAGGCCGCGAGCTTGATCGCCCAGGGATCCCTGCCATTACCCGTCATGTCGGACTACCCCCGGGAAGGCGGATTCGCACTTCCCCCGAAGGAGGACGGACGCGCGACTCTCCGCTCCCCGCGCTGGAGAACCGGTACCGGACGCACCCTGTGCCATCGCTCCTGCACCCACGAAGTCCATCTCTCGGCACACGGTCGCGTTTCTTACTCCACCCCGCGACCGCAAGTCAACCCCCGGTGCTACACCTCTCCCGTCCCCTTCCTGGCCCGGTATCCCGCCGGGCCTGGGGGGATCCTCGGGGTGTCTTTCCCTCGGCGCCCGGTCCCCCGGGCCGCGATCGAGGCCGCCTCGGCAACGAACCGGACCACGTCCCCGTGGCCGCTGGAGGGGACCAGGCCGGCAAGGTCGGCCGCCCCACGGAGCCTTCCAGTTGCGTCGCGCCGAGCGGTCAGTCGATCTCTGCCACGCTGGTCCAGCCGTGGTCGAAGGTGAAGGTCCGGGCCTTCCCGGCCGGGTCCTGGATTCGCACGACCCGTGTCCTCGCCGGCGTTCCCACCTGCTCCACGACGTACAGCCAGTAGCGTTCCCCGCGCCGCCGTGCCTCCTCGAATTGTGCCCGCGACAGGCCCACGGGCCGGCGGGAAAGGTCGGCGGTCATGCCCTTGACCTCTACCCACCGAACGGGAACTCCGTCGTCGCCGGGTTCAAGGAGGTCGAAGCCGGGGTTGGTGGGGGCGGTCCGCCGCAGGCAGGGTTCCCTTTCCAGGACGAGCCTGATGGCCTCTTCCTCGATCGCCAACCGCTCCTCCCGTTCCAGCCCGTCGGGATCCGGCTCCTCGTTCTCCGGACTCACCGCCACGTAGGACACGAACGATGCCCTGCCGCTTCCCCCCGACCTCTCACGGGTACCGCTGCCACCGGCCGGCCGGGCAGGACCTCCCCGTCCCGCACCGGCCGTTCCCCTGGTGTTCCCTCGCTCCCCGGCGGCGCGCCTTCGCGAGGCAGCACCTCTCGATGCGCCCGGGTCGGTACTCTCGTCACCACCGGGCGCGGACGGCTTTCCGGGGGGAGCGGCCTGTCTCGGAAGACTTCT
>CAZOTT010000160.1:0-5060 GCA_964582785.1 uncultured Acidobacteriota bacterium | reverse complement strand
AACGCGGATCCCCGGTACACGGACAGCCCGTGGACGGGAGACCTTTCCGCCTACGCGGGCAGCGAGGTGAAGCTGCGCTTCCGCATCTCCAGCGACGGCGGCGTGACGAAGGCGGGCTGGTGGGTGGACGACATCACGGTGACGAACGCCTGGGTCCCCTCCGAGTGCGACTCCGGCCTGCCCCCGAACCCCCAGGAAGCGTCCCCTCCCGGGGACCCGCTGCTGGTGACCCGGGCGGACGACGGGGGCACCGGGCTCGTCGTCGACTTCCTGCCCGCCTGCGGGGCGACCGACCACGCCATCTACTGGGGCCGCTCTCCCCTCGCGGGCGGGGTCTCGTGGACGGACGTCGCCTGCCACCGGGGGACGACGGGACGCGCGACCTTCGACCCGGGAGACCCGGACCCCGGCGAGATGTTCTACTTCGTCGTCGTCGGCCAGGCAGACGACGTCGAGGGCTCCTACGGGAAGGACCACCGGGAAGGGTCCGACCACGAACGCCCCGAGGCGAGCGGCCTCGGCGAGTGCGACCTGCCCCAGCAGCTGGGAGGCTCCTGTCCCTGACCGGGAGCCGCTTCATCCTCGAACGGCCGGAGGCCCCGCGTCCCACCCCCTGGCGCGGGGCCTCCCCATCCCGGCGCGGCGGAGGGAGCATCCCCCCGGCGGATCCCCGCGCGCCGCCGGGAGCGCTCAGCCCGAAAGGGCCAGCTTGTTCAGGCGGGCGACGACCGCGAGGCACCGCTCCAGGGCGTCCAGGTCGACGACCCCGGGGCCGAAGCGGACCGCGTCCGCGAAGACGACGCCGTGGGGACGTCCGAGGCGGACCACCGGCTCCACGCCGCCCGCCCCGTCCGGCACCTCGAGGAGCAGCGGCAGGAGCAGGCCGAGACGCCCGAGCCGCTCCCAGTCGTACCGCGTGGCGGAGGCGCTGCCCCGCGGCCGCGGTCGGACCCAGGCGGCCTCGGCGTCGGCCGGTACCTGGTCCGGGTCCGCCCGGCCGTGGGCGAGGCGGACGACGCGAACCCCGGCCCCGGCGGGGCGCGCCTGGACCGGGTTGGTCACCGCCCCGGCGAACCCCGGTGGGAGGGAACGGCCGGGGTCCACGACGGCAAGCCGGAGGACGAGGGGCGGCAGGGCGGCGGCAACCTCCGCCGCCCGTTCCGCGGACAGGCGGGGCGGATCTCCCTCGCCCACGTGGAGGATCACGCCGCCCACCCCCAGCCGCGCCGCCTCCGCGGCCTGCTCCGGGTCGGTCACGCCGTAGACCAGGCTCCGCACGGGGGCGAGAAAACCCACCTCGCCGGCCCCCTCAGGGTTTCTTCACCCGGACGCGGACCTCGATCGGCTCGCGCATCTCCACGGTCCGGAAGCGCACCGTGAAGCTCTCGCCGACCAGTTTCCCCCGCGGGTGGGGAAAGTAGATCACGTCGAACATCCAGGAGCGGGGATGCAGCTCCACCCGGTCGTTCACCACGGCCCGCGACTGGTACTCCCCCTCGGTCACCTGCAGGGGGAAGAACACCGCGGGCACCCGCGGCCAGGACGAACAGCGGGTGAAGAACGCCGAGAGGAACCCGGACGAGAGCTTCAGGTCGTAGATCACCAGGGACGCGAGCCGCTTCACCTCCGGGATGGAGGCCATCCGGTATTCCCGCCCCTGCCCGTCCACCAGGGTGAAGGAACTGCGCGTGATCGTCAGGCGCGGCATCCCCCTGTTCGCGACGGCCACCGCGAACGGGACGAACGGCTGGTCCTCCCGGTAACGCGTCGCCTCCGTGTCGACGGCGAACAGGACCCGGTCCGTTTCCTCGAGGAAGCTGAACGGCGTCAGCCGCGCGCCGTAGCCGGGCTCCCGGGGCAGGGTCCCGCAACCCGCGGCGACGAGCAGCCCCGCGAGGCACAACCAGGAAGCGAACGGAAGTCTGCGGGTACCGGGCCACATGGCAGATCCTCCCCGGCGCGCCGGACCCGGCGGCGCCGGCATCGGCCCCCCACCCACCCCTCCTTCATGGTACTCCCGGAGGCCGGGAGCCCCCAGCCGCCCGGCCCGGTCCCCGCAGGCGAAGAAAGCCGCCGGGGATCAGGCAGGATCGGGAGCGCCCTCCTCCAGCTGCCGCCAGCGGTTCTCCGTTTCCATCTCGGCCCGGTAGAAGGTGGCCGCCCGCACGAGCCCCGCCAGCGGGGCGCCCACGATGGCGAACCCCATCCCCGGAACCGGGTAGGTCAGCTGGGCCAGGACAAGAAGGGAGACCAGCACCACGACCCCGGTGAGCAGGCCCTTCCAGAGCGCCCAGCAGACCACTTCGACCCGTTCCAGCTCCGTTCCTTCCCCGCAGCCCGCCAGCCGCAGGCTCCGCTTTTCCTCGGCCCGGACGGCGAGGGCCCGGACCGCGGTCACGAGGATGACGGGGGGCAACAGGAAGGTCAGCAGTGCGAGCGAGCCCACTTCACTCACCCACCACCGCCAGGCAATCTCCGGGTTCAGTTCCGTGACCACGCCGACGGCCGCCAGGACCAGGGAGGCGGCGACGGCCAGCCCACCTGCCAGAAGGGCCGCCAGGCCCCGCCGCAGCAGCTCCCGCCGGGCCCCCTCACGGGTGGGATCGTCGGGGGCACGCCCCAGGAACCGTTCGGCGCCCGCGAGGGTCAGCCGGAGGAGCAGGAACAGGAAACCGATCCTCAGGAACCAGGCGAGGACCCAGGCGCCCACCGCGAACACCGTTTCCACGCCCTCTGTCATCGGGGCCTCCTTCCTCTCCCGACCGATCCATCCCGTGGCTTCGGCGAACTCCCCCCAACCGGGAGATGACGGATTTCAGCATAGCACCCCCACCCGCCGGTCCTTCCGGACGGGCCCCCTCCCCCCGTCCGTCCCTGCACCGCGGGGCCCGTCAGAGAAGCTGGACCGGGTCCACGTCGACGACGAGCCAGCCGGGCAGGGACCCGGGGGGGCCGGGGGCGAGCTCCCGGACGGCGGCCCACAGGGAGTCCACCAGCCGACGGCGCCGGGACGCGCGCACGATCAGCTGGACCCGCCACCGCTCCCGGATCCGGGCGAGGGGCGCCAGGGTCGGACCGAGGACCGTGACGTACCCCTCCCCCCGTTCCCGGATCAGCTCCGCCACCCGTCCCCCCAGCTCGAGGGCCCGGTCCCGGTCCCGGTGCCGGACGAGCACGTTGGCGAAGGCGGCCACCGGCGGGGCGCGGAGCACCCGGCGGGCGGCCAGTTCCCGCTCCGCGAAGGACCGGAAGTCCTGGTCCCGGGCCGCGGCGAGGGCCGGGTGATCCGGCCGGAACGCCTGGATGACGACCCGGCCCGGCAGTTCCCCCCGCCCGGCCCGGCCCGCCACCTGGGCGAGAAGCTGGAAGGTCCGCTCCCCCGCCCGGAAGTCCGGCAGCCGCAGGATCGCGTCGGCGGACACCACCCCGACCAGCGTCACCCGGGGAAAGTGGTGCCCCTTGGCGATCATCTGCGTCCCCACCAGCACGTCGATCTCCCCCCGGGAGAACCGCTCCAGCAGCCCGGCGAGGCGGCGCGGGCTGCGGGCCGTGTCCCGGTCGAGCCGCTCGACCCGGGCGCCCGGGAAGCGCCGCCGGACCAGGTCCTCGACCTTCTCGGTGCCGGTCCCGACGTCCGCCAGGTGGGGAGAGCCGCACGAGGGGCACGCGGCGGGCCGGCCGGTGGAGAACCCGCAGTAGTGGCAGCGGAGCCGGCCCGCGGCCCGGTGCCAGGTAAGGGCGATGGAACAGCGGGGGCAACCGATCGCCTCCCCGCAGGACCGGCAGAGGACCGCCCCCGACCAGCCGCGGCGGTTGCGCAGGACCATCGCCTGCTCGCCCCTCCCCAAGGTCTCCTCGAGCAGGGACACGAGGCGCCGGGAAAGGGGGGCCTCGCTGCCGGTCTCGCGGAACTCCCGCCGCATGTCCACCAGTTCCGCGGCGGCCAGCCGGCCCTCCCCCACCCGCTCCGGCAGCTCGAGCAGCTCGAGGTGCCCTTCCTCCGCCCAGTGCCAGGCCTCCATCGAGGGGGTGGCCGACCCGAGGACGACGACGGCGCCCGCCTCCCGCCCCCGCCGCAGGGCCAGGTCCCGGGCGTGGTACCGGGGGGTTTCCTCCTGCTTGTAGCCCGGGTCGTGCTCCTCGTCGACCACGACCAGGCCGACCCCCTCGAGGGGGGCGAAGAGGGCCGAGCGGGCGCCCACCGCCACCCGCACCTCTCCCCGCCGCACCCGCTCCCAGGCGGCGAGCCGCCGCCGGTCCCCCATCCCGCTGTGAAGGACCGCGATCTCCCTCCCCAGCCGCTCCCCAAGGGCCCGGGCCAGGCCCGGCGTCAGGCCGATCTCCGGGACCAGGATGACGACGCCCCGGCCCAGGGCGAGGGCGTGCTCCGCCGCCCGCAGGTAGACCTCCGTCTTCCCCGAGCCGGTGATGCCGTGGAGCAGGAAGCCGTGGAACTCCCCCGCGTCGAGGCGGGGCAGGATGGCGGCGAGGGCCCGCTCCTGGTCCGTGGTCAGGCGACCGGGCCGGTCCACCGGCAGGAGCGCCTCCGGCAGGCCGGGCACCGGGAGCTCCTCTTCCCGGACCTCGAGCAGGCCCGCCTCCACCAGCGCCCGGACCACGCCCGGCCCGCAGCCGGCGTCCCGGGCTAGGGCGGCCGCCGGCCGCGGGGGCCCCGCGAGGGACGCGGCCAGGACCCGGCGACGGGCGGGGGTCAGGCCCGGGACGTCCGGGATGCCGGCCTGCCGGAGCGCGGGGGCCGGCGCGACCACCCGGCGCCGCCCGGGAGCGCCCCGGGCCCGCGGGGGTTCCTCCAGCAGCTCGACCAGCCCGGCGGCCAAGGCTTCCCGGAGCCTCCGCCGGGCGGCGGTGCGCGGCGCCTTCCGGCCCGCCCGCGGGGAGAGTTCCCGCGAGATCCTCTCGAGGACGGTCCGCTCCCGGGCACGCGCCCCGGGCCGGCCGGCGAGCCACGAGAGCCAGGCCGGGGCCCCCGGCCCGGCGACCGCGGCCCGTCCCCGCTCCGCGAGGCGCACGAACGGGTTGCCGGCCTCCCCGAGGCCGGC
>CAZOTT010000159.1:0-5113 GCA_964582785.1 uncultured Acidobacteriota bacterium | reverse complement strand
AGTGTCCCCTTCCCGGCCCGCGTGGCACCCCGCACGAACCGGGGCCGGCGGGGCAGCTTGAACGCAACCCCCATTACTCCACCAGGTTACGGCCCTGCGCGCCGGAGCCGCCGCCGACTCCCGGTCCGCGCGAGGCGGCGTGGGACCTCCCGGTGGGGACATTCACGGGGGGGATGTGCGGGTCGGGGTGACGGAAGGAGGAGGGATGTGACGCAACGGCAGTGCCAACCCCCGCGTTGACGACGGCCCGGGCGGGGCGCGGGAGATACGGAGACCCGTCGGCCGCCGGACGGGGCGAAGAAGGCAGGATCCACAGGGGGAGCCGCGGGCCACCGGGCGAAACCGCGGCCGGCCCACCCGCCGGCCCGGTGGGCGGCCGGGCGCGTCCCGTCAGAGGGCCCGGTTGCGGGCGAGGGAGACGACCTCGTCGTCGGCGCCGCGCAGGCGGATGATCCGGACCCCCTGGGTCGAGCGTCCCATCTCGCTGATCTCGCTGACCGGCGTCCGGATCACCTGGCCGCCCCGGGAGGCGACGATGATCTCGTCCCCGTCGCGCACCGGGATCGCCGCGACGACCTTGCCGGTCTTCGCCGTCACCTTCTGGTTGATCACCCCGTAGACGTCCCGGTGCTTAACCGGGTACTCGGCCTCCGGCGTCCGCTTGCCGTAGCCGCGGGTCGTCACCGCCAGGACGTGGTCCCCGGGCTTGAGGACCGAGCCGCTCATCACCCGGTCTCCTTCCCGGAGCTTGATCCCCCGCACCCCCGCCGCGGTCCGGCCCATGGCCCGGACCTCGGTGACCGGGAAGCGGGCGGACATGCCGAGGCGGGTGGCGAGGAACAGGTGGTCCGTCTCCCGCACCAGCCGGACCGCGATCAGCTCGTCCCCCTCCTCGAGGGTCAGGGCAATCAGGCCGTTCACCCGGATGTTCCGGTACTCCGAGAGGGCGGTCCGCTTCACCTTCCCCCGGGCGGTCATCGTCACGATGTACCGCTCCCCCGCCTCGAAGGTCTCCCGGTCGATGGCGAGGAAGCCCTGGACGGTCTCCCCGGGGGCGAGGTTCAGCAGGTTGACGATCGCCTTGCCCCGGGCGCTGCGGGAGGCCTCGGGCAGCCGCCAGACCGGGAGCCGGTAGACCTTGCCGCTCGAGGTGAACCAGAGGCTGTCGTCGTGGGTCGAGGCGATGCGCACCTTGGTCAGGAAGTCGTCCTCCTTCCCGGCCATTCCCTTCGTGCCGACGCCTCCCCGGCCCTGGGACCGGTACTCCTCGAGGGAGGTCCGCTTGACGTACCCCCGGTGGGAAAGGCTGACCACGACCTGCTCTTCCGGGATCATGTCGAGGGTGGCGATCTCCCCCTCGTCCTCGACGATCTCCGTCCGGCGCTCGTCCGCGAACTTCTGCCGGACCTCCTCCAGTTCCTCGACGACGATCCCGTCGACCATCTCCGTCGAGCCGAGGACGCGGCGGTAGTACTCGATCTTCCCCAGCAGGTCCGCCAGCTCCTCGAGGATCTTCTCCCGCTCGAGCTGGGTCAGGCGCTGGAGCTTCATGTCGAGGATCGCCTGGGCCTGGATCTCCGTGAAGCCGAACCGCTCGACCAGTCCCCGCTTCGCCGCGGCCGGGGACTCGCTCCCCCGGATCAGGGCGATGATCGCGTCCAGGTGGTCGAGGGCCTTCTTCAGCCCCTCGAGGACGTGGGCCCGGGCCTCCGCCTGCCGCAGCAGGTACTGGGTCCGCCGGACGACCACCTCGCGGCGATGCTCGAGGTAGTACCCGAGCATCTGCTTCAGGTCCAGGACCCGCGGGCGACCGTGGACGATGGCGAGGAAGATCGCCCCGAACGTCGTCTGCAGCTTCGTGTGCTTGTAGAGATGGTTGATGACGACGTTCGGTACCGCGTCCTTCCGGAGCTCGAGGACCAGCCGGATCCCCTCCCGGTCCGACTCGTCCCGGATGTCCGCGATCCCGTCGAGGCGCTTGTCCCGCACGAGGCCCGCGATCTCCTC
Organism: uncultured Acidobacteriota bacterium; assembly: GCA_964582785.1. GTDB lineage: Bacteria > Acidobacteriota > Polarisedimenticolia > J045 > J045 > JAMOQA01. The sequence goes on along the minus strand of CAZOTT010000159.1, from coordinate 3,106 downwards.
GATCAGCTGGACCTTGTTCACCTGGAACGGGAGCTCCGTGATCACCAGCCGGTCCCGCGATCCCCGCGTCCCCTCCTCGAACTCGATCCGCCCCCGCACCTGGATCCGGCCCCGGCCGGTCCGGTAGGCGGACCGGATCCCCGCCCGCCCGTGGATGATCCCCGCCGTCGGGAAGTCCGGCCCCTGGACGAACTCCACGAGGTCGTCCACCGTGCAGTCCGGGTGCTTCACCAGGTGCTTCGCCGCGTCGATCAGCTCGCCCAGGTTGTGGGGCGGGATCTTCGTCGCCATCCCCACGGCGATCCCCTCGGCCCCGTTCGCCAGCAGGTTGGGGAAGGCGGCGGGCAGGACCCGGGGTTCCTTTTCCGTCCCGTCGTAGTTGTCCTGGAAATCGACCGTTTCCTTGTCGATGTCGCGGAGGAGCTGCTCCGCCAGGGGCGCCATGCGGATCTCGGTGTACCGCATCGCCGCCGGCGGATCCCCGTCGACCGACCCGAAGTTCCCCTGCCCGTCGATCAGCGGGTAGCGGAGGGAGAAGTCCTGGGCCATGCGGACGATCGTGTCGTAGACCGCGGCGTCCCCGTGGGGATGGAACCGCCCGATCACCTCTCCCACCGTCTTCGCCGACTTGCGGTAGGGCCGGTCGGAGGTGTTCCCCACCGCGTGCATGGCGTAGAGGACGCGCCGGTGGACCGGCTTCAGCCCGTCGCGGACGTCCGGCAGCGCGCGGCCGATGATCACGGACATCGCGTAGTCGAGGTACGAGGTCCGCATCTCGTCCTCGATGCTTACCGGGCGCGGCGGCAGGGCCTGGACGTTCTCTGCCATCGGTTCCCTTCCTCTCGCGGGGCGTTTCCCCGGCTCAGACGTCGAGGTTCCTCACCTCGAGGGCGTTCTCCTCGATGAACCGCCGGCGGGGCTCCACGGCGTCACCCATCAGCACGGTGAACAGTTCGCCTGCCTCGACGAAGTCGTCCACGGTGACCTGCAGCAGGCGGCGCCGGGCCGGGTCCATCGTGGTTTCCCAGAGCTGCTCCGGGTTCATCTCGCCGAGCCCCTTGTACCGCTGGATCGTGACGCCCTTCCGCCCGGCCTCGAGCAGGTGGTCCAGCAGCTTCTCCCGGCCCGGCAGTTCCGTCACCTGGCCGTCGGCCCGCACGAGGACCGGCCCCTCCCCCAGCTCCCGCAGGTGGGGGTGGAGCGCCCGGAGCTGGCGGTATTCCCCCGTCAGCACCACCTCGTCGCCGAGAACGTAGACCCGGTGACCCCGCTCCAGGTCCACCGCCCGGACGGAGCGGGTCCCGTGCTCCCGGTCCGGCTCGATTCCCCGGACCCGGTGGCCCCGCTCCTCCAGGCGCCGGGCGATCACCGCGACCTTCTCCTCGTCTGCGAAGTCCTCGGGAACGGCGATCCCCTCCGCGAGGAGGGTCTCGACCGCCACCCGCGGCCAGCCCCGGCGCTCGAGGGCGTCGAGGTACCTCCGCCAGTCGACGAGCTGCCCGAGCAGGTCGACGAGGGCGTTGCCGGACCACTCCCGGTCGCTCCCCGCCGGCTGGACGCTCCGCTCCTCGGCGGCCTTCCGCACCAGGTACTCGTCCAGGTCCTTGTCCGCCTGGAGGTACATCTCCTGGCGGCCCTTGCGGACCTTGTAGAGGGGGGGCTGGGCGATGAACAGGTGGCCCCGCTCGACCAGTTCCCGCATCTGCCGGAAGAAGAACGTCAGCAGCAGGGTCCGGATGTGGCTCCCGTCCACGTCCGCGTCGGTCATCAGGATGATCTTGTGGTAGCGGAGCCGGGAGATGTCGTAGTCGTCACCGATCCCGCACCCGAGGGCGGTGATGATCGTCCGGATCTCCTCGTGGGAGAGCATCTTGTCGTAGCGGGCCTTCTCCACGTTGAGGATCTTGCCCCGGAGCGGGAGGATCGCCTGGAACCGCCGGTCCCGTCCCTGCTTGGCCGATCCGCCCGCCGAGTCCCCCTCGACGAGGAACAGCTCCGCCTCCGCCGGGTCCCGGGTCTGGCAGTCGGCGAGCTTCCCCGGCAGGGAACCCGACTCCAGCACCCCCTTGCGCCGGGTCAGGTCCCTGGCCCGGCGGGCGGCCTCCCGGGCCTCCCGGGCCTGGATCGCCTTGGAGAGGATCCTCTTCGCCTCGGCGGGGTGCTCCTCGAGCCACGCGGCCAGCTTCTCGTTGACCAGCGCCTCGACCACTCCCCGGACGTCGGAATTCCCCAGCTTCGTCTTGGTCTGGCCCTCGAACTGGGGGTCGGGAACCTTCACCGAGACGACGGCCGTCAGCCCCTCGCGAACGTCGTCCCCCGAGAGGGTCACGTCGCGCATCTGCTTCGGCAGGTTCTCCCGGTTGGAGGCGATGTAGGCGTTGATCGTCCGGGTCAGCGCCGCCCGGAACCCCGACAGGTGGGTGCCTCCCTCCGTCGTGTTGATCGAGTTGGCGAAGGAAAAGAGGACCTCTTGGTAGGAATCGTTGTACTGGAGGGCGATCTCGGCAACGATCCCCCCGCGCTCCCCCTCGATGTGAACCGGGGGCTCGTGGAGGACCTCCCGGTTGCGGTTGAGGTGGGCGACGAACTCGACGATTCCTCCCTCGTAGAAGAACTCCTGTTCCCGGACCTTCGTCTCCCGCTCGTCCCGCAGGCGGATCCGCACGCCCCGGTTGAGAAACGCCAGCTCGCGGAGGCGCTGGGCCAGGACCTCGTAGGAGAAGTCCAGGGTCTCGAAGATCTCCGGGTCGGGCCGGAAGGTGATCCTCGTCCCCCGGCGGTCCGTCTCGCCGACCTGCCGGAACTCGCTGACCGGCTCTCCCCGGGAGTACTCCTGACGGTAGACCCTCCCCCCCCGCCGGATCTCCAGCTCGAGCATCTCGGACAGGGCGTTGACCACGGACACGCCGACCCCGTGCAGGCCGCCGGAAACCTTGTACGCGCCGCTGCCGAACTTTCCGCCGGCGTGGAGGTAGGTCATGACGACCTGCGCCGCCGGCAGGCCGGTCTCCTGGTGGACGTCCACGGGGATGCCCCGGCCGTTGTCAACCACGGTCACCGAGTTGTCCGCGTGGATCGTCACCTCCACCCTGTCGCAGAACCCGGC
>CAZOTT010000158.1:0-5248 GCA_964582785.1 uncultured Acidobacteriota bacterium | reverse complement strand
GATGCGCAAGCATTCCATCCGCATTCTTCCCGGCGACCGGGTGCTGGTGGAGCTTTCGCCTTACGACCTGAACCGCGGGCGGATCGTCTACCGCTACAAGTAGGGATCCCGCGGGAAGAGGTGACCCATGAAGGTTCGGGCATCGGTGAAGAAGATCTGTGACAAGTGCAAGATCGTGAAGCGGAAGGGCGTGGTCCGCGTGATCTGCGAGAACCCGAAGCACAAGCAGCGGCAGGGTTGACGGGAGACGACCGATGGCACGCATCGCGGGTGTGGACCTTCCCCTGAACAAGCGGATCGACGTGGCGCTGACCTACATCTTCGGGATCGGCCCGACCCGCTCGAAGAAGATTCTCGAGCGGGCGCGGGTCTCCCCGGAGGTGCGGGTCAAGGACCTGACGGAAGAGCAGGTCCGCTCGATCCGGCAGATCATCCAGGAGGAGGGCCGGGTCGAGGGTGACCTGCGGAAGAACATCCAGATGGACATCAAGCGGCTGATGGAGATCAACTGCTACCGCGGTGTCCGTCACCGGTTGGGCCTGCCCGTGCGCGGGCAGCGGACCCACACCAATGCCCGCACGAAGAAGGGACCGCGCGTGGCGGTGGCCGGGAAGAAGAAGGTCCGCAAGTAGCACGGCGACCCGACGGGAGATGAGACGAGATGGCGAAGGGTAGAGGCAGGAAGGGACCCCGGCGGCGGGAACGGAAGAACGTCCCCCACGGCATCGCCCACATCCAGGCGACCTTCAACAACACGATCGTGACGATCACGGACCCGCAGGGGAACGTGATCGCCTGGTCGAGCGCCGGCAGGGCGGGCTTCAAGGGTTCGCGCAAGGGGACGCCGTTCGCGGCGCAGATGGCCGCCCAGCAGGCGGTCCAGCTGGCCCGCGAGCACGGCGTGCGCACCGTCGAGGTGCAGGTCCAGGGCCCGGGCGCGGGACGGGAGTCCTCCATCCGCGCCCTCGCGGCCGCGGGCCTCGAGGTGAAGTCGATCAAGGACGTCACCCCGATTCCCCACAACGGTTGCCGTCCGCCGAAGCGCCGGCGGGTCTGACGCAGGAGGTACCGAGTCATGGGACGCTACATCGGCCCGGTCTGCCGGCTCTGCCGACGCGAGGGTTCGCAGCTCTTCCTCAAGGGTGAGCGCTGCTTCAAGGACAAGTGCGCGATCAAGCGCCGCAACTATGCGCCGGGCCAGCACGGCCGGCGGCGCATCAAGCTGCAGGGCTACGGCATCCAGCTCCGGGAGAAGCAGAAGGTGAAGCGGATCTACGGGGTGCTGGAGCGCCAGTTCCGCCTCTACTTCCAGCGGGCGGCGGCGAAGAAGGGGGTCACCGGCGAGATCCTGCTCTCCTTCCTCGAACGCCGCCTGGACAACGTCGTCTACCGCCTCGGGTTCGCGTCCTCGCGGGCCCAGGCCCGGCAGCTCGTGAACCACGGCCACTTCCAGGTGAACGGGCACAAGGTGGACATCCCCTCGTACCAGGTGCGCCAGGGTGACGTGATCGAGCTGCGGGAGAAGAGCCGCCGGAACGCGATCATCCAGGGCAACCTCGACACGGCCCAGGGCAGGGGAATCCCGCGCTGGCTCGAGCTGGACGCGCAGAACTTCAAGGGGACGGTGGTGGACCTGCCGCGGCGGGAGGACATCACGATGCCCATCCAGGAAAACCTGATCGTCGAGCTCTACTCGAAGTGAGGCCTGCGCTCCGCAGCGCGCCGGAGGACCTGACATGGAGTTCCAGAAGCCGAGGTTCCTGGAGGTCGATCCCGCCACCGACGACACCTACGGCAGGTTCATGGCCCAGCCCTACGAGAAGGGGTTCGGGACGACGATCGGCAACGCCCTGCGCCGGATCCTGCTCTCGTCCATCGAGGGGGCCGCGATCACGGCGATCCGGGTGGAGGGGGTTCTCCACGAGTTCTCGTCGATCCCGGGCGTCACGGAGGATGTCACGGACATCATCCTCAACCTGAAGCAGATTCCCGTGAAGCTGGCGCTGCCGAAGGTGGAGACCCTGCGGCTGGTGGCCCGGGGACCGAAGGTGGTGACCGCCGGGGACATCGAGACGAACGCCAACGTGGAGATCCTCGACCCCGAGCGGGTGATCGCCCACCTCTCGGACGAGGGGTCGATCGACATGGAGCTGCGGATCAAGCCGGGGCGGGGTTACGTGCCCGCGGACCAGAACCTCGACGAGGACCTGGCCCTGGGGTACATCCCGATCGATGCCCTGTATTCCCCGGTCCGGAAGGTCAACTACACCGTGGAGCCGGCGCGGGTGGGCCGCTCGACGGACTACGACAAGCTGGTCCTCGAGGTCTGGACCGACAGGACGGTCACCCCGCGGGACGCGGTGGCCACCGCGGCGAGCCTGCTCAAGGAGCACCTGGCGATCTACATCAATTTCGAGGAGCAGGTGATCCCGGAGGCCCAGGTGACCGAGACGGTGGACAGCGCCCTGCTGGACAACCTGGAGCGCACCATCGACGAGCTGGAGCTGTCCGTCCGGTCGTACAACTGCCTGAAGAGCGCCGGGATCCAGACGGTCCGGGACCTCGTCCAAAAGACGGAAGCGGAACTGCTCAAGACGAAGAACTTCGGCCGCAAGTCGCTCAACGAGATCAAGGAGCTGCTCGCGGAAATGAACCTCAGCCTCGGGATGGACCTCGGCGCCACGTCGGGTTCCGCGGGCTGATGCCGGGAGCGAGACGACGATGAGACACCGCTGGGCACACCGCAAGCTGGGTCGGACCACGGAGCACCGCCGTGCGCTGCTGCGCAACCTCGCGACCGCGCTGTTCCAGCACGAGCGCATCACCACGACCCTGCCGAAGGCGAAGGAACTGCGGTCCTATGCCGAGAAGCTGATCACCAGGGCCCGCCGGGACACCGTCCACGACCGTCGGCTGGTGGCGCGGGAACTCCGGGACCGCACCCTGGTCAGGCACCTCTTCGACGAGATCGCCCCGCGCTACGCCGGGCGGCCCGGGGGGTACACCCGCATCGTCCGGCTGATGACCCGCCGGGGTGACGGTGCGGAGATGGCGATCATCGAGCTGGTCGAGGCGGGCGCCACGTCGAAGGAGAAGCCGCGCCGGAAGCGCCGGCCGGAGGCGTCGGCCGAGCCCGCCGCCGCGGCCCCCGCGGGCGACGAGGCGCCGGCCGGCGAGAGCGGCGCCGGGGACGGGAAGGACTCCGCCGGGGAACCCTCCACGGCGGATGACGCCGACGTCGGCGAGGACAAGGCGGGGAGCGGGGAGTGATCCCCCGCTGACGGAACGACCGCCGGAGCCGCCCCGCGGGGCGGCTCCTTTTTGCGGAACGCGGGGAGGCCGCAAGATGCCGCGAAGGGACGACATCCGGCAGGTGCTGGTGATCGGCTCCGGGCCGATCGTCATCGGCCAGGCCTGCGAGTTCGACTACTCCGGGACCCAGGCGATCAAGGCGCTGCGGAGGGAGGGGGTCCGCACGATCCTCGTCAACTCCAACCCGGCGACGATCATGACCGACCCGGAACTGGCCGACCGGACCTACGTGGAACCCCTCGACGCGCCGACGCTGGAGCGCATCCTCGAGCGGGAACGGCCCGACGCGATCCTGCCGACCGTGGGCGGACAGACCGCCCTGAACCTGGCGGTGGAGCTGGACGAGCGCGGGACCCTCGACCGGCTGGGGATCCGCCTGATCGGCGTGAGCCGGCGGGCCGTCGAGATCTGCGAGAACCGGGAGCTGTTCCGGGAGGCGGTCGAGGCCGCGGGCCTGGAGATGCCGCGGGGAGGCTTCGCCACCCGGCTCGAGGAGGCGGAGCGCCTGCGGGACGAGATCGGCTATCCCCTGGTGATCCGTCCCAGCTTCACCCTCGGCGGCAGCGGCGGGGGGATCGCGTGGAACGCCGAGGAGTTCGGTCGGATCGTCCGGCGGGGACTGGACCTTTCCCCGATCGGGCAGGTGCTGGTCGAGGAGTCGGTCCTGGGCTGGAAGGAGTACGAGCTCGAGGTGATGCGGGACGGGGCCGACAACGTGGTCATCGTCTGCAGCATCGAGAACTTCGACGCGATGGGAGTGCATACCGGCGACTCGGTCACCGTGGCCCCGGCGCAGACGCTGACCGACCGGGAGTACCAGCGGATGCGGGACGCGGCGCTGGCGATCATCCGGGCGGTGGGGGTGGAGACGGGGGGCTCGAACATCCAGTTCGCGGTCGACCCCCGCACCGGCCGCCTGCTGGTGATCGAGATGAACCCCCGGGTCTCCCGTTCCTCCGCGCTGGCCTCCAAGGCCACCGGCTTCCCGATCGCGAAGATCGCCGCGTTGCTGGCGCTGGGCTACACGCTGGACGAGATCCCGAACGACATCACCCGGGAGACCCCCGCCAGCTTCGAGCCGTCGCTCGACTACGTCGTCGTCAAGGTCCCGCGCTGGGCCTTCGAGAAGTTCCCCCGCACGGCGCCGGACCTCGGGACCCAGATGAAGTCGGTCGGGGAGGCGATGGCGATCGGGAGGACCTTCCCCGAGGCGCTCCAGAAGGCGCTGCGGAGCCTGGAAACGGGGCGGTACGGGCTCGGCGGCGACGGCACCCGGGTCGTCGATCCGGCCCGCCTGCACGAGCGGCTCCAGACGCCCAACTGGGAGCGCCTGTTCTACATCAAGCATGCCCTCCTCGCGGGCTGGTCGGTGGAGAAGGTCGCGCGGATCACCGGGGTGGACCCGTGGTTCCTCGCCCAGCTCGAGCGGGTGGTCTCCATCGAGGGGCGCCTCCGGGCCTTCTCCCTGGCGGACGTCCCCCGGGAGCTGCTCTGGCAGGCGAAGCGACACGGCTTTTCCGACCGGCAGCTGGCCGTTCTCCTCGGTGCCCGGGAGGAGGAGGTGCGGGCCCGGCGACGGGAGCTCGGGATGCGGCCCGTCTACAAGCGGGTGGACACCTGCGCCGCGGAGTTCGAGGCGCACACGCCCTATCTCTACTCGACGTGGGAGGAGGAGTGCGAGGCCGACCCGGGAGACCGGCGCAAGGTCCTGATCCTCGGCTCCGGGCCGAACCGCATCGGGCAGGGGATCGAGTTCGACTACTGCTGCTGCCACGCCTCGTTCGCGCTGCGCGAGGCGGGCATCGAGTCGATCATGGTCAACTGCAACCCGGAGACGGTTTCCACCGACTACGACACCTCGGACCGGCTGTATTTCGAACCGCTCACGCTGGAGGACGTGCTGGGGATCGTCGAGCGGGAGAAGCCGGCAGGGGTG
>CAZOTT010000157.1:0-5369 GCA_964582785.1 uncultured Acidobacteriota bacterium | reverse complement strand
CGGCCTCGGGCACCTGGCGATCCGCTTCGCCGCCGCCCTCGGCGCCCGGGTGACCGCCGTCTCGCATACCCCGGCCAAGGAAGAGGCCGCCCGGGAACTCGGGGCCGGGGAGTTCCTCCTCCTGGACGGCGATGCCCTGCGGGACGCGAAGGGGGCGTTCGACCTGGTGCTCGTCACGGTGCCGGTCGCCCTCGACTGGCCGGCCCTGGCCCGGACGGTCCGCCCCCGGGGGCGGATGGTCTTCGTCGGCGTGGTCCCGGGGGAGGTGGCCGTCCCGGTGGACGCCCTGATCCTCGGCAACCGCTCCGTCTCGGGCAGCCAGATCGCCGGGCGGGCCCGGATGCGGGAGATGCTCTCCTTCGCCGCCCGGCGGGGGATCGCCGCGACGGTGGAAACCTTCCCCATGGAGGAGGTCAATTCCGCCCTCGACCGGCTGCGGCGGAACGAGGTCCGTTTCCGCGCGGTGCTCACCCGGTGAGCGTCCCGGTCCATCCCGACCCGCGGCTGATGCGGCGGGCGATCGACGCCGCCCGGGAGGGAATGCGCCGGGGGGAGGGGGGCCCGTTCGGAGCGGTGATCGCGAACGGCGCGGGGAAGGTCCTCGCCGTCGCCCACAACGCCGTCCTGCGCGGGGACGCCACCGCCCACGCGGAGATCGTCGCGATCCGGCAGGCGTGCGCCGCCCGGGGGACGCCGTTCCTCGCGGACACGGTGATCTACTCGACGACCGAGCCCTGCCCGATGTGTTTCGGCGCCATCCACTGGGCCCGGATCGGGACCATCTTCCGCGGAACCCGGATCGAGGACGTGGCCCGGCTCGGGTTCCACGAGCTCGCGATCGCGAACGAGACGATGAAGCGCCTCGGGGGCAGCCCGGTGGAGATCCACGGGGACTTCCTGCGGGACGAGTGCCTCGCCCTGCTCGAGGAGTGGCGCCGGCTCCCCGGACGGCGTACCTACTGAGACCCCTTCCCGACGGAGGCTCCCCGATGCGCTGGTGTCCATCCTGCGGAGCGGACTACGTCGACGGCACCGCCGAGTGCCACCGCTGCCACGTGCCCCTCGTGGATGTCCCCCCGGGCGAGGCCGACCCCTTCGCCGATCCCCGGTCGATGGCCCGGCTCCTGGAGGGCCGGCGGGTCGTGCCGTGCTTCGCCGGGTCCCCGGCCGGCATCGAGGACCTGCGGGACGCCCTGGCCACCGCGCGCATCCCCTGCGCGGCCGCTCCCCCGGCGGTCGCCTGTTCCTCCTGCCGGCCGACCCTGCACCTGCTCGTGGCCGTCGAGGACGTGGAACGGGCCGTTCGCTTCTATGCCGACGGCTACGAGCCCTCCCTGCCGACGGAGGAAGTACTCTGCATCGCGCCGGAGGCGGGCCCGGATGAAACGGGACCGGAAGACACGCCGGCTTCCTGCCCCGCCTGCGGCTGCACCGACCCTCCCGGAGATGACGGCTGCTGCCCCGGCTGCGGCCTGTTCCTCTCCTGACCGGGAAGCCTTTCCGACCAAGGAGCACGACGATGAAGCGCACCCTTCTCCTCGCCGCCGCGGCGGCCCTGGCCGCCGGTTTCCTCCTCGCCTGCCGCGAACCGGCTCCCGCCGCCGGGGACGCGGGAGACCACCTGCAGCCGGGGCGGATCGCCGCCGAGGTCCGCGCCGCCCTCGACCCGTCGGTCGACCCGTGCCGGGACTTCTACCGCTACGCCTGCGGCGGCTGGCTGGCCTCCGCGAAGCTGCCCCCCGACCGTCCCCGCTGGGGCCGCGGATTCTCCGCGATCGCCGAGCGCAACCTCGCCCTCGAGCGGGAGATCCTCGAGGCCGCCGCGGCCGACCCGGGGGACGACGCCGGCCGGCGGAAGATCGGCGACTACTGGGCGGCCTGCATGGACGAGGACGCCATCGAGCGGGCGGGCCTGGCGCCCCTCGAACCGTGGCTGCGGAAGATCGACGCCGTGGACGGCCCGGAGGCCGCCTTCCGCCTGGCCGGCGAGATGTTCCAGGTGGGCGCCCCCGTCTTCTTCGCGGCCGGGGTCGATCCCGACTTCGCGAACCCGGACCTCTACATCGCCCACTTCTACCAGGGAGGCCTCGGGCTCCCCGACCGGGACTACTACCTGGACCCGGGGAAGAAGGAGATCCTCGCCGCCTACCGGGAACACGTCGCCCGGATGCTGACCCTCGCGGGGGAGCCGGGAGACAGGGCGGCGCAACACGCCGGCGCGATCGTCGCCCTCGAGACCCGGCTGGCCCGGGCCTCGAAACCCCGCCGCGAGCTCCGTGACCCGCGCAAGAACTACCACAAGATCGACCGGGCCGGCCTGGAGAAGCTTGCTCCGCGGCTTCCCTGGGACGCCTTCTTCGCGGGCGTCGGCCGGGAGGACGTCCGGGACATCAACGTCGCGACGCCCGGCTTCTTCACCGCTCTCCAGGACGCGGTGCTCGAGACCGACCTCGAGGTTCTCCGCGCCTACCTCCGGTTCCACCTCGTCGAGGGGCTCTCCGACCTCCTCCCGCGCGACTTCGTCCGGGCGTCCTTCGAGTTCTACGGGAAGACACTCGCGGGGCAGCGGGAGATCCGTCCCCGCTGGAAGCGCTGCGTGGCGGCGGTCGACAGCGGGCTCGGGGAACTCCTCGGCCGGGCCTTCGTCGAGCGCGCCTTCGCCGGCGAGAGCCGCGACATCGCCCGCCGGATGATCGCGAACGTCGAGGCCGCCTTCGACCGCGACCTGGACGAACTCGACTGGATGGACGAGCCGACCCGCCGGCGGGCGCGGGAGAAGCTGCACGCGATCGTCAACAAGGTCGGCTATCCCGACAGGTGGCGGACCTACGACGGCCTGTCGGTGGATCGCCACTCCTGGTTCGCCTCCGGGATCGCCGCCCGGAAGTTCGAGACCGCGCGCCAGGTGCGCCGCATCGGCCGGCCGGTGGACCGCGGCGAATGGCACATGACCCCGCCCACGGTCAACGCCTACTACAACCCGAGCGCCAACGAGATGGTCTTCCCGGCGGGCATCCTCCAGCCGCCGTTCTTCCACCGGGACTTCCCCGCCGCGATGAACTACGGCGGCATGGGGATGGTGATGGGCCACGAGCTGACCCACGGCTTCGACGACCAGGGACGCAAGTTCGATGCCCGGGGCAGGATGGCCGACTGGTGGACTCCTTCCGTGGCCGCCGCGTTCGAGGAGCGCGCCGCCTGCATCGAGCACCAGTACGCCGCCTACGAGGTGCAGCCCGGGGTGCACCTGGACGGCCGGCTCACCCTCGGCGAGAACCTCGCCGACAATGGCGGCATCCGGCTTTCCTACGCCGCCTGGTCCGGGCTCGGGGACGACGGCCGCCTGCCCGGCCTCGACCTGACGCCCCGCCAGCTCTTCTTCGTCGCCTACGCCCAGACCTGGTGCACGGTCGCCACCCCCCAGTACGAGAAGCTCGCCGCGACCGTCGATCCCCACTCCACCCCGCGCTTCCGCGTCAACGGGCCCCTCTCGAACCTCCCGGCCTTCGCCGAGGCGTTCGGTTGCGCGGAAGGCACGCCGATGAACCCGCGCGAACGCTGCCGCGTCTGGTAGTCCCGGCGCTCCTCGCCGTCGACCGGGGGCGGCCCGTGGCCGCCCCCGGTCTCCCCTACACCATCCGTTCCACCGGCAGCACGAGCACCCGCAGCCCTTCGCCCGGGGCGCAGGAACGGGAGTACCCCTCGAGGGCCGCCAGCAGTTCGTCCGCCTTGTTCGCGGAAACGGCGGTGAGGATCAGGGACACCGTTCCGGGGAAGGCCCGGGTGCCCATGTGGCGCCCGGTCTTGCCCGACCCGCGCAGGCCGGGCATCTCCGTGAAGGCGTGCACCTCGTGCTCGTCGATGATCTTCAGCAGTTCCTCGACGCGCTCGCTGGCGCAGGTGATCACGAGCAGCTTCATCGTCCGCTCTCCTCCCGGCTCCGGCCGGACGCTACTTCCAGTCCTCCGGCAGCAGGTTGTCCCGGTGCTGCCGCTTTTCCAGCATGAAGTGCAGGACCGGCACCACGACCAGCGTGAGGACGGTCGCGGCCACGGCGCCGGCGATCATCGAGATCGCCAGTCCCTGGAAGATGGGGTCGAACAGGATCACGAACGACCCGACGATCACGGCGATGGCGGTCAGCACGATCGGCCGGAACCGCACCGCACCACCCTCGACGAGGGCCTCGCCGAAGGTTTTCCCCCGCTCCAGCGCCAGGTCGACGAAGTCGATCAGCAGGACCCCGTTGCGCACCATGATCCCCGCGAGGGCGATGAACCCGATCATCGACGTCGCGGTGAAGAACGCCCCGTACAGCCAGTGGGCCGGCAGGATCCCCACCAGGGAAAGCGGGATCGAGATCATCATCACGAGAGGCACGAGGAACCGCTGGAACCAGGCGATGATCAGCATGTAGATCAGCACCATCACGACGGCGAAGGAGATGCCCAGGTCCCGGAACACCTCGTAGGTGATGTGCCACTCGCCGTCCCACTTCATCGCCGGGGTTTCCGTCGACCAGGGCTGGGTCGTGTAGAACTGCTCGACGGTGGTTCCTTCCGGGGTCTTCAGCCGGGAGATCCGGTCCGCCATCTTCAGGATGGCGTACACCGGGCTCTCCTCCCGGCCCGCCACGTCCCCGATGACGTACACCACCGGCAGCAGGTTCTTCCGGTAGCGGGTCCCCGGGATCACCGTCTTCTTCACCCGGACCAGCTCCGAAAGCGGCACCAGGCCGCCCGCCATCGAGGCCAGGCGCACGTCGCGCAGGTCGTCCACGCTGGACCGTTCCGCCCGCGGCAGCCGCAGGCGGATCGTCACCGGCTCCACCTCGTCCGGGTCGTGCAGCAGCCCCGCGTCCTCCCCGTGCAGCGCCAGGCGCAGCGCCTTCGCCACCGCCCCCGCCGGCACCCCGTGCAGGGCCGCCTTCTCCCGGTCGACCTCGAAGATGACCTTCTCCTGGGGCGCCTCGACCAGCCAGTCCACGTCGACGACGCCCTCCGTCTCGGTGAAGATCTGCCGGATTTTCCGCGCGGTCGCGATCCTCTGCTCCCGATCCGGGCCGTAGACCTCGGCCACCAGCGTCGCCATCACCGGCGGCCCGGGCGGGATCTCCGCGATCTTGACCGCGGCCCCGTACTTCTCCGCGATCTCCTCGATCCGCGGCCGGATCCGCCGGGCGATGTCGTGGCTCTGGGCCGCCCGCCGCTTCTTCGGCAGCAGGTTGACCTGGAGGTCCGCCACGTTGGACCCCCGGCGCAGGTCGTAGTGCCGGATCAGGCCGTTGAAGTTGAACGGCGCGGCGGTGCCCGCGTAGATCTCCACGTCGGTCACCTCCGGGACCGTCCCCAGGTAGAGGCCGATCTCCC
>CAZOTT010000156.1:0-5374 GCA_964582785.1 uncultured Acidobacteriota bacterium | reverse complement strand
ACGTGCCCCCTCCGCCGGGGGATCCCCTCCCTGCGGACCCTCCGTGCCGCCTCGGCGTCGAGGCAGAGGAGTTCCTCCGGGGGCGGTACCTTCCGATCGAGCCGCGGAAGAAGTGGCCGACACCGGGACTGGAGCACTACGGGGTGCGGGGAAACATCGCCGAGGAATACAGGTTCCGCGAGGGGCGGGCCCTCTGCCGGTGGGGAGGGGCCGGTTGGGGGAGGCTCGTTCGCGCCGGGAAGTACGGGGACGACCGGTTTGCCGACGAGCTGGTCGAGGCGTGTGCCCGCATGTACGAGAAATGGAATCCCCACCCGGCTCCCCGCTGGGTCACCTGCGTCCCGTCCCTCCGGCGGCCGCGGCTGGTTCCCGATTTCGCTCGGCGCCTCGCGGAGCTGCTCGGGTTGCCGTTCGACCCGATCATCCGGAAACTCAGGGACACCCCGGAACAGAAGAAGATGTTGAATAGCGTGCAGCAGGCAAGGAACCTCGATGGTGCGCTGGGCCTGGTCCATTCCCCGCCGGGTAGTCCCGTCTTGCTCGTGGATGACATGGTGGACTCCCGGTGGACCCTGGCGGTAGCGGCATGGCTCCTGCAATCCCACGGGAGCGGACCGGTCTGGCCCCTCGTGCTGGCGGACGCGGGGAGGTCCTGATGGGTGAAAAACCCTCCCCCGATACCCTGGCGGCCTTGATGTTGCTCCTGCCGGTCCGGGGCGCGGGGGAAGGCGTGAAGCCCCTTGACGGGAGGGAGTTCCGGGACCTGGCCTCCTGGTTGCGGCGGAAAGGTTCCCGGTTGGCGAGTCTCCGCGAGGGCCGCGACGACCTGGTGGAAGGAGCGGCGAAGGAACTCCGGCTCGGCCTTCCCCGCCTCCGGGCCCTGCTGGACCGGCATTTCGAGGTGGCGACCGAGGTGGAGAGGTGGGCGTCCCGCGCGATCTGGGTCGCCGGGATTGATGATCCCGGTTATCCCTCCCGTTGGCGGGAGCGCCTGGGGCACCGGGCACCGCTCTTGGCCTGGGGCGTCGGCCCCTCGGCGTTGCTGGACGCGGGAGGCCTGGCGATCGTCGGGTCCCGGGACGCGGGCCCGGAAACCCTCGCGCACGCGCAGCGAACGGGCATGGACTGCGCCGGGGCCGGGATCCCCGTTGTCAGTGGTGGCGCGAGGGGGGTGGACCGGTCCGCCATGCTCGGTGCCCTGGAGGCGGGCGGCAAGGCGGTCGGGGTCCTGCCGTGCGCGCTCTGGCAGGCAGCAATCCGGGCCGACTGGAGGCCCCACCTTGCCGCGGAAAACCTCGTGCTGGTCTCTCCCTGGCCTCCGCAGGTCTCGTTCCAGGCGTGGCGGGCGATGCAGCGGAACCGCCTCGTCTACGCCCTTGCCGACGCGGCGCTGGTCGTGGAGACCGGCCTGGAGCGGGGCGGCACTTGGTCGGGTGCCGTGGAACAGCTCGAGAAGCTTCGACTCGTCCCCGTCTACGCCAGGAAACCGGCCCGCCCCTCCGCCGGGATTACCGCCCTCCTGCGGCGGGGTGCGCGGGCATGGCCGGCTCCTTCCGGTCCGGCGGCGCTGGAGTCCTGGTACCGGGACATGCTTCGGTCGAGGTCCGCGGGGGCGGCGGGGGACGGTGCGCGGGCCACGTTACCCCTTCCCCTGGAAGGCACGGGGGAGGCGGAGAGGCGAGAAGGACGGGGCACCGGGCGAACATCGCCGGCGCAACACGCGGGGGACACACCGGGCCTCGTCATCGGGGCGGGGAAGGATGGTCGATCCCGCGCCGAGCGGCTTCGGGACCAGCTCGCCTCGCTCGCGCTCGAGCTCGTCGACGACCGCGGCAGCGTGACCAAGGAGGACCTTGCCCGGGACCTGGACATTCCCGTCAAGATGGCCCGCCGTTGCCTGGAAGGACTCGTGTCCGAGGGAATGCTGGAGAAGGAAACCCGCCCCGTGAGGTACCGGCGGACCCGCCAACGAGGTCTATACAGGTAGAGCCGGCCCCCATTTTTGCGCCGGCCCGGCCGGTCACCCCGTCGCACGGGGTTCGCGGTCCGCGAGCCCGTCCCGGGCGACGCTCCCCGCCGGTTGCGTCCGCCGTGCAGGGAGGACCGATCCCTGGCTTGCCTCGCCGGGAAAGAAGCCGGGGGGACCGCGGAGCCGGACCGCGTTGGAGTAAGATCGAATCTACCCGCAGGGAGTGGCCGCCTCCTTCCATCCTGGTCGCGGGAGGTACCCGTGGGACTGGCGATCACGAAAGGTGCGCGAAAGGCGATTCGCAATTTCCGGAAGTTGGCGGATCGTGATGCCATCGACCGGGCCCTCGAAAAGCTGGCGGACGATCCCCGGCATCCCGGCCTCCAGGTGGAGCGCTTGCAGCGCGACTCCGCCTCGCCTCTCTGGTCGGCCCGCGTCTCCCGGGGCATCCGGCTGATCCTGGCCCGCGAGGGGGAGACGTGGGTCGTGCTGCACGTCGGGAAGCACGACGAGGCGTACTCCTGGGCGGCGCGGGTTGGGCGCGTGGGAACCAACCCCAGGACGGGCGCGTTCGAGATCGTGCACGTGCGGGAGGTGTACGAGGAACGCGTCGTGACACCGTCCGCCGGCGAGGCAGGGGCGGAGCCATCCCTGTTCGCGGGGGTGACCGACGAGGAACTTCTCGGGCTCGGCCTTCCCCGGGAAGCGCTGCCTGCGGTCAGGCGCCTGTGGAGGGAGGAGGACCTCGTCCGGTTGATCGACGTCGTTCCGGACGCCGTCTGGGATCGTCTCGTCGCGGTGGCGCGGGGAGAGAAACCGGTTCCATTGCCGTCTCCCCCCGCGGCGAGGTCCCCGCTACAGCACCCGGACACGCGCCGGGACCTGGTGGTCATCACGGGGGACGAAGAGCTGGAACGGGTGTTGCGGGCGGACTGGACCGAGTGGCTGACGTTCCTGCACCCGGACCAGGCGAGGGCCGCGTACGGGCAGTACAGCGGACCCCTGAAGGTGACGGGGCCCCCGGGAACCGGGAAAACGGTCGTGGCGATGCACCGCGCCGCCAACCTGGCCGGGCAGGGGCGCCGGGTCCTGGTGACCACCTACTCGATGACTCTCGTGAACAGCCTGCGGGCAAACCTTTCCCTCCTGTGTTCTCCCCTCGTGGTGAACCGCGTGACCGTGGCGACGGTGTACGGGGCGGCCAGGCAGGTCTTGGCCTCGATCGGCGAGCAACCGGCCGAGATCAAGGAAGAGGAAGAACTGGCCAGGTTGTTCGATCCCGACCTCGTCGACGCTTCCGGCCTGCCGCTGGAGTGCCTCCTGGCCGAGTGGAAGGAAATGGTCGATGCCCGCGACCTTTCCCGGCGGGACGAGTACCTCGCGGTTCGCCGGGTGGGCCGCGGACGCCCGCTAGGACGCGATGCGAGGAAGAAGGCCTGGCCTGTCTTTGCCGCCGTTCGGCAGCGCCTTGCCGCGGGGGGAATGGTCACCCTGGCCGGGCTGTGTGCGGCGGCACGCCGGGCCATCGAGGCAGGAAGGGCGAGGGCGGAGTGGGACGCCGTCGTCGTCGACGAGCTGCAGGACATGGGGATCCAGGAGCTGCGGTTCCTGCGGGCGATCGCCGGTGACCGCCGGGATGGGCTCACCCTGGCCGGGGACCGCCGCCAGCGGATCTACCCCGGTGGAGCCACGCTGCGCGAGTTGGAAATCGATACCCGCGGCCGGTCGATCGTCCTCAAGGTCGATTACCGCACCACCCTGGAGATCCGGAGGTTTGCCGAGAAAGTCCGGAGGGGTGCGACGGTGGACGGGAAGCGGGACCGCCGGGCGGGCCGGACCGTCAGCATGTTTCGAGGGCCCCGGCCGGTCGTGCATCGTGTCGATGGTCCCGGCGACCAGGCGGTCCAGGCGGCCGAGTGGATTGTCGGCTGCCTGGAGCGAGGGATGGAGCCGGGTTCCATCGCGGTGTTCTCCCGCACGCGGAAGGGGCTCGATCCCGTGGACGAATGCCTGCGGGGAAAGGGCATCCGCACCATCCGCCTCCGCGACGACCTGGACCTGGGGGACATGTCCCTTGTCGGGCTCGGAACCATGCACCGGGCCAAGGGACTCGAGTTCCGGGCGGTCTTGCTCCTGGACGTGATCGCGGAAAAACTGCCCCACCACCGGGCGGTGAACGGCCTCCGGGGCGGAGAGAGGCAGGTGGCCCTGGCGTTGGAGCGGAACTTGCTCTTCGTGGCGGCGACCCGGGCGCGCGACGAGCTCCACGTCTTCTGGTACGGCACGCCCAGCCCCTTCCTTGTCGAGGCGGGGTTGGTGGGACATGGTCCCCCTCTCGAGGCGTGACTTGGCCCCCGGGTTTGGCCCGCGTTCGGTCCGGGAAATCCGGTATTCTCGGGAACGATGGACGTCCTGGTGAGCTGGATCGGGATCGCCGACCTGCGGGCCGCGGAGGGGGACCCCGAGGTGGGGGTCGGGCCGGTGGCGAGTGCCCTGGAGCTGCCGCGGTTCCGGCGGGCGTACCTGCTGTCGGGGTGGCCGCCGGAGGTGAACCGGGCGTACGCCCGGTGGCTCCGGGAGCGGACGCGGGCACGGGTCACGGTGCGCCGGGTCGACCTCCCGGACCCCACGGACTTCGAGGTCGTCTGGCGGGCGGCCCGGGAACTGCTGCTGGAACTGGAGAAGCGGGGCGGCGAGGGCCGGCTGGTCTTCCACCTGAGCCCGGGCACGCCGGCCATGGCCGCCACCTGGATCCTGCTGGCCAAGACCCGCTTCCCCGCGGAGCTCATCCAGTCCTCCCGGGAGCACGGCGTCCGGACCGTGGACATCCCCCTCGAGATCGGCGCCGAGTTCCTCCCGGACCTCCTCCAGCGGCAGGACCGGGACCTCGGGGAGCTCGCGGCCTGGGTACCGGCGCGGGGACACGCCTTCCAGCGGATCGTCCACCGGTGCCGGGCCATGCGGGAGCTGATCGACCGGGCGTCCCGGGCCGCCGCGCGCAACGTGCCGGTGCTGGTCCTCGGGGAATCGGGGACCGGGAAGGAACTCCTCGCGCGGGCGATCCACGAGGCCAGCCCGCGGGCGGATGGCCCCTTCGTGCCGCTCAACTGCGGGGCCATCCCGGGGGAACTCGTGGAGGCGACCCTGTTCGGCCACCGGCGCGGGGCCTTCACCGGGGCCGGGGCGGACAGGCCCGGGGCCTTCGAGGACGCCGACGGGGGAACCCTGTTCCTCGACGAGGTGGGCGAGCTGCCGCCCGCGGCCCAGGTCAAGTTCCTGCGGGTCCTGCAGGAGGGCAGGGTCCAGCGTGTCGGGGAAACCCGGGAGCGGGCGGTCGACGTGCGCGTCGTGGCCGCCACGAACCGGGACCTCCTGGAGGAGGGGCGGGCCGGCCAGTTCCGGTCC
>CAZOTT010000155.1:0-5380 GCA_964582785.1 uncultured Acidobacteriota bacterium | reverse complement strand
CCTCGCTGATCGTCCGCCTGGGGGCCATGGAGGGGATCCTCGAGATGCGGGACCGGGAGGCGGTCCCCCGGATCTGCGCCCAGCTGGGGGACAAGGAGGAAAGGATCCGGCGCTTCGCCCTGCGGGTGCTCCACCAGCTCGGGGACACGACCTGCGTGGACCGTGTCCGGCAACTGATGTTCCACGACCCGGTGCCGACCATCCGCGCCTCCGCCACCGTCACCTACGCGGACCTGGTGGGGGAGAAGGCGATCCCCGACCTGCTGAAGCTCCGGGAGGACATGGACTGGTCGGTCCGCCTCGAGGCCGCCGGCAGCCTGGCGGGGCTCGGCAAGCCGGCCGCCCGTGCCCTCGCCCGGTTCCTCTCGGACACGAACGCCGACGTGCGCGCGATGGCGATCACCGGTCTCGGGCAGATCGGGGGCCCGGAGCAGGTCCCCGCCCTCGCGAAACTGATCGCGGACAAGGGCCGGAAGAACCGCCAGGTCCGGATGGCCGTGGCGGAAGCGTTGGGTTCCATCGGGGGGGAAAAGGGAGTCCCCGTCCTGGCCGAGCTGGCCGCCGACCCGGACCCGGCCGTCCGGCAGCGGGCGGCGACGTCCCTCGGGCACGTGGGTGGTCCGGCAGCCCGGAAGGCCCTGGAAACCCTGGCGAACGACCGGGTGCCGGCCGTCCGCCGGGCCGCCAGGGCCGCCCTGGACGGGATGAAGAAGTAGCGGGGAAGGCCGGCCGGCGCCCGGGCGTTCCGCCGGTCGCCGCGGCGGGGCAGGGCGGCGGCTACTGGACGTATCCGAGACCGCGGAGCCGCTCCAGGGTCTCCCTGTCCACCTGCTCCTCGGCCACCCCGAGTTTCTTCCGGGTGCGGGCGGCCGCGTCCAGGTGAAGGTGGAGCAGGCGGCGCATCCGGGCCAGGGCCCGGGAACGCGAGGCCGCCAGGTTGCGCCGTTCCCCGGGGTCGGTCGCCAGGTCGAACAGCATCTCCCGCTTCCCGGCGGCGGTTTCACGCACGACGTACTTCAGGGTTCCCTGCCACGCGGCGTGAAGGGGTTCTCCCCCGAACCCGATCGCCTCCGCGAACGCGGTCCGGCCCGGGCAGCCGTCGCCGCTCCAGCAGGGGACCAGGCTGCGACCGTCCCCGAACTCCTGCCCCACCCCGGCGAGGTCCAGCACCGTGGCCGGGACGTCGATGGCGGAGACCGTCCGGGCAACCACCCGCCCCGCGGGAACGTGGCCCGGCCAGGAGACGAGCAGCGGCACGTGGGTCACCTCCTCGAAGAACGTGTCCCCGTGATCGAGCAGGCCCCGCTCCAGCAGCTCCTCGCCGTGGTCCGCCGTCACCACCACCAGGGTCTGCCGGCGCAGTCCCCGGCGATCCAGCTCGTCCAGGAGGCGCCCGACGAGGCTGTCCGCCCAGGAGAGCTGACCGTCGTAGAGGTCGCGGAACGCGCGCACGTCCGACGGCGCCGCCGGGAAGATGCGCGCGTGGAAACGGTAGTACTCGCCGATCGGCACCAGGGCCCGAGGCCAGGCGAACCCGACGTGGTCCGGGTCGGCGAAGCGGAGGCGGAACTCCCGCGGGGCGTGGTACGGCTGGTGGGGCGCGTAGGTGTGGACGAACAGGAACCACGGCCCCCGGCTCCCGTGGCGGCGGAGCTCCGCCAGGGCGGCGGCCGCGGTGCCCGGGAGGGAATCCCGGCCGTCGTAGCGGTACACGTCGAACCCCTGGGAGAACCCGAACCGGGGGGAAACCCAGGCGTTCTCCGTCACGGCCACCGTCCGGTAACCCCGTGCCCGGAGCGCCTCGGCCAGCATCGTCTCCCGCCCGGATCCCCGGATCCGCAGCCGCTGGTCGGGATGCAGGTAACCGTGGAAGGCCCCGAGGTCGGGGAGCACCCCGTGGGCCGCCGGCGTGTACCCGGTGAACAGGGAGTAGTGGGACGGCAGCGTCCAGTTCGAGGCGGCCTCGGCCCGGGCGAAGCGGGTTCCCGAGCGGGCCAGGGCGTCCAGGTGAGGGGTTACCGGGCGCGGGTTGCCGTAGCAGCCGACCCGGTCGGCCCGGGCCGTGTCCAGGGAAACGAGCAGGACGTTGGGCCGCGGATCGGCGCTCCGGCGGGCCGGGTCCGGCAGGACACGGGGAACCGAGAAACCGCTCCCCGCCGGGGCGGGCCTTCCCAGCAGGCCGGACAGGAACCCGGCCGCCCGCACCTCGAAGCGCACGACGATCTCCCCCGTGCCGGGAGGCAGCTTCACCTCGTGGGGAACGAAGACCCCCCGCTGCGCCTCGCCCCGGTGAACCACGTCGAGCAGCGTCACCCCCCCCGCGGTGACGAGGAACCGCGCCCGGTCCCCCGGGGGCGCGAGGCAGGCGAAGGCCAGGGTGCTGCCGGCCGGCCGGCGCAGCTCGGCGGGCAGCGGCTCGAGGAGGGGACGCCATTCCACCCCCGTGTCCCGTTCCACCGCCGGCGGTTCCCGCCCCGGTTCCTCGAGGGCGTTTTCCCGCTGCAGCCGCCGCCGGTACAGCCGGGCGAACTCGCGCCGTGCCCGCGCGGCCAGGTCTTCCCGGCCGAGGCGTTCGGCCATGTCGAGCACCTGGTACCACCCTTCCAGGTGGTCCGGGTTCGCCCGCGTGGCGGCGAGGAATTCCTCGAGGGCGTCCCGGTCCCGGCCCTCGGCGTGGAGGAGAAGACCCAGGTGGTAGTGGGGCGGGGCGTAGTCCCGGCCCAGCTCCCGCGCGGTCTCGACGGAGCGCCGGAGGTACGCCCGTGCCCGGGCCCGGTCCCCGGCCAGCAGCGCCGTGTACCCGGCCAGGTTCAGGATCCGCGGGTCCGGGCCGACCAGCGGCTCGAGCACGGCCAGGGCCTCCCGGGGCCGGCCGAGGGTCCCGAGCAGCTTGCCCAGGGCGATCGCCACTTCCCGGTCCCGCGGGTGGGAGGCCAGGTGGGCCCGGTACCAGGCGGCCGCCTTCCCGGGACGGTCGAGGGCCTCGGCCACGCGGCCCGCCAGGAGGACCAGGCGGGGATCGCCCGACCGGGCGGCCTCCTCCATGTCGGACAGGGCCTCGTCCGCCCGGTCCGCCCGCTGCAGCCAGAACGCGGCCCGCCGGTCCCAGGAGGCGCCCGCGGGTGGCCCCTCCCCGCGCACCGGTCCGCCCCCCCGGCAGCCGGACCAGGCCACCGCCAGGACCAGCACGAGGAACGGCAGGGCGGAACGGACCCGGCTCATCAGGGCTCCTCGCCGGGCCGGGCCAGCAGCAGGGCGGCCCATTCCCCGTCGCGCCGCAGGGCCTTCCGCCGGAGGCCGGCCGCCATCCAGGCGCGGGTGACCGGGTCCGCGTCCCCCGGGGAGAAACCGGACAGGACGGCCCGTCCCCCGGGGGCCAGCCGTTCCGCCAGGGGCTCCGCCCCGGCGACCAGGTCGGAGCGGTGCAGGTTGGCGAGGACCAGGTCGAAGCGGGCGCCGGGGGAAAGCCCCTGCCAGCTCCCGGCCGCGAACGCGATCCTGCCCGCGCAGCCGTTGCGCCGGGCGTTCTCCCGGGCCACGCCCGGGACCGTGGGATCGGCGTCGAGGGCGACCACCGGGCCCGCTCCCAGGAGCGCCGCCGCGATGGCCAGGATGCCGGACCCGGTGCCGAGGTCGAGGACCCGGTCCCCCGGGCGCAGGGCCTCGCCGACGAGCTCGAGGCACATCCGGGTGGTCGGGTGTTCCCCGGTCCCGAAGGCACGTCCCGGGGGCAGGACGAGGGGGATCCGGCCTCCCGGCGGCCGGCCGGGGACCGGTGCGGCGACGACGAGGAAGGGGCCCGCCGCCACCGGCTCCCGGGCCGCGAGGGACGCCTCGAGCCAGCCCGGGTCCGCCACGGCCACCGGTCCCGTCGTTTCCTCGACCCACCGGGGAAGCGACCGCGCGAACCGCCCGGCTTCCTCCCCGCCGTCGAACCAGGCGTGGGCCCGCAGCCGTTCCCCCCCGGCCGGTTCCTCCATGGTGCCCCGGGCCCCCGCCGCCCAGGCGAGCCCGGTCCAGGCGTCTTCCCGGTCGCGCGGGAAGAGGGCCGTGACCCGGAACCAGCGGCCGGGCAACCTCGTGTCGGGCGGGAGATCGGCGCTCACCGGCTACTCCTTTCCTTCTCCCGGGACCTCTCCCGTCGGGACCTCCTCCGGGCCGTCCCCGCCCTCGCGCCCGCGGAAGAACCGCCGGACCCGCTCCAGGATTCCCTCCCCCCGCCCCGCCCGGGACAGCCGTTCCCGTTCCAGCTCCCGCAACCGCTCCCAGAGTTCCCGTTCCCGGGCGGAAAGTTTCCGCGGGGGCCGGGCCACGAGGTGGATCACGTGGTCCCCCCGCCCTCGCCGCCCGAGGCGCGGCACGCCCCGGCCCCGCAGGCGGACCGCGGTTCCCGGGGAGGTCCCCGGGGGCACGTCCACGGTCTCCGTGCCGTGCAGGGTTTCCACGGTCAGGCGCGCTCCCAGGACCAGGTCCGCGAACCCGACCTCCAGCTCCTGGTGGACATCCGCCCCTTCCCGGCGCAACAACGGGTGTTCCCGGACCCGCACGTCGATGTACAGGTCGCCCGGGGGGCCGCCGGAACCACCGGGCTCTCCCTCGCCGGCGACCCGCAGGCGTGTTCCGTCGTCCACCCCCGCCGGGACCGCCACGCGAACCTCGCGCCGCACCTCCACGTGGCCCCGGCCGCGGCACTCCCCGCAGCGCTCCCGGATGACCCGGCCCTCGCCCCCGCAGTGGGGACAGGTGTGGGCCATCTGGAGGAACCCGGTCCGGACGACCACCCGGCCCTGCCCGCCGCACGTCCGGCAGACGACGACGCCGCCGGGGGCCGCCCCGGAACCCCCGCAGGCCGGACAGGGCTCCCGGCGGTGGATCGCGACCGTGGTTTCCGTGCCGAAGACCGCCTCCTCGAACTCGACCTCGAGGCGGGCCCGCAGGTCCCTCCCCCGGCGCGGCCGGGCGCGCCCGCCCCTCCGTCCCCCGCCCATGCCGGCCCCGAACAGCTGCTCGAACAGGTCCTCGAGTCCGAACGCCCCGCCGAACGAGCCGAAGACCTCCTCGAAGATCGAGGGATCGAAGGCGGGAGGGCCGTCGAGCCCCTCGGACCCGTAGCGGTCGTACCGGGCCCGCTTCTCCGGGTCGGACAGCACCCCGTAGGCTTCCGCCAGCTCCTTGAAACGCTCCTCGGCGTCCGCGAGTTCGGGGTTCCGGTCCGGATGCAGCTCGAGGGCGCGGCGCCGGTAGGCGCGCTTGATCTCCTCCTGCGTCGCGTCGCGGGAAACGCCGAGGATCGCGTAGTAGTCCTTGCCGCTCACGGGGCGTGAGTCTAGCCCGTCGGCGCGGCCCCGCCCAGCGGGACCGCGCGCGGATCAGAGGCCGG
>CAZOTT010000154.1:0-5422 GCA_964582785.1 uncultured Acidobacteriota bacterium | reverse complement strand
GAAGTCCTTCCGGGACCTTCGGTTGAGAGTGGGACCCCCGTTCCCGGCGCACCTCC
This sequence comes from uncultured Acidobacteriota bacterium, assembly GCA_964582785.1. Lineage (GTDB taxonomy): Bacteria > Acidobacteriota > Polarisedimenticolia > J045 > J045 > JAMOQA01. The sequence goes on along the minus strand of CAZOTT010000154.1, from coordinate 5,366 downwards.
CGAGCGCCGGGCCGGAGCCGGTCAGCGGGGAAAGAGGACCCGCCGGACCTCGTCCAGGCGCCCGAGGAGCCCGGCGGCGGGTCGCCGGGCGAAGATGCGCAGCCCGTGCCACGTGGCGAGCCGCGGGTTCCACCGGCGCTTGTCGTCGGTCGCCGGCTGGAACAGTTCGCAGCTCCGGACGCCCCTCCGGGCGTGCCGCCGGAGGAGTTCCCCGAGCAGCACGACTCCCGGGCCGAGGCGGGCCCGGTCCGGGACGAATCCCCGGTGGAAGCTCCAGGCCCGGTCCCCGAGCACCGCCTGGAGGTCGAAGGCGATCGGCCGGCCGTCCACGATGAGCAGCCCGAGGAGGAACCGGCCCTCTCTCGCCAGCCGGAGACAGGCCTCCCGGTAGAACGCCCGGGACTCGGGGGAGGAGGCGATCGAGGTTCCCTGTTGGCCCTGCCAGCTCTCGAGGGCGATCGAGAAGACGTCGTCGAGGGCTTCCCCGAGGGCCCGGGGGGAACGGACCTCCCGCACCGCCAGTTCCCCCCGGTCGATCCGCCGCCATCCCCTGCGGACCCGTTGCCGGCGGCCGCGGGTGAACGGAGCCAGGAGGGCGTCCTCGTCCCCCCCGCCCGCGAGGACGATTTCCGCGCTGGCCGTGGGAGGGAACGCCGTCGCCCGCAGGCGCCGCCGGACGATCTCGCGGCGCAGGGCGGTCTCGAAGGGTTCTCCCGGGGCCAGGGGGAAGAACTCGGCGATGCGCCAGCCGGGAAGATCGAGGGCCCGGCGGGCCAGCCAGTCGGCCAGCAGCTGCCGGTCGGCCGCCGGGTCGAGGAGGGCGCCGACCCCCGGGGCCCACGCGTTCCGGGTGGCGCACTGGAGAACGGAGACCGGCAGATGCCCCCGGCGCCGGCGTCCGACGAGGAGGGGCAGGAGGCCGACCGCCCGCCCCTCCCGGTCGAGGACGGCCAGGACGACCGGGCGGTCCCGGCGCGCCCGGTGGCGGTACCAGGGGAGGACGAACGAGGGAAAGGCGACCGGGGGCGCCCCGCAGGCTTCCGCCAGCCGTTCCCAGGACGGGGCCAGCGCCTCCATCTCGGCGAGGGAGAGCAGGCACCGGACCTCGAGGGAAAGCCCCTCGGGAAACAGGGACACGTTCGTTCCTCCCGGCCGCGACCGGCCGGGGCAGAAGATGGGTCCGGAGGCCCGGGCAGGCTAGCCGGGGAACCTCCGTTCTTCCTGCCGGGCCGCTTCCTCGAGCAGGTCCCGGCACCGGGCCACGTGTTCCCCCGTCGCCCGGGGGTTGCCCAGCGTCACCCGGACGGTGTAGCGCCCGCGGAGGCGGGTGTGGGAGAGGAAGATCCGCCCGTCCCGGTTGACCCGGGAGAGGATCGCCTCGTTGTGCCGGTCGAGGGCGCGTTCCCGCGCCTCGCCCGGCGGCAGCTCCCGCGCCGCGGCCGGGACGTGGCGCAGGCAGAGGGTGGAGAAATGCACCGGCGCAAGCAGTTCCCAGCCGGGGGATTCCCGGAAGTGCCGGGCCAGGTCCGCCGCCTGCCGGCAGTGTTCCCGGATCCGGGCGGCCATGCCGTCCACGCCGAACCAGCGGATCATCAGCCAGAGTTTCAGCGCCCGGAAACGCCGGCCGAGCTGGATGCCGTACTCGTGGTAGTCGTGGACACGGCCCTCCAGCCCGGTCCTGAGGTACTCCGGGCGCAGGCTGAACGCCCCCCGGAACGCCTCCGGCCGCCGCCACAGGAGCAGGGACGCGTCGAACGGGGTGAACATCCACTTGTGGGGATTGACGACGATCGAATCGGCCCGTTCCCAGCCGGCGAACAGGGGCCGCTTCTCCGGCAGGAGGGCCGCGGACCCCGCGTAGGCGGCGTCCACGTGCAGCCAGAGGCCTTCCCGGGCGGCGATGTCGGCGATCCGGTCGACCGGGTCGATGCTGGTGGACGAGGTCGTCCCGATCGTGGCCACCACGCAGAACGGCAGCGCGCCCGCCTGCCGGTCCTCCCGGATGGCGCGCGCCAGTTCCTCCGGCAGCATGCGGTACTCGTCGTCCACCGGGATCCGGCGGACGCCTTCGGTGCCCACGCCGGTGACGATCGCCGCCTTCTCGATCGAGGAGTGGGCCTCTTCCGAGCAGTAGAGGCGCAGGGGGCCCGCGTCCGGCCGCCCGGCGAGGCCGCGGCGGCGGGCGTCGAGGCCGGGAACCACGTGGCGGGCGGCGGTCACGGCGAGGAGCGAGGAGACCGAGGCCGTGTCGGTCAGCATGCCGTCGAACTCCCCCGGCAGTCCCAGCATCCCGCGCAGCCAGGAGACCACGGTTTCCTCGACCTCCGTCGAGGCCGGGGCGTTCCGCCAGAACATCACGTTGGAATTCAGCCCGGCGGCCAGCCACTCCCCGAGGATTCCCGGCCCGGAGGCGACCGAGCAGAAGTAGGCCATGAACCCCGGGTGCTGCCAGTGGGTGATGTTCGGCTGCACGTGGGCCAGGTAGTCGTCGAGGATCTCCCCGAGGGGCTCCGGCCGCCGGGGAGGGTCCGCGGGAAACCGCGCCCGGACCTCCCCGGGTTCCACCCGGGGGAGAACGGGCCGGGATTCCAGGTCCCGCAGGTAGTCCGCCACGATGTCCGCCACCCGGTGGGCGGCCGCGCGGAAGGCTTCCGGGTCCATGTCGCCCAGGCCATGCTGGGCGGGATCGAGCCCCTTGTTCGCTGCCATCCCTGCCTCCTGCCCCGGAACGGCCGGTGGACCGGGAGGAGAATCATAGACCCCGGCCCGGGAAAGATGGGCCGGGACCCGGTCGTCCCGCGCGGGAGAACCGGGACCCGGCCCGTTGGGGGGTCAGGGCGAAGGAAAGGCGCGCCTCAGGGGGTCGCCTCCCCGCAGGGGTTCACCGCCTCCACCCACCAGAACCAGTTCTTCGCTCCCGCGAGGGCGTTCTCGTCGTCGAAGGGAGGCGCCGCCGGTTCCCCGGCGAGCTGCGGGTCGCTGCGGTCGGGGTGCTCGCTGCGGTGGACGGCGTAGTGGTCCGTGTCGGGGGCGGTGGCCCAGGTCAGGCGGGCATGGGCGTGGCCGATCGCCTCCACCCGGAGGCTGGCTCCCGGCGTGCCGGCGGGAGGACGGGTCAGCGTGTCGATCGCGTGGCGACGGACCAGGTTGCCGTCCATCAGGCCCCCGTTCGCCGGTCCCTCGCCGCACGACTCGTCGTTCTCCGCCCGCACCACGTACCAGAGGTCGGTGTCGGTGGGGGCGCCTTCATCCACCCAGGACGTCTGCGTCAGCCCGCTGGCCACGAGGGTGTCCGGCCCCGGGACGAAGTCGGGGTCGGTGGAACGGTAGACGGCGTACGTCCCGCCGGTCCCCGTGCCCCACGCGGTGGCCGGGTCCCACTCGAGCCGGATGCCGCCGGGCCCGCAGGGGTCCACGTCGGCCGCGCTGCGCAGGCCGGCCATCGAGGGCGGTCCGCCGCAGTTGCCGCAGGCCTGGTAGTCGGGGAGGGTACCGTCCTTGAAGATGATCTCGTCCACGTTCCAGCCGCTGTACTGGGTGGACGAGTTCGACTCCGTCCGGAAGACCACCTGGAGGATCTGCTGCCCGTCGGCGAAGGAGGAGACGTCGTAACGGACGGTTTCCCAGGCGCCGTCGGTGACGGCGCTGCCGCCGTTCTCCCAGACCGTCAGGTCATCGCCGTTGCCCAGCAGGCGGATGGCCGCCCGGTCGCCGGAGGCGACGTTCAGGTGGCGGCGCATCACGAGGACCGTGTCGTGGCACTCGCTGCAGGAGAACCAGGGAGAGGTGGCGGTCTCGGTGGTGTTCGGCTCGTAGTCTCCCGGGTAGCTGCCGAGTCCCGACAGGTCCTCCCCCAGGCTGTTGTCCCCGCTGAAGGGCCGGGGCGGGTCCGGGTTGCCACCGTCGCCCCCGCCCTGCCCGTTCGGGCGGCCGATCTCGAACTCGCCGAAGAGACGCCAGCCGGAGGTGTCTCCCTCGAAGTCCTCCGACCAGAAGACGCCCGGCACCAGGTACGCGTTGAAGGAGAACGGTTCGCCGCCGGCATCGATCCTCCGCTCGTTCCCGTAGGCGTCCGTGCCCCCGACGGTGAACCAGACCCGGTCGCAGGCGGAGAACCCGCTGATCGACACCACGTGGTCGGTCACGAGGTCGGTCTCCTCGCGCACCGAGCCGAGGTCGGGGGTCGTGCCGTACTCGACGCGGGAGGTGGACGGCTCGTCCGTCGTCCACTCGATGGTGGCGGTGCTGCTGCCGATCCAGGTCACACGGACCTCGCCCGTCGCGGGGCCGGAGCAGTCGGTGTGGGAGGTGGCCGAGGGCCAGGCGGGCGACCCGCTGCCGTCGTCCTCGTCGTGGTAGGTGGCAGTGACGAAGTCGCCGTCCGCGACGGCGAGCCGGCCGTCGCCGGCCACCGCCTCGCCCGCGGTCAGCTCGATCGTGCCGACGAACTTCGCGCTGTTCTCCCCGTCCTCCTGGAGGGTCACCGTCTCTCCTCCCGGTTCGCGGGAGCTGGTCACGACGACCGTCGCCGTTTCGACGGTCCCCGCGTCGGAATTCAGGTCCATGTCGTAGACGCTGATCTCCACGGTGTCGCCGCAGCCGTAGGTGTCGGCGTCGAGGTAGACGCGGCCGGCATGACAGGGCGCGAGGCCGATGTCGGGGAAGTTGCCGTAGGTCTCGAAGTGGTAGTACGCGCCCCCGTTGTCGTCCGTGCGCGTGTTCCCGAACTGGTCGGTGCTGCTCACCTGGTACCAGTGGACCGTGCATTCCTCGAGTCCGTCCAGGGTGACGGCGTGCTCCGTCACGCGGGCCGGGTCCGAGGCGGTGCGGTCGGGAGGGGTCGTCTCGCCGTAGTCGACGACGCTGTCGGAGGACTCGTCGGTGCGCCAGCGGACGACGGCGCTCGTGTCGGTGACGTCCGTGGTGCGGACGTCGTCGATGACCGGCGGCGCGCAGTCGGCCGTGGCGGTGTCGGTCTTCTCCACGTCGTGGTTCCCGTTCCCGTCGTCCGCGTCGATGTAGCGGGCCGTGATCGTGTCCCCGGAGCTGACCTCGACCACCCCATCCGGTTGCGGGTTCCCGGCAGCGGTGTCCATCGTCCCCTTGAAGACGCCGGAACCGTCGCTGGTCTCCGTGAGCGTTGCCGGTTCCGGGTCGGGCTCGGTGTCGGACCAGACGTCGACGGTGATCGACCCCTGGCCGGCGAGGTCCACGTCGGAGACGGTGATGTGGAGCGTGCCGTCGCAGGGAACCACGTCCTCCTTGACGCGGATGATCCCGTCCGAGGTGGCCGCCTGGGCGACCGCCTCGTAGGCGTCGACGCGGCCGGAGCCGTAGACGTTGTCCTTCCCCGGGTCGCCGAGGTC
>CAZOTT010000153.1:0-5645 GCA_964582785.1 uncultured Acidobacteriota bacterium | reverse complement strand
GCCTGCTGGTCTCGGTGGTCGACGCAGCGTGGAACGCCATTCCTTCCCCCGACCGGCGGGCCCGGACCACCCGCCTCGCCAGCCTCGCCGAGGAGCAGGGCTTCCGGGCCGGGATCCTCCTCTCCACCACCGGGACCCCGGTGGCCACCTGGTCCCCCGGCCGCCCCCCCCTGCTGCGCGACACCCCGGTCCCGGTGGCGGACGGCGTGGCCGCCGCCGGACCCGGGAAAATCCACCCCGCCCGCTGGCCCCGCCGCGGCGGAGGAACCTATCTTGGAACCGATGGCTGAGATGCGCACCGTCCCGATCGAGCGGCGCAAGGGGGAACGGATCCCCCTTCGCTGCCCCGTCGAGGTCGAGGTCACCGGCGGCAGCGTCCTGCGGGGCCAGGCGATCAACCTCTCCGTGAGCGGTACCCTCGTCTCCCTCCCCGCGGAGATCCCCCTCGGCATGCTGCTGCGGCTCCGCATGCACCTCCCGGACGGCCAGCCCCCCCTGGAACTGGAGGCGCTGGCGACCCGCCAGGAGCGGGGCCCCGGGGGCTCGCCCCCGGTCCGGATCGGGTTCCACTTCATGGTGCCGCCCGCCGACGCCGTCCAGCGGATCCGCAGCCTGATCTACGGCACCTGACCCCCGCCGCGGCCGCGTGGTACCCTTCCCCGCCCGGGCCGGATGGAGGCCCGGACACGGGGAGAGGATCATGCCCGGGACGACCCTCAGCATCGGGCTGGCGGGCCTCGGCCAGCATGGCATCCGCTACGCGCGGCACCTCCTTGCCGGAGACGTTCCGCGGGCCCGGCTGGTCGCCGTCTGCCGCCGGGACGAGGGAGCCGGCCGCGCCTGGGCGGATTCCCGGGGGCTGCGCTTCCACGGCAGTCCCGCCGAGCTCGCCGCCGACCCGGCCGTGGATGCCGTCGTCGCGGTGCTGCCCCCGGGAATGCACCCGGAGGCGATCGAGGCGGCGGCCGCCGCGGGGAAGCCGGTCCTGGTGGAAAAGCCCCTGGCGCCCGACGCACGGCGGGGCCGGGACGCCCTGGAGGTGGCGCGGCGGGCGGGGATCCCGGCGATGGTAGCCCAGACGCTGCGCTTCAACAGCGTCGTGCGGGCCCTCCGGGAGCTGGTTCCCACCCTCGGGCAGCTTCACCTGGTGGCCATCAACCAGCGGTTCGAGCCCGCCGGGAGGCCCTGGCTCGACGACCCGGCACACGGGGGCCTCGTCCTGAACACCGGGGTTCACGGGATCGACCTGCTCCACCACCTGACCGGGGGACGGGTCTCCCGGGCCGCCACGATGACCCGGTGCGTCGTCACGCGGCGGATGGAGGACGTGTTCGCCGCCCTGCTGGTGATCGAGCCGGGTTCGATCCTCGCGACCCTGGACAACTCCCGCGCCACCGGTGGCCGCAGCGGCCGGATCGAGCTGTGCGGGGAACGCGGCCAGCTCGTGGCCGACCACGTTCACGGTCACCTCGCCGAGATCCGGGGCCGGATGCTGCGGACGCTCCCGGTCGAGCCTCCCGTTCCCACGGTCCGCGAGGTGCTGCGCGCCTTCACCGACGCGGTCCTCGACGGGCACCCGGTGCCGGTGCCCCTCGAGGAGGGGCTGGCGGCCGTCGAGGGGGTCGACCTGGTCCGCCGTTCCGCGATTCCCGCCTGAGCACCCGGGGCCGGCGCGGTCCCGGGACGGAGAACGACGCGATGAAGATCATCGAGTGCGTGCCGAACGTGTCGGAGGGCCGGGACCGGAAGGTCCTCGACCGGATCGCCGACGCGGTCCGGGCCGTCGAGGGGGTGGAACTGCTCGACGTGGATCCGGGGCCGAGACGAACCGGACCGTCTTCACCTTCGTCGGCCCCCCCGACGCCCTCGCGGAAGCCGCGTTCCGCTTCGCCCGGACGGCCACCGGGCTGATCGACATGCGGCACCACCGGGGCGCCCATGCCCGCATGGGAGCGGTGGACGTGATGCCGTTCGTCCCGGTCGGCGGTGGCGCGACGATGGAGGACTGCGTGGAGCTGGCCCACCGGGTCGGCCGGCGCCTCGGCGAGGAGCTCGGCATCCCGGTCTACCTGTACGAGCGGGCGGCCACCCGGCCCGAGCGCCGTTCCCTGGCGGAGGTCCGGAAGGGGGAGTACGAGGGACTGCCGGCGAAGCTGGCGGACCCGGACTGGAAACCCGACTACGGTCCCGCCGAGTTCAACCCGCGGGCGGGGGCGACCGCGGTCGGGGCCCGGCCGTTCCTGATCGCCTACAACGTCGACCTGAACACGACGGACCGGAAGCTGGCCCACGACATCGCCCTGGACATCCGGGAGCAGGGACGTTTCGCCCGGGGGCCGGACGGAAAGATCCTGCGGGACGAGCAGGGAAACCGCCTGCGGCGCCCGGGGAAGCTGCGGAACGTCCGGGCGGTGGGCTGGTTCATCCCCGAGTTCGGCCGCGCCCAGGTCTCGATCAACCTGACCGACTACCACGTCACCCCGCCCCATGTCGCCTTCGACACGGTCCGCGAGGAGGCACGGCGGCGGGGGCTGCGGGTCACCGGTTCCGAGATCGTCGGCCTCGTTCCCCTCGAGGCGATCCGGATGGCGGGAGAGCACTACCTCCGGTCCCAGGGGAAGACGCCGGCCGTCCCCGAACCCGACCTGGTCGCGGCGGCCCGGACCAGCCTGGGCCTGGACGACGTGAAGCCGTTCGAACCGGGGAGGGCGATCATCGACTACCGCCTGGCGCCCCGGGAGACCGGCCTCCGGGGAACGAGCCTCCTCGCCTTCGCCGACGAGCTTTCCCGGGCGACGCCCGCCCCCGGGGGAGGCTCGGTCTCGGCCTACCTGGGCGCCCTCGGCGCCGCCCTGGTCTCGATGGTCGCCGCCCTCACCCACGGGTCCGCCGGCACCGACTCGCCGGACAGGGAGCACCTCGAGGAGATCGGGCGCCGGGCCCAGGAGCTCAAGGACCGCCTCGCCCGCGCCGTCGACCGGGACACGGAAGCGTTCGGGGCGATGGTCGCCGCCCGCCGGATGCCGCGGAAGACGGACGAGCAGAAGGCCGCCCGCGAGAAGGCGATCCTGGAGGCGACCCGGGGGGGGATCGAGGTGCCCCTCTCGGTCGTCGAGGCGGCGGCCGAGGTCGCCGAGCTGGCCCGGGAGATCGCTTCCCTCGGGATGGAAGCCGCCGCCTCGGACGCGGGCGTCGCCGCCTGGTGCGCCCGGGCCGCGGCGGAAGGCGCCGGCCTGAACGTCCGGATCAACCTGCCGGGCCTCCCGGACCGGGAGGAACGGTCCCGCTACGGGGAGCGTCTCGCCGCCCTCCTGGAGCGGACCCGGGCCGCCTGCGGGCAGGCGCTGGAACGGGTCGAGGCCGGGCTGGCGGACGGGGAAGGGGCCGCGGACTGATCAGTTCCGGGAACCGGCGGAAGGCTCGATTCCCCGCAGTTCCAGCAGGCGCCGGAGGACCAGTTCCACCTCCCGGTCGGGGGTGGATGCCCCCGCCGTGATCCCGACCCGGAGGTCGCCCGGCGGCAGCCAGTCCCTCCCGACGACCGGGTCCCGCCCCCCGACCGGCCGGTGGCGGATCCGCCGGGCGTCGAGCAGGTCCCGGGCCCCCTCGACGTGCCACGTGGGCACCTTTTCCGCGCAGAGGCGTGCGAGGTGCCCCGTGTTCGACGAATTGAAGCCCCCGATCACGAGGGCCAGGTCGAGGGGCTCCGCGATCATCCGCAGGACCGCCTGCTGCCGGTCCTCGGTGGCGGAGCAGATCGTGTCGAAGGCGCGGAAGCGGTGGGGGAGTTCCTCCTCGCCGTAGCGGCGGGCCAGGGCATCCCGGATCCGTTCCTGGATCCGGAGCGACTCGGACATCAGCATCGTGGTCTGGTTCGCCATCCCGATCCGCGCCAGGTCCCGGCGCGGATCGAACCCGCCGGAACAGGCGCGGCGGAAGCGGGCGAGGAACTCGGCGGGGTCCCCCTCGTGCTCGATGTAGCGGGCCACGATCTCCGCCTCGGCCGGATCCCGGACCACCAGGTAGCGCCCCCCGGGGCGGGTGAGCGCCCGGCTCGCCGTGGCCCGCGTCTCCTCGTGGTTCCACTTGCCGTGGATCAGGCAGGTGAACCCGTCCCGCGCGTACCGCTCGACGTTGCGCCAGACGTTCAGCACCGAGCCGCAGGTCGTGTCGACGAGCACGCAGCCGACCCGGCGCAGCCGCTCCATCTGGTCCAGCGGCAGGCCGAAGGCCGGGACCAGGACGACGTCCTCCGGGCGGAGATCGTCCCAGCCCGCGCGGGACCCGTAGCTCCCGTCGAGGAACTCCACCCCCAGCTCCCGGAGGCGGCGATTCACCTTGGGGTTGTGGATGATCTCCCCGGTCAGGCAGAGCCGGCGGTCGGGAAACCGGCGCCGGGCCTCGTAGGCGTAGTCGATCGCCCGCTCCACCCCGACGCAGAAGCCGAACTCCTTCGCCAGGCGGATCGTCAGGCCGGGCCAGCGGAGGGCTCCCCCCTCCCTCCGGGCCCGTTCCACCAGGGGAGAGGCCCAGTCCCGCGCCAGGTCCCCCGACACCTCCTTGCGGAGCCCGAATCCCCTGCGGAACAGCTTCTCCTCGGCCATGGCCCCATCCTGCCCCGGAAGGTGCCCGCCCGCCAACCTTGGAAAAGTTTGGCCCCCCGGCGCTCGTGGGGGGGAGGGACGCGCCGGGGGGCCGGATGCCACGAAACGGTGGGTCACGTTGGGGAGCCGAAACCGACGGGCTGGGGGGAGGAAATCCCGCCGGCTCCGTCTCCCGGTCAGGAGGATCTTGACCCTGACGATACCCTCAACCGGGGAAAAGGGGAGACCGGGGGCGGACCGGGTGCTGCATATTCACCGCACAAAATGCGCCGACCCGATCCGCAGCCCCTACTCGCCCTTCTCCTCCCCCGGGCCCGGGGGCAGGTCGAGAAAACGGCACATCTGTTCCCGGACCGCCCGCACGTGGTCCGGGTGGAGGACGTTCACCCGGTACTCGTTGAGGATGCGGGTCTGGATCACCATCCACTCGCTCCAGCAGGAGGAGCAGACCGTCTCGCGCACCTCCCGCCCCAGGTCGCCCGGCCAGGGCTCGAAGTCGAGCCGGGGAACATCGGACTGCCCGCAGCGGCGGCAGGTCCACGCGGTCTCGCTGGCGGCCATGACTCGCTCCTTCGTCCGGGTCCGGCCCGGGTACGGGCCGCATGATGCCCCCCGCCCGGCGCGGCCGCCAGTCGGGAGTCGCCGCTACTTCCCCGCCACCCGGAACGGCACCTCCTTCGTCACCGTCCCGCCGCCGACGTTGTCCTTCACCGTGACGACGACCCTGTAGTCGGTCAGCGGATAGACGTCGGCGATCTTCAGGAACCACGCCTGGACCGGGCGGGTCTTGCGCAGGGTCTGGCGTCCCGCCCGGACCCAGCCCCGCTTCGGGTGGCGGTACCGGATCTCGTACGTGATCGAGAGGTCCAGGCTCCCGTCGTCCTTCGTGCCGGCGCCCAGCACCTCGTAGAAGATCGCCAGGTCCTCGCCCCGGTGCAGCACGTCGCCGGGCCGCGGGACGACCTCCATGCCGCTGACCCGGAACGGCCCGAACGGTTCCCCCTGCGCCGCCCGGTCGACCTTCGCGGCGAGAACGACACT
>CAZOTT010000152.1:0-5655 GCA_964582785.1 uncultured Acidobacteriota bacterium | reverse complement strand
CTCGTGCTCCGGGCGCGCGTGGCCGACCGGCAGGAAAACGATCCCCTGCACGCCGAGCAGCTGTACGAGCGCGCCCTGGCCCTGCGGCCCGGCCACGTGGCCGCCCGGGTGGAACTCGCCTGGCTGGAGATCCGCGAAGACCGGCTCGACCGGGCCCTGGACCTGGCCCTGACCGGGCTCGCCGGCAGCCCGGCGAATCCCTGGCTGCTGGAGGTGGTGGGGGAGGTCCAGTACCGGCGGAACCGCCTCGAGGATGCGGTGGAGGCCCTGCGGGCCGCCGTCGCGGCGCGTCCCGGCGACGCGTCCCTCCGGAAACGCCTCGCGAAGGTCGAACGGGACCTGGCCGCGGAGAGCGGCTACAGCCGGGCGGACTCGACCCATTTCGTGCTCCGGTTCGACGGCGACCGGGACGACCGGCTCGGGGCCGCCCTGCTGGACGAGCTGGAACGGGCGTACGGCGAGCTGGCGGACGAGCTGGACGCCTGGACCCGGGAACCGGTCACCGTGATCCTCTACACGAACCGCCAGTTCCACGACACGACGGGCACCGGCGAGCGCGTGGCCGGGCTCTTCGACGGGAAGATTCGCCTGCCCGTGGGAGGTCTCGACCGGGTGACCCCCGCCGTCCGGCGGGTGGCCCGCCACGAGCTGGTCCACGCCCTCGTGCACGCCAGGGCGAAGGGCCACGCCCCCCGCTGGCTCCACGAGGGACTGGCCCAGCTCCTCGAGCCCCGGGACCCCGCCACCGTGGACCGCGCCCTCTCCCTCGCCGTCCGGCGGGGCAGGAAGGTCTCGATCGTCCCCTTCTCCTACCCGACCGCCCTCTCCTTCACCGCCTTCCTCGACCGCGAGACAGGCCGCCACCGGCTGACCTGGTTCCTGGAGCTGCTGGCCGCGGGACGCCCCGAGCCCCAAGCTTTCCTCGAGGCCTTCGGCTGGTCGATGGAGGAGGCGGAACGCAGATGGCAGGAGTGGCTCCGGGACCCGGGCTGACGATTCCCCGCGAGGGCCGGCTCGCGGCCCATCCCCTCGCCGCCCTGCTCGGGCCCCTCGGGCTCCTGCGGGCCACCGGCGCCCTCGACGTCCGGAAGAAGAAGCTCGTCCGGCGGTTCGTCCTCCGGGAGGGCCGGCTGCTGGCCATGGTCAGCAACGCGCGGCAGGACCGGCTCGCCGAGTGGCTGCTCGGGGAGGGGCTCCTGGAGCCGGCCGCGGCGGAACGCCTCGCGGCCGGCCTCGAGGAGGCCGGGGACCGGCCCCTCCTGGGAGGCTGGCTGGCCGCCGGCGGACACGTGCCCCCCGGGCGCCTGCCCGGGCTCCTGTGGGACCACCTGCTCGCCTTCCTCCGCGAGACCTCCCGGTGGGGCGACGCCACCTTCCAGGTGGTTCCCGGCCGGATCGATCTCGGCAACGAGCCGGTGGCGAACCTGCCGGCACTGGAAGCGGCGCTGGTCCTCGCCCGGGAAGAAGCCGACGGGATGAGGCGGCCCCGCCTTCCCGAGGGTGTCCGGCGGGTCGCGGACCCCGGCGGCCTCCCGCTCGAGGAGGACGAGCGGGCCCTCCTGGCCGCATCCGACCGCCCGGTCTCCCTCGGCCGGCTGGCGGAGCTCACGGGACGGGGCGGCCCCCCCCCGGTCCGCGCCCTTTTCACCCTTCTCCGCGTCGGCCTGCTGGTCCCGGCCACTCCCCCCGAGGAGGAAGCGGGCTTCGACCTCGAGCGAGAGCTGACGGCGGAGGAGCTGGACCGCTGGCTCGCCGCCGCGCGGACCCGGGACCCCCGGGGACTGCTGGGCATCCGCACCGGGGCCTCCCCCGGTGCGATCCGGCAGGCCTGGTACCGGGCCGTCCGCCGGTTCCACCCGGACCGCTTCCGCACCGGTCCCCTGTCGGGAAGGCGCCGGGAGGTGGAGGAAGCGTTCCGGGTGCTCCACGAGGTCTACGAGGAGCTCACCGACCCGGCCGCGGCGGCGGCCCGCCGGCGGCAGGTGCTCGCCGGCGACGCGCGGCAGCCGTCCGCGGGCGCTCTCGCGGCCCGGTGGCGGGAGCGGGCCCGGAAGGCGGCCCTGGAGGGTCAGCGGGCGGAAGCCGTCGAGTGCCTCGAGAAGGCGGTCGAGGCCGACCCCGACGACGCCGAGGCCGCCCGGGACCTCTGCCTGCTCCTTCTCGGCAATCCCGCCCGGCGGGGGGAAGCCCTGCGCCGGCTCGGGGAGCTGGCCGCAAGGTACCCGGCGCGGGCCGACATGCTGGCGGCCCACGCCCTGGGCCTTCTTCGCGCCGGGAAGGAGCGGGAGGCGGCCCTCCTGCTGGACCGGGTCGAGCGGCTCGAGCCCTCGCTCCCCCTCCTGCAGGCCCTGCGGGGCGATCCCTCGGCGCAGGCCCGCGTGCGGGGAAACCCGTTCCTCGCGCCGGTCCTGCCCCGCTGAGGGGGTCCCGCCGGCCGTGGACCGCCGGCGACCGGGGCCCTAGATTCCGCCCGGGGTCCCCCCTGGAAGGGAGGAAGATGTCGTGACCAGCGGACCCGGTGACAGGACGGCCGGCGGCGACCGCGGCAGGGAGGCCGCGCCCGCGCCCTATTCCCTCGACGACCTGCTCCGGTTCATGGTCCAGAAGGAGGCCTCGGACCTCCACCTCAAGCCGATGCGCCCGCCCCTCCTCCGGCTCCAGGGCAGGCTGATCCCCGTGAAGGGACAGCCGTTCCAGCCGGAAACGCTGGACGGGCTGCTCCGCGGGATCCTCACTCCCCGCCAGCTCGAGATCCTGGAACGGGACTTCTGCGTGGAGTTCGGGTACTCGGTGGGGGGGCTGTCCCGCTTCCGCGGCACGGTCTTCTACCAGCGCGGGACGCTGGGAGCGTGCTTCCGCCGGGTGCCGTTCGCCTTCCCCTCCCTGGACGACTGGGGCCTCCCGGATGTCCTCAAGGAGCTGACGGACGTCAAGCAGGGTCTCGTCCTGATCACGGGGCCGACCGGGTCCGGCAAGTCCTCCACCCTGGCGGCGATCCTCGGGGAGATCGTCCAGAAGCGCCTGGTCCACGTCGTGACCATCGAGGACCCGATCGAGTTCATCATCCCGGACGGGCTCGGGGCCGTCACCCAGCGGGAGGTCGGCTCCGACACGACGAGCTTCGCCGAGGCCCTGCGCAACGCCCTGCGCCAGGATCCCGACGTGATCATGGTGGGGGAAAACCGGGACCTCGAGACGATGTCCACCACGCTGACGGCGGCGGAGACCGGCCACCTGGTGCTGACGACCCTCCACACGAATTCCGCCGCCCAGACGATCGACCGGATCATCGACATCTTCCCGGCGGAACAGCACCGGCAGGTGCGCCAGCAGCTCTCCCAGGTGCTCCAGGCGATCGTCAGCCTGCGCCTGGTCGAGCGGGCGGACGGCAGCGGCCTGGTCGCGGCGGTCGAGGTCCTGCGGAACTCCCCCCGGATCGCCAAGCTGATCAAGGAGGGAGCGATCAACGACATCCAGGAAGAGATGGAAAAGTCGGTCTCCTACTACCGGATGCAGACGATGAACCAGTCCCTCGCCGCGCTGGTCATCCACCGGGCGGTCCGCCGGGAGACCGCGATGGAGGTCTCGACGAACCCCGGCGAGCTCGACCTGATGCTGCGCAAGTTCTTCTACTCCGGCGCCGGCGACGCGCCCGGGCAGGAGGGGATGATGCCCTTGGATGCGGACTACTCGCGGATCCACAAGCTGATGGAGATCGAGAAGCTCTACGACGACCTGCAGGCCCGCCACGAGCAGGAGATCGGGGAGCGGGACGAGCGGATCCGTTCCCTTGAGCAGATGCTCCTCGAGATCCGCCAGCAGAACGAGGAACGCGATCGCCGCCTCCGCCAGCTGGAGGAGGAGCGCGGCCGGATGGCCCGTACCCTGGAGGCCCAGCGGGCGGAGTACGAGACGAAGATCAAGCAGCTCCAGGCCCGGATCCGGGAACTCAGCCAGGCGGATTCGTCCGCCGGCCGGGGTGGAGGCCGCGGGCTGTTCGGGCGCTAGCCCCTCAGATCTCGATCCCCGTCCGGGCGGCGGCGAGCACCGGCCCGGGCACCCGTTCCGCCACGGCGGCTTCCGCCGGCGTCAGGCAGAGCGGCCGCACGGGGCTGCTGTCGGCCAGGAGCCCGCGCACGATCGCCACCCGTTCCGGGACCGGGATCCCCTCGAAGGCGGCCGCGACGACCAGGAGGCCGGGGGGCGCCGTCCCGGCGGAGGCGGGACGGTCGGGCGGGTCGAAGAGGAGAATCCGCTCCGGGCGCAGGCGCTCCCGGAGGGGGGGCGCGATCTCCCTGCGCGCCCAGGCGACGACGGGATGGTCCGGGGAAAGTGCCATCGGGAGGCACGATAGCAGGTAGACTCTCTCCCATGCACGCCGCCCCCGGGACGTCCCCGCCCAGCGCCCTGCCCCGCCTGGTGGTCGGGTGGGTCCTCGCCGCGGACGTGGGCGACCGCGCCCTGGTCGATGCCTTCCGGGAGGCCCGGGACCGGCTGCGCGGGCTGCTCTCCTCCTGGTTCCCGGAGTTCGCCTGGGAGATGCCGTTCCTCGAGCGCCGCGTCCACCCGCCGACCGGGGCCCTCGACCCCCTGGAGCTGCTCGAGCTGGGCGCGGAGGAGAAGCTGGCCCGCCACTGGGACTACGTCCTCGTGCTGGTCCCGAACGAGCTGGTCCCCCGCCACCGGATCGCCGCGGTCGGGGTCCCCTCCTCGGCCCTGGAGGCGGCCGTTCTCTCCACGGCCCGCCTCGGGAACGGCGCCGCCGCCCTCCCGGGGCGGATCGCGGGGCTCGCCCTGCACCTGCTCGGGCACCTGTTCGGCCTTTCCCACGCGGACCGGGGCCCGATGCGCCCCTTCGAGGATCCCGCCGAGGCCTCCCTGGACCCCTTCCCCCCGGAACAGCGGGAGACCGCCGCCGCCAACCTCCGGGAGGTCACCGACGCCCGGCTGGAGGAACAGCGGGCCCGCTGGGCCGCCCTCACCTTCTACTGGAAGGCCTTCTGGTCCGACCCCCGGGGGATCCTGCGGGACATCCTCGGCGCTCGCCCGTGGAACATGCCCCTCTACCTGGGCCGGCTGACGGCGGCGGCAGCGGTGTCCCTCGTCTACCTGCTGCTGACGGCGGAGTCCTGGGAAGTCGGCGCCCACCTGGGCCGGGCCTGGCTGCTGGCCGCCCCCGCCGTCACGATCCTCGTCGCCACGGCCTTCCTGTTCTGGGGCCAGAACCTCGCCCAGGTGGGACGGGAACATGGTTGGCGGGAACAGCTCGCCCGGACCCGGATCGTCCTCTTCGGCACCCTGGTCCTCGGCCTCGCGTCCCTCTGGCTCGTCCTCTTCGCCGTTTCCTGGGCTGTCGCCGCCGCCCTGCCCCGCGAGGTCTTCGCCCGCTGGGCCGGCCTCCCGCCCGACCGGCTGTCGATCCCGGGCTACGCCGGCTTCATGGCGACGCTGGGCGTCCTCGCCGCCGCCCTCGGCGGAAACCTCGAGGAGGAAGGCGAGATCAAGGCCGAGCTCCTCTTCGACGAGGAGACCTGACGGCGCGGCCCCCGCTCCCGCGGTGCAGCAACGCCGTCAGGTGGTGGACGCGTCACGAAAGCCCGAATCCGCCGAGGCTCGAAATCCTTCTGATTCTTTCGATACCGTGCCGCCGGGACC
>CAZOTT010000151.1:0-5749 GCA_964582785.1 uncultured Acidobacteriota bacterium | reverse complement strand
GGCCCGAGCCGCTCCGGCAGGGCGGTGACGAGGGCCGGGTCGAGTCCCAGGTCGAGCAGGAGGCCGAGCCACATGTCCCCCGCGAGCCCCCCGATCGGATCGACGTGCAGGTGCTTCATGGCGTCTCGAGACCTCCCACGAGGCGGGTGAGGACGCGCCCGGCCGGTTCCCGGAACACGTCGTGGGCGATGGAGGACAGGGGCGTGGGTTCCGGGTTGATCTCGACGACCCGGGCCCCGGCGGACCAGGCCACCCGGGCGAGGGACGCGGCCGGCTCGACGACCCCGGAGGTGCCGATGACGAGGAAGACCTGGGCCTCCCGCGCGACCCGGTCGGCTTCGGCCAGGGCCCGGGGCGGCAGCGCCTCCCCGAACCAGACGACCGCCGGCCGCAGGAGGGCGCCGCACTCGCAGCGGGGAGGGAGGGGGCGGGGGAGGGGGGCCCGGCGATCGGTCCGTTCGGGGCAGCCCCGCAGGCACCGCACCCGCCAGATGTTCCCGTGGAGTTCGATCACCCGCTCGCTCCCCGCGGCCTGGTGGAGGCCGTCCACGTTCTGGGTGATCACGACGGTCCCGGGCCGGAGGCGCTCCAGCTCCGCCAGGGCCCGGTGGGCCGGGTTCGGCCGGCACCCGGCCAGCAGGGTGCGCCGCCAGTCGTAGAACTCCCAGACGAAGGCCGGGTCCCGGCGGAACGCCTCCGGCGTGGCCAGTTCTTCCGGCGGGTGCCCCCGCCACAGGCCGTCTTCCCCGCGGAACGTCGGCACCCCGGACTCGGCGGAGATCCCGGCCCCGGTCAGGGCGGCGATCCGCGTGGCCCGGGCGAGGGTTTCCCGCAGGTCTTCCCGGCCGATCGATCCCATCGGTTTCTCCGTCCGCGCCGCTGCCACTTCCGGGGGGACCGGCCCGCGGGCCGCCCGCGGTCGGGGGCAGGCCCCGGGCGCCGCATCTTACCGCGAACCGGGGACCCGGATCAGGGACGGACCAGGGACGATTCCAGCAGCGCGGTCCCCTCGAGGACGTCGTCCGGGTAGAGCACGGCGCACTCCCCGGGAAGGTGCCAGCGCCGGTCCACGTGCCGCACCGGGACCCCGACCAGCTCCAGGGGTGTCGCCGCCGGGGGAGCGTCCAGTCCCGCGAAGGCGAGCGCCTGCTCGAAGGTCTCCGGGGCGAGGCGCGCGCCCAGGGGCCAGGGTGGGCCGACGATCGGCTCGACGGACCACTCCTCGAGCCGGAGCGTGACCAGGCGGGCGAGCAGCAGGGGGCGCGCGCTCGTGAACGCCGGCCAGGCGAGTCCTCCCCGCCGCCAGAAGGGGAGGGCCAGGTCGGCGCCGGGCACGTTTCCGGCCACCAGGACCGGGAGGGCGACCACGTGATCGCCGTCCACCCGGTAGCCCCGGGCGCACGGGGGACAGAACGCGACCCGGTCCTGGGCCCGGCCCAGGAGGTTTCCGGAACAGGACGGGCAGGTCAGGGGGACGAACCGGGGCGCGGACATGGTCATTCCTCCAGCTGCTTGACGAGGGAACGGATCCCCGCCGCGACCCCGACCCCGAGCAGCCCCGCCCCCAGCAGGAACCGGGCCCGCAGCTCCGCCGCCCCGGGCCCGGTCAGCCAGGTCGGGGGCAGCAGGGCCAACCGGGCCAGCGACCCGACGAGCCACGTGGTGCCGAGGGCGACGGAGCCGACGAGGCGGAGATCGAGGGGCAGGGTGTCCCGGGGCGGCAGCCGCAGCGCGGAGAGGTGGCCCGTGACGGCGTCCACGAGAGCCGTCCCGCGGCGGCGCCCGAGCCGGAACCGGCAGAAAACGAGGGGATACCAGGTGAGCAGGACGTCTTCCCCCAGGGTCACCGTCTCCACGCGGGCGCCCGGCAGGAGGTCCCCGGTCAGGCCGTCGATCCAGCCCGCCCGGAGGGCGGCGGCCTCCTCGAGGGCCACGGGGCGGGGGACGAGGGGATCGAGGACGGTCGCTCGCTTCCGCACGGCCGGGTCGAACGGGACCAGGCGTCCCAGGCTCGCGAGGCGCCGGTCCAGGGCCAGGCCCGCCCCCATCTGGCGATCCCGGTCCAGGGTCGGCAGGCCGAGCTCCTCGAGGGGGCAGGCGGAGATCACCGCCACGTGGACCCGCTGGACCTCCTGGTCGACCTCTTCCTCCCCGGACTCCCGTTCCCGCTGGGTCCAGGTGACCTGGCCGTCCTCCAGCCAGACCTGTTCCAGCACCTTCTCGCGCCGGACCCGACGTCCCCGGAGACGCCCGACCAGCAGGGTCTCGATCCGCCAGAACGGCACGTAGAGAAGCTCGGTCCCGTGGAGGGAGAGGGGATCCGTCTCTCCCCGCCCGGCGAGTTCCCTCCCCAGGCGGTCCGCCGCCACCGCCGGGGCGAGGGTCGGTTCCACCAGGACCCGCCCGCTGCCCTCGGGGTCGTCGATCCGGCCGAGGACCCCGCAGGAGGAACAGCGGGCCAGGCGGCCGGGAGTCCCCTCGAAGACCGGGGTGCCCCCGCACCGGGGACAGGACAGGGCGGTGGCGCGGGGCGGTGCCGGCGGCGCCGCGGTCACCACCGGGCGGTCCTCCAGAAGAGCCAGCCGCCGGCGGCCCCGACGGCGAACATGGACCAGGGAACCGGGAGCAGGAGGCCCCCGAGGCCTCCCGCCAGGACGCCGAAGAGAACCCACCGCCGGAGCGGCTCCCGGCGGGCCGCCGTCCCCGCCGCTTCGAGCTCCTCGGGGAGCATCACCTGGCCGTCCACCGCGTCGCACCAGGCCGCGGAATCGTCTCCCTCCTGCCGCAGCGGCACCCGCCAGAACGGGTACTCGATGACCGGTTCTCCCGCGGGTGCCGGCCGGGACGCGGGGACCCGGGCCGCCCCGCCGTCGTCCGGGGGCAGCTCCGGCCCCGCCACCAGGTCGGCGCCGGAGGGCCGCCAGGACCGGGCCAGGAGGGGCGGCATCGTCGAGAGGGGCCGGTAGGGCCGCCGGGGGTCGGGGGAAGGAGCGAACGGGAACCATGTCAGGAGGGGGGCCCCGGGGACCCAGTCGAGGCCCCGCCGCGCCAGGACCCGGGCGACCCGGGAGCGGGCCCCGGGGGCGTCCACCCGGGGCCGGGCGGCGAGGCGTTCGGCGGGCCAGGAACGGGTGGCGAGGAGGCACCCGCACCAGGGACACCGGGCCAGCGGGTCCGGCTGGCTCCGCTCGAGGGGCGCCCCGCAGCGGGGGCAGCGGGCGTTCCCGTCCATCGGCGTGGTCCTCCCGGCCATCCACGGCAAACGTCGGTCCCCCGCCCGGGCGGGTCAACCCGGCGGGTGGTATCATCCGCCGAGCCCCCGGCCCCCGCCGGGGTTCACCGGAAGCCTCGAATCACCCGGAAAAACGCAAGGAGATCCAGCGAGATGGCCAACCTGCCCCCTGTCAGCGAAGCGACCTTCGAGACGGAGGTTCTCCAGTCCGACGTGCCGGTCGTCGTCGACTTTTCGGCCGAGTGGTGCGCGCCCTGCAAGATGCTCGCGCCCACCCTGGAACGCCTGGCCAGCGACTACGCCGGCAAGGTGAAGTTCCTCTACGCCGACGTGGACCAGGTCCGGGGCCTCGCGATGCAGCATCGCATCACCTCGGTCCCGACCCTCCTCTTCTTCCACAACGGCCAGGTGGTCGGCCAGATGATCGGCAACCGGCCCTACGACGACATCAAGAGCCAGCTGGACAGGCTCCTCGGGAACTGACGTGGTCCCGGCGGTCCTCGCCATCCTGGGGGCCGGGCCCCTCCAGGGGTTCGAGCAGTGGATCGGCGGCCTGTCAGACCGCCTCGCCGGGACCCTCACCGGCGCCTCCGACCCGCTGGCCGTCCTGATCTTCTTCCTCGCCGGGGTGCTGGCGTCCCTGACGCCCTGCGTCTACCCGATGATCCCGATCGTCGTCGCCTACATGGGTGGAGCCGAGACGGCGGCGGTGGAGGCCGGCGCGTCGGCGAGCGGGAGGAAGCGGCGGGTCGTCGTGCGCTCCCTGCTCTACGTCGGCGGGATGGCGATCGTCTACACCGGGCTGGGCCTGGCCGCCCTCCTTCTCGGCCGGCCCTTCGGTTCCCTGACCCAGACCTTCTGGGGGTACGCCTTCGTCGGCCTGGTCCTCGCGGTCTTCGGGCTCTCGATGTTCGGCCTGTTCGAGATCCAGGTGCCCTCGTTCCTGCTCGACCGGGTGGGCACGGGCCCGAAGCAGGGGATGCTCGGGGCGATGGCCATGGGGGCCACCTCGGCGATCGTGGCCGCCCCGTGCGCCGCCCCGATCGTCTTCCCCCTGGCGGCGATGGTCGCCCAGCAGCAGCGGGTGGTGTTCGGCGTCATCGCGATGCTGTCGTTCAGCCTGGGCCTGGGGCTCCTGTTCGTCGTCCTCGGCATCTTCTCCGGTCTGGCCGCCAGCCTGCCGCGCCCGGGGACCTGGATGGTCACCCTCAAGAAGGTGATCGGCGTGGTCATGCTGCTCCTGGCGGCCTGGTTCTTCTGGCAGGGCTGGCAGCGGTGGTGACCCGCTTCCGTCTCCGCGCCCCGCGCGGCGCCCTCCTGCCCGGCATCCTCTGCCTGCTCGTCCTCGCCGCCGGCCCGCCGGTGCCGGGACAGGGCAGGCGCGGTCCGTTCTCCCTGACGACCCTTGCCGGGCGGACCCTGGAGATCGGCAGGGAGCCCCGGGTGGCCCTCCTCGTCTTCGGGGCCCGGTGGTGCCACCCGTGCGAGAAGCTCGTGCCCGGCCTGCGGCGCCTCGCGGCCAGCCAGGGGAGGCGCGGGCTCGAGGTCGTCCTGGTGGGCCTGGCCGCCCGGGAAGACGAGCAGGCCTTCTCCCGCTGGGCCCGGGAGACCGGGTTCGAGGGCGCCCTGGTGTTCGACGGGGGCCACCGGCTCGAGCGGAGGTTCCGCGTCCGCGAGGTTCCCTGCCTGGTCGCCGTCGGGCCGGGGGGACGGGTCCTCTGGCGGGGGGAGGAACTCCCCGGCCCGGAGACCGCGGCGGGCTGGCTGGCCGCCGCCGGACGGTAGCGCGGAGAGATGGAGCCGGGCGAGGGGATTCCCGGCGGGGCGGGGGACCGGGGCCGGGGGGGCGCCTACCTGGTCGGCCCGGTGCCGCCCGGCCGGTCCGAGGCGGAGGTCGTCGAGCACTTGGCCGAGCTGTCGTCCCTGGTGGACACGGCCGGTTTCCACGAGGCCGGGAGGGCCATCCTCCCGCTGCGCCGGGTCCACCCCGCGACGTTCATCGGGAGGGGCCGGGCCGCGGATCTCGGCGAGGTGGCCCGGGCCCTGGATGCCGCCGTGATCGTCGTGGACGAGGAACTCACGCCGGCCCAGGTGCGGAACCTGGAACGGACGTGCGGCCTGCCGGTGGTCGACCGGGCCGGCGTCATCATCGACATCTTCGCGATCCACGCCCGCAGCCGGGAGGCCCGCCTGCAGGTGGAACTGGCCCGGCTGGAGTACCTGCTGCCCCGCCTGGCCGGCCGGTGGACCCACCTTTCCCGCCAGGTCGGCGGGGGGCCCGGGGGGACGAAGGGGGAGGGGGAAAAGCAGATCGAGCTGGACCGGCGGATGATCCGGCGGCGGATCGCCCGCCTCCGCCGGGAACTCGACCGGCTGGACCGGGGGCGGTCGGTCCGCCGCCGGTCCCGGCGGGGCCTCCCCCAGGCCGCCCTCGTCGGCTACACGAACGTCGGGAAGTCCTCCCTCTTCAACGCGCTGGTCCGGGGGGACGCGGGGGTCGAGGACCGGCTGTTCGCC
>CAZOTT010000150.1:0-5757 GCA_964582785.1 uncultured Acidobacteriota bacterium | reverse complement strand
GGAGGGACTCGAACCCCCGACCCGGTGGTTAACAGCCACCTGCTCTACCAGCTGAGCTACTCCGGAGCACCGGGCAAGGCGGAAGGATAGGGTCGGGCCGGGGGGGTGTCAAATCCGCGGGCGGCCGTCGTCGCCGGGGCCGGGAAACGCCTCGCGGGGCCCGGCGCCGGGGCAGGCCGGGCGGGACAAAAAAACGAAGGCGCGGAGGGGGGATCCGCGCCTTCAGGGGGGGAGTAGAGTCGAGGAGGACACCCTGGAGCCGGCCCTCTCCCGGGTGTGCGGTCGGCAGGGGGGGGAGTGCGCCGACGGTTTTTGGTTGGGGTGCAGAGTCCCGGGGGAGTGGCCCCGATCCGGCCCCGTTCGGCGTCCTCCTCGACTTCCGTGGGTGCTGCGGAACCCGGCCTTCCGGCCCGGCTTCCACGCGCCCGATTTTCTCCTGTCTCCTCTGCCCGGGTCCAACAACTGCCGAACCCGGCCCTGCCGATGTTCATACTACGCCACGTCTCCCGGGGATGCAACTTTTTCTTTCCTGCCCGCTCCCGCCCGGTTCGAACCGTAACACGTTGACCTGTCTGGAGAACGCTGTTTGACCTTCGTCCAACACCCTCAGATTTTTTCCGCGGGGCCCCGTCCCCGTGCGAGGAAATCCCGCAGCCAAGCCACCGCCCGGTCCAGCGCCCGGCCCCGGTGGCTGACGGAGTCCTTCTCCGCCGCCGTCATCTCGGCGAAGGTCCGGTTCATCGGCGGGTAGAAGAACACCGGGTCGTACCCGAAGCCCCCGCCCCCCTCCGGCTCGAGGGCGATCCTTCCCTCCACCTCCCCCTCGAAGGTGGCGAGCACCTCCCCCCGCCGGGCGACCGCCAGGACGCACCGGAACCGCGCCCCCCGCTCCTCCCAGGGCACGTCCTCCATCCTCGCCAGGACCAGCCGGATCCGGTCCTCGTCGGTGGCCCCGGGCCCGCCGACCCGGGCGGAGCGCACCCCGGGCCAGCCCCCGAGGGCGTCGATCTCGAGGCCGGAGTCGTCGGCGAGGACCGGGTGATCGACGAGCCGGGAGTAGTGGATCGCCTTCTTGCGGGCGTTCGCGGCGAAGGTCGCCCCGTCCTCCACCGGGGCCGGCAGGCCCTCGATCGCCTCCGGGCCGAGGACCCGCCAGGGGGTCCCCTCGAGCCGCCCGGCCAGTTCCCGGACCTTGCCCGGGTTGCGGGTCGCCAGGACCAGGGGGACCCCCCCCTCCTCCCGGGCGGCCAGCCGCTCCCGTTCTTCCTCTTCCCGGGCGGAGAGGGACTCCGGGATGTTCATCGAGCGGGGCCCGCGGCGGGGCGCGGGACGACGGTCCCGGCCGCTGCCGGGACGCGGTCCGCCGGCCCGGCCGGATCCTCCCCGACGGGGGCGGCGCCCCCCGGTCACCGGTTCCCTCCCCGGGCCTCCGGCCGCAGGACCCCCTCGAGGACCTCGCCGAGCACGGCCGCCTGGACGGCGCACAGCCGGTCCAGCACCCCGTCCGCCAGGTCGAGCATCTCCAGCAGCCGCTCCCGGGAGAAGGGCCGTTCCTCCGCGGTCCCCTGGATCTCCACGTACCGGCCGCGCCCGGTGCGGACGACGTTCAGGTCCACCTCGGCGGCGGAGTCCTCCTCGTAGTCCAGGTCGACGAGCACCTCGCCGGCGACGATCCCCGCGGAGACCGCGGCCACCTGGTCGGTCAGGGGGTGGCCGACGAGCTTCCCCGCCCGGCGCAGGTGGTCGAACGCCTGGGCGAGGGCGACGAAGCCCCCGGTGATCGCGGCGCAGCGGGTGCCCCCGTCCGCCTGGAGCACGTCGCAGTCCACCCAGATCGTCCGCTCGCCGAACACCTTCCGGTCCACCACGGCCCGGAGGGAGCGCCCGACCAGGCGCTGGATCTCGTAGGTCCGGCCCCGGGGTCGTCCCCCGGCCCGGTCGCGCTGCATCCGGTCGTGGGTGGCCCGGGGCAGCATCCCGTACTCCGCGGTCACCCAGCCCTCCCCCTGGCCCAGGAGGAAGCCGGGCACCCGGTCCTCGATGCTGGCGGTGCAGAGCACCTCGGTCCCCCCGACGCGGACGAGGCACGATCCCTCCGCGTGGCGGTTCACCCCGACCTCGAGCACCACCGGCCTCGCCTCGGCGGGGCCCCTTCCCTCCGCGCGCACGCTCACGGTTCCATCCTCTCCGGGCCCGGACGGGCCGCCGCCGTGGAGTCTACCCCGCGGTGCCCGGGGCGTCCCGGGCGGAGCGGTGCCCGCGCCGGCGGCCGGGAAGCGCCCCGGCCCGGACGGCGGGGCCGGGAGAGCCGTTTCGACGACCGGCGGGACCGTTTCGAGGGCGGGCGCGGCCCCCCGGGCCTCAGGACGCCGGGCCCAGGTGGACCGTCTCGAGGACCGGGATCTCCCGCCCGAGGAAGCGGGCCGCCACCTCGCGGAAGCTCCCGCCCGCGTCGGTGACGGAGAACCGCTCCCCCCCGCCGCTCTCCCCGGTGCCGATCCCGAGGCGGGCCGCCGCCCGGGCGACCGCCTCGGCCGAGTCCACGAGCCGCACCCCCTCCCCCAGCACCTCCCGCAGGACCGGTTTCAGAAGGGGGTAGTGGGTGCAGCCGAGGACCAGGGTGTCGATCCCGGCCTCGATCATCGGGGCGAGGTAGCGGCGGGCGACGAGTCGCGGGACCTCGCCCCGCACCCACCCCTCCTCCGCCAGGGGCACGAACAGGGGGCAGGCGATCGAGATCACGCCGACGCCGGGCAGCCGCTCCCGGATCCGGGTCCCGTAGGCGTCCGAGCGGATCGTGGCCGGGGTGCCGATGACGCCGATCGGCCCGCCCCGGGTGGCGGCCACCGCCTCCTCCACGCCGGGCTCGACGACGCCGAGGACCTTCCCGGGGAAGACCTCCTCGAACACGTCCAGGGCGACCGCGGACGCGGTGTTGCAGGCGACGACCAGGCCCCGCACCCCGTCCCGGGCGAAGAACGCCGCCGCCTCGGCGGCGTAGCGCCGGACGGTCTCCACGGACCGGATCCCGTAGGGCACCCGGGCGGTGTCCCCCAGGTAGGCGAGGCGCACCCCGGGAAGCGCCTCCCGCAGGGCCCGGACGACGGTCAGGCCCCCGACCCCGGAGTCGAAGACGCCCCAGCTCACGGCGGCCCTCCCGGCAGGCCCGGGGGCCCGCCCCCCGTCCCGCCGTCCCCGGCACCCCCGGGGAGGCCGGCGGGTTCCCCCGCGAGCCCGCTCCCGTCGCCCGCGTTGTCGGCGGCGCTCCCGTCCCCCGCCGCCGGAACGTCCTCCCCGATCGCCGGCCACTCCTCCCCGGTCCAGGTCCGGGAGAGGTCCACGTGGCCGGCCAGGGTCCGGCGGGTCTCCCCCTCGACGAGGAAGCCGACCCGCCGCACGCCGGGGATCCCCCGCACGAGGGTCCGGGCGAGGCAGGCGAGCAGGGCCTGCTCCTCGTCGGAGCCCATCCGGGCCCAGGGACCCTTCCCGCGGAAGTCGACCCAGGCGATCCCCCGCGGGTCGAGGAAGACCTCCCGGTACTCGACGCCGGGGGGCGCGGGCCGCACCGCGTCCGGCGAGGAGGGGGACGGCCCGTCGAGGACCAGCCGGACCAGCTCCCGGGCCCGGTCCCCCGGGGAGGGAAAGTCGACGATCCGCCCGGGGACCGGGACCAGCGCCCGCCGGCCCGCGGCGCGGGCGTACCAGGTGACGTCCACCATCGCGAGGGACGGGGCCCCGGGCGGCGGGCTCGCGGCGGAGCGCAGGTGGGCGGGGACCCCGCCCGGCGGCGGGGGCGTCCCCTCCCGGCGCGCGAGGCGGGCGACGAGGAAGATCGCCGCCGCGGCGACCAGGGCCCCGGTCACCAGGCCGAGCAGGATCGCCTTCCCCCGGGTCACGGCGAGAGGGCCTCCCCGCCGCCGGCCCGGGCCTGCTTCCGGAAGTCGATCACCGCGTCGGCGAGGACCCGGGCGAGCCGCCGCCGGTAGGCCGCGGTCGCCAGCAGGCGCTCCTCCCGGGGGTTCGTCAGGAAGCCGAGCTCGACCAGGACCGCCGGGCAGGTCGCCCCGACCAGCACCCGGAAGGGCGCCTGCTTGACCCCCCGGTCCTCGAGCCCCAGTTCCGCGTCCAGCCGGTTCTCGATCGCCTCGGCGAGGCGCGCGCTCTCCGCCAGGTACTCCGCCTGGGCCAGGTCCCACAGAATCAGCCCGACGTCCTCCCGGCCCCCGGCCCCGCTCAGCACGCCGCCGGCGTCGTTCTCGAGGGCGGCGGTGGCCCGGGCCGCGTCGTCGGTGGCCTCCCGGGCGAGGATGTACGTCTCCGCCCCGTGGGCCCCGGGGGCCCGGGAGGCGTTCGCGTGGATCGAGATGAACAGGTCGGCGTGGAGCCGGTTCGCCAGGGCCGCCCGGTCGTCCAGGGAGACGTTCTCGTCCCCGTCCCGGGTCAGTTCCACCTCGAACCCGACGGACCGCAGGATGGCGGCGGCCCGCCGGGCGACGTCCAGGACCACGTCCTTCTCGAGGACGCCGGTGATCGGGCCGACGGCGCGCTCTTCCTCCCCCCCGCGGCCCGGGTCGAGGCCGCCGAGCCACTGCCGTCCCAGGTCCCCCGCCCCCCGCGCCGGCTCCCGTCCGGCCAGGTGCAGGACGGCCCGGCCCCCTTCCGGGTCCCGGTCCAGGGTGACCGACCGGAGCCCGGGCCCCGGCCGGACGACCAGCTCGAGCCCCCCCGCCCGGGAGCGCAGGTCGAGGGCCTCCACCAGGGTCCCGCCGATCTCCCGGTGGCTCCAGGGAAGCGGACCCGGGTCGATCCCGGCGACCTGGAGCCAGGCGCTGCCGTCCGTGCCCCGGCGCAGCAGGACCGACCGGGCCGGCGGCGGGAACTCGACCCGGACGTCGATCTTCCCGGGACCGCGGCCGAGGAGCAGGACCCGCACCCCGGGCTTTCCCTCGCCGCCGTCCCCCGCCCCGGCCACCCGCGCCCCGGGCGCGAGGGCCCGGACGAGCCGGTCCAAGCCGGGGACCGGCACGAGCAGGTCCTCCCCCTCCCGCCGGGCGTCCCCGCCGAGGGAGACGATCCGGGTGCCGGCCCAGGCGATCCCCGGCAGGGCGGCGGGGAAGCGAACGGTCGTCCCGTTCTCCGCCTCGATCCGCCAGTCTCCCCGGGGGTCGCGTTCCGCCTGCCGGCCGAGGGCGAGGGAGAGGGCGCGGAGGGAAACGTATCGTTTCCCGTCCCGCTCGAGGACCGGGAGGATCACCGGTCCGCCCGGTCCCTCGACCCGCACCACCCGCTCCCCCGGCCCGGGGGCCGCGGCGAGGAGGGGAGCGCACCAGCAGAGGAGACCGAGGAGGAGGATCCCCAGGACGGCTGCTCCGGGACGGTTCATGGCGTGGATTCTATGCCGGATCCGGGCGGGGCGCGCCGCCCGTCCCGGCGCGCCGGGCACGTTGACACCCCGCGGCGCTCCCCCTACACTTCGCTCGGCACACCCCCGGCGACGGGGGTTTCTTCGGCTCCGGGCGACCCCATCGTCCAGCCAGGTCAGGACACCAGCCTTTCAAGCTGGGAACACGGGTTCGAATCCCGTTGGGGTCGCCATCCATCCCGCCCGCGTCCCGGGAGGCGCCGTGGCCCCATCCCCTCCGGTTCTCGTCGTCCGGCACTCCCGCACCGAGGAGGCGGGGACCCTCCTGCCCCACCTGGCGTCCCGGCGGATCCCGGTCCGGCACGTCCGCATCGACCGGGGCGAGGAACTCCCTC
>CAZOTT010000149.1:0-5804 GCA_964582785.1 uncultured Acidobacteriota bacterium | reverse complement strand
GAGCGGCCGACTCATAATCGGCTGGTCCCAGGTTCGAGCCCTGGTGGGCCCACCAGCCCCGGGGGCCACCGCGGAACGGATCGGGAGGAACCCGCCTTGAACGAGAACCTCGCGCGTCTCGTGCGCCTGCAGGAAGTCGAGTTCGAGATCCAGGCCCTCGAGCGGAAACGGGACGACGAACTCCCCTCCCGGTCCGCGGAGATCGAGGGGTCGTTCGAGCAGACCGTGGCGGAGATCGGCGCCGACCGGCTCCGCCACGAGGAGCTGGTCGGCCTGCGCAAGGAACTCCTGGCGCGGAAGGCCGAGCTGGAGGAACGGCTGCAGCGCTCCAACGAGCGGCTCGCCCACGTGACGAACCAGCGGGAGTACAGCGCCGCACTCAACGAGATCGACCACACCCGGACCGAGCTCCAGGGGGTGGAGCGGCAGCTGGCGGAGTACGAGGAAGAGATCGAGCGGCTCGCCGGGCCGGCCGCCGAGGCGGACGAGCGGATCGCCGCGGAGCGCCAGAAGATGGACGCGGCCCTGGCCGAGGTCGCCCGGGAACGGGAAGAGGTCGCCGCGCGCCTCGAGAGCCTCGGCAGGGCCCGGGACGAGATCGTCCGGGAGCTGCCGCCCGCGTGGTTCCGGCGCTTCGAGCGGATCAAGCAGGCCCGGGGGGGCGTGGCGATCGCGCGGATCGTCGCCGCCGGCGGGGGCCAGGCCTGCGGCGAGTGCCACGTGCGGCTGCGGCCGCAGCTCGTCGCCCTGGCGCGGCGCGGCCAGGACCTGGTCTTCTGCGAGAGCTGCAAGCGGATCCTCTTCTGGCTGCCCGAGCAGCCGGCGGCGCCGGGCCCCGGGGATCCCGGCCGGCAGGCGACCGCCGGTCCCGGCGAGGAAGCCGGCGGACGGGAAGGTGACCCGGCTCCCGCGGCCGGGCAGGGGGGCTCCGGCGCCGACGCCCCGGCGGACTCCCCCGGCGGCCAGCCCCCCGCCGGCCCCTGACCGGGGGTGGCGATGCGCCTGCTCGCCTGGGTGGACGGCGGCGCCCGGGGGAACCCCGGGCCGGCGGGCTGGGGGCTCGTCCTGCGGACCGAGGACGGCGTCGACCTGCGCCGGGGCTGGGGCTACCTGGGGGAGACGACGAACAACGTCGCGGAGTACCGGGGGCTGATCGCGGCCCTCGAGCAGGCCCTCGCCCTCGGGGCGGCCGAGCTGCGGGTCCACACCGACTCGGAGCTCGTCCAGCGCCAGGTGACGGGGGTCTACCGGGTCCGCCAGCCCCACCTGCAGGACCTGGTGGCGAGGGTCCGGCAGCTCGCGGGGAAGCTGGCCGGGTTCGAGATCGTCCACGTTCCCCGGGAGGAGAACCGCGAGGCCGACCGGCTGGCGAACCGGGCGATGGACGAACGCTCCTCCGGCTGGGACTGACGGCCCGGGAGGGCGACCCGATGACGGTGACCGAGCGGGTGAGGGAGATCCGGCGGCGGATCGAGGCGGCCGCCCGCCGGGCCGGCCGGGACCCGGCGGAGATCACCCTGGTCGGGGCGAGCAAGCGGCAACCGATCGAGCGGCTGCTCGAGGCCCGCGACGCGGGGCTGCGGGTGCTCGGGGAGAACCGGGTGCAGGAGGCTCTGGCGAAGGTGCCGCGGGTGCCCGGGGTCCGGTGGCACTTCATCGGCCGCCTCCAGCGGAACAAGGCCCGCCGGGCCGCCGAGGTGTTCGAGCTGATCCACTCCCTCGATTCCCTGCGCCTGGCCGAGGCCCTGGACCGGCTGGGGCGGGAACGGGGCCGCCCCGTGGACTGCCTCGTCGAGGTGAACGTGGGCGGGGAGGAGACGAAGGGGGGAATCACCCCCGGGGACCTGCACCCGTTCCTCGAGGCGCTCGCGGGCCGGGACGGCCTGCGGATCCTGGGGTTGATGACGATCCCCCCCTGGCGGGAGGACCCGGCGGATGTCCGGCCGTTCTTCCGGGAACTGGCCGACCTCGCGCGGCAGGCGGCCGCCCGTCCCCTGCCCGGCGTGGAGATGCGGCACCTCTCGATGGGGATGTCCCACGACTTCGAGGTGGCGGTCGAGGAGGGGGCGACCCTGGTGCGCGTCGGGACCGCCCTGTTCGGTCCCCGGGAGTGAAGGGCGAGCCGGACCAGCCCGGCAGCGCGGTCCCCCTCTCCCGGGTGCGTCGCGTTCCCCTCGTCCGGCGGGCCGCCCGGGCGGGCAGCGCCGGACGAGTTTCCCGGTGCTGGAACGGGTCCGGGGGACGCGACCGGCCGGGAGGCGCGCCGGGGGATCAGTACCGGGCAGGGTTGGTGGGGCCGACGGGAACGGGCGGCAGACCGGGCCCCCCGGTCCCGGACATCCCGGTCTCCCGACCTCCCGGCGAGCGACCGGTCCCGGGCACCGGGGAGAGCCGGAAGAGGTTCACCCGGGCGTTTTCCGTCAGGCGCCGGCCGGGGAAGTGCGGGTCGGCGGAGACGGCGAACCGGGCCAGGTCACGG
Source organism: uncultured Acidobacteriota bacterium (assembly GCA_964582785.1). Taxonomy (GTDB): domain Bacteria; phylum Acidobacteriota; class Polarisedimenticolia; order J045; family J045; genus JAMOQA01. The sequence goes on along the minus strand of CAZOTT010000149.1, from coordinate 3,325 downwards.
GGCGCGTCGATCGTATCCACCAGGTAGAAATCGACGGCGTGGTGGCCGATGCCGAGCCGGTGCCGGTCCCCGTCGACGAAGACCCGGCTGCCCGGGGGCAGGTGGTCGAGGATCGCCTGGAACTCCGCGGTCACCGGCTCGACGGTCCGCGCAACCCGCTGCTTGTCCCGGTCCACGACGAAGGTCGAGGAGACGAACAGGAGGCAGGCGGCCACCGCGGCCGCGGCCCGGAAGCGGGGCGGGAGGGAGAGCGCCAGGAGCGTCCAGAACGCCAGGGGAACACCGACCCAGAAGATCGCCTGGAAGTCGTGGAAGGCGACGAAGCGGTGCATGCCGAGGGACCAGGCGAGGCCCGACGCGAGGAACACGAAGAGGGGAACGCCGCCGAGGCGGCGGCCGTGTCGCCGGGCCGCCGCGAGGAAGAGTGCCGCGATGACCGCCGCCGCCGGGAGGAACCGCGCCCGGCCGAACAGCTCGAGGCGCAGGATCCCCGCGAAGGGGACCACCATCCGGTCCACCCGCCGCACCTCCCCGGCGACGAAGGCTCGCCACCGGAGCCGGTCCGCGAACCGGGCGGCCTCGCCCTCGACGAGGCCGAGCCGCCACAGGGCGCTGTGCACCGTGGGCAACTCGAGGAACGAACCTCCCGCCACGGCCCATTCCCGCCAGAGCTGCACGGCGAGAATGCCCGCCGCGGCCGCCAGGCCCGCTCCCAGGGCGACGACGGACGGCCGGGCGAGGATCGCGGTCCACCGGGCCGTCCCGGCCGTCCGGCGCAGGCGGAGACCCACAAACGCGTCCGCCAGGGCCCAGCACCCGAGGACGGCGAGGGGTTGCCAGCCGAGGGACACCGCGGCCACCGCGCCCGCCGCCGCGGGCAGGCGGCCCGGGGAACCCCGCTCTGCCTCCGCCACCAGGAGCAGGACGAGGGAGACGCCGAAAAGGGCCGGGACGTCGTTGAAGATCATGTCGTCGTAGACGGACATGAAGTGGGACGAGAACGTCGCCAGCACCGCCAGGAGGGCGACGAGGTCGTCCTCCACGAGGCGCCGGAGGGCCAGGAGGCAGGTGCCCATCGCCAGGGCGAAGAAGGCGAGCATCACCACCCGGCCGGCCCGGACCTGGGCGGCGAGGTCCCGGGGGAACAGCTCCGCCGCGGCGCCGACGGCGAGGAACGGGACGAAGGGGAAGCGGTCGTACGCCTCGACGGCAAGGCTTCCGTCCGGCCGGAGGGTCCGCCGGGTGAACATCGGCAGGCCCCCGCCGACGAACAGGCTGCGGGCGAGGGCCATGCCATGGGAGGACAGCCAGCCGTGGTGTCCCTCCTCGAACCCCGCCCGCGGGGGCTGGAAGGCGAAGAGCGAGGCGGCCGCCACCGCCAGGAGTACCGCCGCGAGCAGCCCCCTCCGGCGGCCGCCGTTCCCGGCCCGTGCGCCACAGGACCTGGATTCAGTTCCGGCGGGCGTTTCCCGCTGGCGGCCGCCGTTCCCGGCCCGTGCGCCACCAGGGGCCGACCCTGTTCCGGCGAACGTCTCTCCCCGGTGGCTGCCGTTGCCGGGGATGCCGTTCGTCTCCACCCGGCGCTGGTGGCTCGGCCTCATGGCCGTCGCCCGGAAGGTGGGCACCGCACACTCGCGGGCCCGGGTGAACGGCCGTTTTCTTCTCCCGTGGTCCCGTCTGCCCTGCTCACGTGTGTCGTTTCTCCCGGCCGCCGGACTCCTGGCGGAACGTCGAACTCCCCGGTCTCGTGCCCCCCGGTGAACCAGCCGGGATCCGGGGGACGGGCCCGGCAACACGGAGTCGGTCCGGTCCCGTGCGGCACCGGTCCGGGTCTCACCCGTCCGGGTTCAGCTTGCCCGCCAGGGAGGGTTCCTTGTCGGTGCGGGTCCCGATCTTGACCGCCGTGGAGATCCGCGGAACCCCCCCGGCGTGGAGGGTCTCGTGCACCCGCCGCAGGGCCGCGCAGAGGGTCTCGAAGTCCCCCTCCACGTTGGTCCCGTAAGCGTGGAGCTGGCAGGTGAGCCCCGACTCCTCGAGGACCCGGTGCGCCAGCATCACCCACTTCCGCACCGACACCCCGACCCCCATCGGGATCACCTGGACTTCCGCCACCACCTTCATCGCTCGTCCTCCAGCGTCTACCGTCTTCCCGTCCTCCCGGCGAAACGCGCGCCGCCGTGCCGGGGGCCCGGCCCCTCCATGATGCCGCACGGGGCCGGCGCATTCCCTCGGGGCGAGCGGGCCCGGTCGTGCGGGGGGCCCGCCCCCCCCATGATGCCGCGGCGGCGGCCCCGGGGGAATCCGGGAGGCGCGGGCCGAGGCGCGGGGAGACGAGCCCTTCCGGAGCGACCAGAGCGGGGCCGTGGCAACGTCCAGGGGCGGCGGTGGCTCGCCCGCCGGGTCTTCCGGGCGGCCCGGGCCACGAGTTCGGCAACCGCGGGCCGATCACCCACGGGAGATGTGCCGGGAACGGGGGTTGCGCTCTCAACCCGCAAGCTGGAGCGAAGCTTTCAGGTGGCGGCCGCTCGGCGAAATACGCGGGTCCGGAAAGGCTCGGAATCGTTCGGGCGCTTTCCGAACCTTGTCGCCGGGGCCACGATCGGTCGGTCCGGCAACAACACCCAACATTTCCCGCCACCATGCTCAACCCGTGTCCCAGGAAGAAACTTTGGGAGGTGCACCGGGAACGGGGGCCGGGATTCCACGCAACCGGTGAGAGGTGCGCCGGGAACGGGGGTCCCACTCTCAACCGGCGGTCTCGCAATGATTTCCAGCCAGGATGGCCGGGGCGGTGGCCCGCCGCGGAAGGGCCTTTCCCGCCCGGCGTTTCCGCGGAGACCCGGCCCCCGTTCCCGGCGCACCTTCCAACCGGTGCGAAGGGAAGGTCCTTTGGCCGTCGGAGTCCGCCCCGATACCCGGCGCAGAACTGCTTCCCCGGCCGTCCTCTCAACTGGTGGCCCGGGATCGACTTCTGCCCGGGGCGACCGCGACGGCCGTCGGCGCCCGAAGGGCCTTTCATGCCTGCCGGTTCCAGGTGAAACCGGCCCACCGTTCCCGGCGCACCTCCCAAACCCTGTCCGAGGGAGGGTGCGGTGGTAGCCGGGGCAGGGGCGTTTCGCGCCTGCAGTTTTCGCCGCAACCCGGCCCTCTTTCCGGGCGCACCTCCGATGTCAAGTGCGGCCCTGCGGCCTGCGTGCCGGGCGGATGCACGGATCGACAGGAGGGTGCGGGATGACCGCGTTCCTGGCAGGTCAGGTGCGGGATAACGCTCGAAATGGCAGGTGGGGTGTGGGATAACCGCGAATCTGGCAGGTTGCGTGCGGGA
>CAZOTT010000148.1:0-5901 GCA_964582785.1 uncultured Acidobacteriota bacterium | reverse complement strand
TCGAGCCAGGCGAGGACCTTCCGCCGGCCCTCCATCGACTGGCGGCGGACCGTCACCGGGGAGACCCCGAGGGCCTCGGCGACGACCCCCACCGCGAGCCCCTGCACGTCCCGCAGGACGAAGACGAGGCGCTCCCGCTCCGGCAGGGTGGCGAGGGCCGCGCGCAGGGCCGCCCGGACCTCGGCGGCGGCCAGGCGGGCCCCCGGTCCCCGGCCGGCCGGGGCCGCGGGCTCGGGGCCCCCCTCGTCCAGGGAGGCCACCCCGTGCCGGTCCCGCCGGGACCGGTGGGACCGGGCGCAGTTGACGGTGATCCGGACGAGCCAGGGCTCGAGGGGTCGGGCGGGGTCGAACCGGTCGAGGGAACGGTAGAACCGGAGGAAGACCTCCTGGGCCACGTCCTCGGCGTCCTCCCGGTGGCCGAGGAGGTTGCGGGCGACGGAGAGGACGAGCCGGCCGTGGCGCTCCACCAGCCGGTCGAAGGCGCGGGCGTCGCCCGCCCGGGCCCGCAGGACGAGCTCCCGGTCCAGGTGTCACCTCCCCGCGCCCCGGCGTTCCCGGGATCCCGGCGCGGCGCGCGATTATACTGCCCGCCGTGACCCATCGGACCCACCTCCCGGCCGCCTCCCCGCGGTCCCGGCCCCGCGCCGGGCGGGGGCTCCACGCCGCGCTGGCGGGGGCGCTGCTCGCCGGGCTGCTCGTGCCGGCGCCGGGCTGCCGGAAGGCCGCCGGGAAGCCGCCGGTTCTCCTGCTGACGGTGGACACCCTCCGCCGGGACCACGTCTCGCTCTACGGCCAGGCCCCTCCGGGGCTCTCGACCCCGGCCTTCGACCGGATCGGCCGGGAGGGGGCGGTGGTCCTGGACGCGGTCGCCCCGTTCCCCCGCACGACCCAGTCGGTGGGAACGTTCCTCACCGGCCTGCATCCCCTGCGGCACGGGGCGGACGGGCTCGGGATGAGGCTGCCGGACCGGGTGACCACCCTGGCGGAAGCGTTCCGGGCCGCCGGCTACCGGACGGCGGCCTTCGTGACGAACGTCTCCCTCCGGCCGGGGCTCGGCTTCGAGCAGGGGTTCGACCTCTACTCGAACCCCCGCCAGCGGTGGGGAGAAGACTCGGCCCCGGCGGTCGTCGCCGAGGCCCTCGCCTGGGCCCGGGACGCCGCCCGGGAGGCCGACGGCCGGCCGGTCTTCCTCTGGGTCCACCTGCTCGACCCCCACTGGAGCTACGAGCCCCCCCCGGAGTGGGCCCGCCGGACCGACCCGGACTGGCAGGGACCGTTCCCCCTCTTTCGCGACGTGGCCGCCGGCCGGCTGACGAAGGGGGAAGTCCTCTTCTTCGCCGACCGGCACCTCTCCCCCCGGGAGATCGAGCACGCCCGGCGGCTCTACCGGGCGGAGGTGCTGGAGACGGACGCGGCGGCCGGGCGGCTCCTCGACGGCCTCGCCGCCCTCGGCTGGCTCGGCCGGGGGGTCGTCGCCTTCGCCGCGGACCACGGGGAGGCGATGGGGGACCACCGGTACTGGTTCGGGCACGGGGAGTACCTCTACGACGACACCCTGCGGGTCCCGATGATGTTCCGGGCGCCGGGGAGGATCCCGCCGGGAACCCGCCTCGCGGGGACGGTCCGCCTCGAGGACCTGGCCCCCACCCTGCTGGACCTGGCCGGTGTCCCGGCGCCGGAAGGGCTCGACGGACGCAGCCTCCTGCCCGCCCTCCGGCGCGGGGGGGAGGAGCGGGTCCCGGACGAGACCGCCGTTCACCTCTCGGATCACGAGCTGGTCCACCCGGAAAATCCCCGCCGGCCGGTCCCCGGCCGGCCGGGCCGGTGGTGGGCCCTGCGGCGGGACGGCTGGAAGCTGATCCGGGTTCCCCTCGGGGACGGGCGGGTGCAGTGGGAGCTCTACGACCTGCGCCGGGACCCGGGGGAGACCCGGAACCTGGCCGACAGGGAGCCGGACCGGCTGCGGTCGATGGAGCAGGAACTGGCGCGGCGGCGGCGGGAGCTCCTCGCGGCGTTCGCCGCGGTCCACGAGGAGAACGGGCAGGGGACGACCCGGGAAGAGGAGGACGCCCTGCGTTCCCTCGGGTACATGAACTGAGGCGGGAGGGGAGAGGGAGATGCTGCGGGAGACCTGGCGCCGTTTCGGGGAAACCGTGGCCCGGCTCGAGGAGCTGCCCTGGGGCCCGGGCCGGACCTTCGCCCTCCTCGCCGGGATCATCGCGGTCCGGAACCTGCTGGAGATCACCGTCGCCCGGAACCCGGTCTTCCCTGCCCTCGCGGCCTTCGTCCACTACCCCCTCGCCTACCTCGCCCCCGCCCTGGCCCTGGTCCTCGTCCTCGCGGCCCTTGCGGGGGTCGCCCCGGCCCGGGTCGCCCGCCTGATGGCCCTGGCCTGGCTCCTGACCCTCGCGCCCCCGGTCCTGGACCTGCTCCTGCACCCGGGGCGGGAGGTCCCGACGATCGCCTACCTGCAGGCGGACCCGTCGGACCTGGGGTGGGTCTTCCTGCACTTCTTCGATCCCCGCGTGGTCCTCCCCGGGACGACCGCCGGGATCCGCCTCGAGGCCCTGGCGGCGGTCCTCCTGGGGGCCCTCTACGTGCTTCTCCGGTCCGGGAAACCGCTCCGGGCCCTGGCCGCCCTGCCGGCGATCTACCTGGTGTCCCTCTTCTTCTTCTCCCTGCCGGTGATCGTCTACGGACTGTTCCGCCTCCCGGCCCCCGGGCTGACCCGGGACGCCTTCGCCCACGGCGAAGGGATCCTGTACCTGCCGGACACCGACTCCACCTTCGACGGCCGGGCCATCTCGTGGCTGGTCCCGCTGGTCCTGGTCCTCGGCTTCTTCTTCCGGCGGCTGGAGGCCCGGCACGGGGAAGGGTGGCTCGCTCCCGGGAAGGGCGATCCCGGTTCCGCGGGAGCCGTCACCGCCTGGTCCCTGCCGCTCCTGGGGGGCGTCCTGTTCGGCGTCCTGGCGGGTCGCCTGCTGTGGTTTCCCCCGGAGGCGGTTCCCCCGCGATCCCCGTGGGACCTCCTCGGGACCCTTTCCTGCCTCCTCGCCGTGCCCCTGCTTCTCGCCTCGGTTTCCCTGCTGGCGGGGGGAGCCCACGGCCCCGGGTTCGGTTCCGCCCTGCTGGGCTCGGCCCTCCTGGCGGCGCTCGGCCGCGGACCGGCGCTGAGCCTCCTGGCCCTGGCCGGGGCCGCCGCCCCCGTGCTCGCGGGCATCCTGCCCCGGGGAACCGCATCACGCCTCCTGTCGTCCGCGATCGCCGGTGGTCCGGCCCTGCTCGCCGCCTTCGCCGCCGGTTTTTCCCTGGTCATCGGGCCCGAAGGCCCGGCGCGGATCCCCCGCCCTGTCCTCCCCTGGCTGGTGGTCGGCGGGATGGTGGTGATGGTCCTCGCCGAGCTGGGACGGCGGTTCTCGCCTTCCGCCCGCCTCCGCCCCGTGGTTCCCCTGCTGCTCGGCGCCGCGCTGGTACTCGGCGGAACCGGCGTCCTGGCGTCCTCGCCGGTCCGGGCGTCGCTCCACGACGACACCCGGAACGTCGGGCGGCTCGCCCGCATCCGGGGAGAACGGCTGCTGCGCAGGGGCCAGCTCGACCGGGCGCGCAGCTGGCTCCGCCGGGCCCTGAAACTGAACCCCGCCGACGCCGACGCCGAGCGGCAACTGGGGCTCCTCTACCTGGCGAAGGGACGGACCGACATGGCGGAAGCCCACTTGCGGCGGGCCCTGGAACTCGCTCCCCGGAGCCCGGCGAACCTGGCCAACCTCGCCTCCCTCCTGCTGCGGCAGGACCGCCCCGCCGAGGCCCTCGAACTTCTCAAGCGGGCCCGGGAAGAAGCCCCGCGGGACCTGGTGGTGCTGTTCAACAGGGCCGAAGCCCTCGACGCCCTGGGGCGCCGGGAGGAAGCCATCGCCGCCTGGCGAGTCTACCTCCGGCTCGCCGCCCCGCGGCCCAGCGAGCGGGAAAGCGTCCGCCACGCGCGGCGCCGCCTGAGAGCGCTGGAGGAAGGACGCTCTCCCGGGGGTTCGTCCCCCCCCGGGATCACCAGACGCTCTCCGAGCCGTGGACGTCCTTCGCCAGCACCTGCCAGGCGTAGAACCCTCCGTCCGGCGTCGGCAACGTGACCGAAACCTCTCCCGGGGCGGCCGGGACGTCCCCGGCGACCAGGTTCCCGGCGGAGCACTCCTTCCGCGGCAGGACCGAGTCCCGGCCGTGGACGTCGTACCCGGCCACGTGGAGCCGGCGGCCGTCCATCGTCTCGTCCACCGCCGACCAGCGGAGCTCCACCTCCCCCGTCCCGGGGACCTTCCGGACCCGCAGGTCCTCCACCGGGCCCGGCAGCTCCACCCCGGCGGCGGACTCGTATCCCTCGTCGTCCCGGGCGACCACCAGGTAGTACCAGTTCCCGGTCGAGGGGGTCCCCCGGTCGGCGTGGACCCACTCCGTGGCGTCCGCCGCCAGGTCGCCCGAGAGGTCGTGGGCGGCGTCCGCCGGGAAGGCCGGGGTGGTGTCGGAACCGTACACCTTCTGGGCGACCACCGTGGTCCCGGTGCCCCAGACCGTGTCGCCGGGGGGGGTCCACTCGAGCCGGATGTCGTCGGGCCCGCCGGCGTCCGCCTGCCGGTAGACCATCAGGTCCCCGATCGCCCGGGGGGGATTGATCCCCTTGACCGTGTGGGGCACCCCGGACAGCTCGTTGCTCGGATCGGAGGCCTTCGAGCAGTGTTCCGCCCGGACGACGAAGAAGTACTCGACCCCGTCCTCGAGGCTCCCGACGTCCAGGGTGTCCCGCTCCGCGGCGACGGTCTCTTCCTCGGGATACGGACCGCCGGACGCGGTGCCCCACTGCACCCGGTAGCGGAGCACGTCCGGTTCCCGGTCCGTGTTGTCCCAGTGGACCCGGAGCTGGCCGCCGCGCTCGGTGTCGGTCACCGAGAGCAGGGTCGGCGGGTGGGGCGGGTCCGGGTTTTCCGGGGTGCCGGACTTGCAGTCGTCCGGGTCCGGGTCGCCCCCGTAACAGGTGTCGTTGTAGTTCGACCAGCGGCTCTCGAACCCGTTCCCGTCCACCGAGACGACGTAGTAGTAGTACGTCGCACAGTTGGTCAGGCCGGTGTCCAGCCAGCTCGTGTCCGTGGTCTCGGCGATCCGCTCGTAGTTCCCGTTCGCCGTCGAGGAACGGTAGACCCGGTAGGTCGCCGCCTCCGGGACCGCGGTCCACTCGATCCGCAGCTCCCCGGAACCGGCCGGGTCGATCGAGGTGATTTCCGGGGCGGGGGGCGCCGGGATCCGCAGCCGGGTCGCCGGGTCGGCCTGGAGGGAGAAGGAACGCACGAAGACCAGGTCATTCCTCTTCTCGAAATCGCTCCGCAGGCGCATGTCGAGGTTGGCCACCAGTCGTTCCTTGTGCCTGCCGAAGATCTCCTCGTAGACGGGATCGAGAACCCCGTCCAGCTGGAAGGAGTAGGTCAGGTGGGCGGGCGCCATCCCCCCGACGACTCCCTTGCGCGCGGTCGTCAACCAGTCCTCGAGGAAGGTGTACCAGATATCGTTGGACGAGGCGGGGGAACTGGTGGCGGCATGGTTCCCGGTGATGCAGTTCGCGTGGACGGTGAACGGGAGGGGCGTGTCCTCGTGAATGTCGTCGAGGTCGTCGGGACCGGTTCCATCCGTGTTGAAGAAGGTGCACCCCCGGCCCCACGCCTTGTAGCCGCCGTGCCCGGCGAAGGTGAGCAGGGCGGCTCCCCCGTTGACCCCCGCGTCAATCCGGGAGTTCTCGTCGTCCGCCGCCGCCTGGCAGCCGACGGCGTCCGGGTCCTGCTCGTAGATCTTCTCCGCCCGCTGGGCGGGGGGAATGTCCCCGGTGAACCACTTGTCGTAGATCTCGTCGTGCACGCGGATGAA
>CAZOTT010000147.1:0-5959 GCA_964582785.1 uncultured Acidobacteriota bacterium | reverse complement strand
AAGGGTTCGGCTGTTCGCCGATTAAAGCGGTACGCGAGCTGGGTTCAGAACGTCGCGAGACAGTTCGGTCCCTATCTGCCGTGGGCGCAGGAGACTTGAGGGGATGGTTCCCTAGTACGAGAGGACCGGGAACCACGGACCTCTGGTGTACCGGTTGTCCCGCCAGGGGCAGCGCCGGGTAGCCATGTCCGGAAAGGATAAGCGCTGAAAGCATATAAGCGCGAAGCCCACCCCGAGATGAGGTCTCCCGACCCTCGTGGTCATAAGACCCCTCGGAGACGACGAGGTTGATAGGCCGGAGGTGCAAGCGCGGAGACGCGTTCAGCTTACCGGTACTAATCGGTCGAACGGCTTGACCTTACTTCTTTTCCAGGCAGTCCTCGGCGGTGCCGGTCGCGTGACCCACGATTCTTCTTCTCGGTACGAACTCGTCGGGCCGGGGCCACGGGCCCCGGTTCCCGGCATCTTCCCCGGCACCCGGCGCTCTCCACGTGAACGCCTCCAGGACGGGTGGAGCACAGGATGAACAGCAGGCAGGGAGCCCGGCGAGCGGGCCGGCCCGGAACCGGATTGTCGAGGGTCGCCCGGCGGCGGGGGCTGCCGCCCGGCTCCGGGGTGCGGGTCCGCGGGGCACATGCCGCGCGGCAGGTTCGCACCCGTTTGCTGGCAAGGCTGGTTGGAGTACGATGCATCCCCCGCCTACGGGGGCGCCCGGACGGGCCGGGCACGCACGTACCACGAACGAGCGAGGCTGAGGGGTCGTTCATGAAGACTCAGGGTGCGCGGATCCTGGTGCTGGCGGTCGCAGTGCTGCTTCTGGCCGCTGCCGCTTCCCCGGCGTTCGCCGAGGAGGTGCGGGGAAAGTGGCGGTTCGAGTTCCACGTCGGTGGCACCGACCCCGGGGATTCCATACCGGGTGACGGTGGTCGGATCCAGGTGGTGGACCAGACCACCTCGTCCGGCGGCCACAGCGTGTACCGCCTCCACGACCCGCGGCCGGGATGGATGGCAGGGAACGAGGCGAGGATTTCGACCGACACGTACTTCGAGTTCCGCGCTTCCTACGGGATCGCCTCCTGGAAGAACACGGAGCTCGTGGTCGACATGGGGGTCGGGTACTCGACCGGGAGCATCGACAACATCGAGCTCGCCTATTCCTTCGACTTCGAAGATCCGAACATGGCGCTGTCCAACGGGCGGCAGGTCTTCAGCTGCGAGACGCTGGCCGCCTGGGGGCTCAGCGCCACTCCCAACGTGAACTGCATCCCGTTCTCGGATTCCGGGGTTGCGGATAACCCGGTCGACCCATCGGCGGTTTCGGGCACCAAGTGGCACGGGGAGCTGGTTCAGGGTGGAGAGCTGACCCTGTACCCGGTCAGCGTGGGGCTCTACGCACGGTTCCGCCCGACGAAGACCTTCAACCCGTACGTGGGTCTGGACGTGGGGTACCTCCTCGTCGACTTCAATCCCTCTCGCCGCTGGCAGGAGGTCCAGGACCAGCTCGATGCGAGCCTGGTGTCGTACGTCGAGCGCGGGGCCTTCGGCATCACGTCGCGGGAGCTGGACGGCAAGCCCCACGACGTGAAACGGCCCATGATCGACACACCGAACTCGATGTACTTCGAGCTGCGGGGCGGGACGGAGTGGCAGTTCAACCCGAAGGCGGCGGTCTTCGTGGAAATGCGCTACAGCTGGGCCCAGAAGAACATCGAGATCACGGCCGACGGCAGGCACCGGTTCGGAAAGCCACTGGTCGAAGGGCGCTACGATGCGGACCAGCCGGTCGTCGGGCCGCCGGACGGGCGGCCGGCGTACATCATCACCGGCGGACTGAAGAAGGAAGTGACGCGGCTCGACGGCAGGACCTGGTCGGGACCCCACCCGGGAGAGTACTACTTCCACGGTGGGACCCTGGACTACGGCGGGTGGACCTTCACCGCCGGCATCCGGTTCTCCCTGTAGGTACCCGGACACCAGGTTGCACGGCCGGCCCACGGGCGGCTTGACAAGGAGATCGAGAGGAATTTCCCGGTGACCATAGCGAGGGGGCCACACCCGTTCCCATCCCGAACACGGTCGTTAAGCCCCTCAGCGCCGATGGTACTGCGCGGGCAGCCGCGTGGGAGAGTAGGGCGTCGCCGGGAGCTTCTGGGCGGCCCCCGCCTTCGGGCGGGGGCCGTTTTTGTGCCCTCGGGAGTCCGCACCGGCGGCGGGCTTCCGGTCGGCCCGTGCTAAGATTGCCGCCCCAAGGAGGAGGACCCCGATGGCCGGCCATTCCAAGTGGGCCAACATCAAGCACCGCAAGAGCGCCCAGGACGCCCGGCGGGCCAAGGTTTTCACCAAGGTCGCCCGGGAGATCACCGTTGCCGCCCGGGAGGGCGGGGGAGACCCGGAAGCGAATCCCCGCCTGCGGGCAGCGATCGCCGCGGCCCGGCAGGTCAACATGCCGAACGACAAGATCGACCGGGCGATCAAGAAGGGGACGGGGGAACTCCAGGGCGAGTCCTACGAGGAGGTCGTCTACGAGGGGTACGGGCCCGGTGGAGTCGCGATCCTGATCCAGGCGATGACGGACAACCGGAATCGAACCACGTCCGAGATCCGGCACGTGTTCAACAAGTACGGGGGGGAGCTGGGTTCCCCCGGCTCCGTCGCCTGGATGTTCGAGCGAAAGGGATACATCGAGGTGGCCCGGGAGGGGGTGGACGAGGATGCCCTGATGGAGGTCGTCCTCGAGGCCGGCGGCGAGGACCTGCGCGGCGAGGGGGATCATTTCGAGATCTATACCGACCCGTCCGCCTTCCACGGGGTGCGGGACGCGGTGGAGGCGGCGGGGTTCGAGATCCGCACCGCCGAGCTGGCGATGGTTCCCCAGAACACGGTCCCGGTGGCGGCGGACAGGGCGGAGGGGCTGCTGCGGCTGCTCGAGATGCTGGACGACCAGGACGACGTCCAGAAGGTGTTCGCCAACTGCCAGATCGAGGGAGAACCGGGCGCGTAGCGGTGAGGATCCTCGGCATCGATCCCGGCTCGCGGGTGGCCGGGTGGGCGCTGGTCGAAGTCGCGGAGGGGCGCATCCGGGCGCTGGAACTGGGAGCCTGGCGGGTGGCGGCCGGGAGAAGCCGGGCCCGCGCGCTCGCCGACCTGGCGGCGCGGGCCGAGGCCTTCCTCGCCGGCCGGGACCCCGAGGTGGCGGCGGTCGAATCCCTGTTTCAGCACCGGAACGTCCGGTCCGCGCTGGTCCTCGCGGAGGCGCGGGGAGTGCTGCTCTCGGTGCTCGGAAGAAGGGGGATCGAGGTCCGGGAATACACTCCCGCGGAGATCAAGCAGACGATCTGTGGCAGCGGGAAGGCGACCAAGGAGCAGGTCCGCCGGGTCCTGCCCCGGACCTTTCCCGGCCTGGCCCGTTTCCCGCTCGACGGCGTGCCCGACGATGCCACCGACGCCCTGGCCGCGGCCCTCTGCCACGCGGTGCGGGCCGCCTTCGAGCGGCGGGTCCCCGGGGGAAGGTCGTGATCGGCTGGCTTCGCGGCATCCTCCGGCGGCGGGAGCCGGGCCGGGTGGTCGTGGACGCCGGCGGGGTGGGGTACGAGCTCGAGGTTCCCCCGGGGGCCCTCGACCGGCTCCCCGCGGAAGGCGAGGAGGTCACCCTCGAGGTACTCACCGTCCTGCGCGCGGACAGCCTGCAGCTCTACGGGTTCCCGACCCGGGAGGAGAAACGCCTCTTCGTCGCCCTGACCGGGATCACCGGCATCGGGCCCCGGCTGGCGCTCGCGGTGCTCTCCGCGCTTTCCCCGGCGGAGATCGCCCGGGCCGCCCGGGACGAGGATGCCGCGCCCTTCGAGGAGGTGCCGGGAATCGGCAGGAAGACGGCCCGGCGGATCGTTCTCGACCTGCGCGACCGGCTCGGCGATGCGCTCCTGGAGCTGGCGGGGAGCGGGCGCACGGAAGGCGGCACGGGGAGCCCGGGGCGGATGTCCCGGGCGGAGGAGGACGCGGTGGCGGCCCTCCTCAACCTCGGCTATAAGCGGGGAGAAGCGGAGCCCGCCGTCCGGGAGGCCGCCGGCGCCGCGGGGACGGGAGACCTCGGGGCCCTGTTGCGGGCCGCCCTGCGGCGGCTCGGGGGACGTGGATGAACGGGGACGACGCCGGGCGTTTCATCGATCCTCGGCCGGTGAGCGACGACCTGGGACACGAGGCGAGTCTCCGGCCCCGGACCCTGGCGGAATTCGTCGGCCAGGAACAGGTCACCCGCAACCTGGCCGTGTACCTGGAGGCGGCGCGCCGGCGGGGCCGGCCCCTCGACCACGTCCTCCTCGCCGGTCCGCCGGGCCTGGGCAAGACGAGCCTCGCCCACCTCGTGGCCGCCGAGATGGGGGCCCGGTTCCGGGCGACGTCGGGCCCGGCCATCGAGCGGACCGGCGACCTTGCCGCGATCCTGACCCATCTCGAGCCGGGCGACGTGCTCTTCGTCGACGAGATCCACCGCTTGGGGACGGCCGTCGAGGAGATCCTCTACCCCGCGATGGAGGACCACGCTCTCGACCTGACCATCGGCCAGGGCCCGGGGGCGCGCTCGGTCCGGGTCGAGCTGCCCCCGTTCACCCTCGTCGGGGCGACGACCCGGGCCGGGCTGCTCTCGGCCCCGCTCCGGGACAGGTTCGGGATCGTGGAACGGCTGACCTTCTACTCCCCGGAGGAACTGTCCGTCATCCTGCTGCGGGCCGCCGGGCGGCTCGACCTGCCGCTGGAGCCGGAAGCGGCCCGGGAGATCGCTTCCCGGTCCCGGGGAACACCCCGGGTCGCCCTCCGGCTGCTGCGGCGGATTCGCGACTTCGCCCTGGTGGAGGGGGACGGGGGGATCGACCTGGACCTGGCACGGGCCGCCCTGGCCCGCCTCGGCGTCGATTCGCTGGGGCTCGACCACCTCGACCGCCGCCTGCTGCGGGTCATCCTCGAGGATCACGGGGGCGGTCCGGTCGGCCTGAACACGATCGCGGCCGCCCTCGGCGAAGAACCGGACACGGTGGAGGACGTCGCCGAGCCGTTCCTGATCCAGATCGGCTTCCTGGAGCGGACCCCCCGGGGGAGGTGTGCGACCGCCCGCGCCCGGGCCCACCTCGGCGTGACGGGTGACCCGGGCGAACTCTTCCGCTGAGGGCGCGCCCCTTCGCCGTCAGAAGTAATGTTCCCGGCAGGCCCGGTACCAGGCGATGGTCCGGTCCAGCCCCTCCTCGAACGGGACCCGCGGTTCCCAGCCGGTGGCCTCCCGCAGGGGGCCGGGATCGAGGACGAAGTCCCCCGTTTCGATCCGCCGGCGGTCTTCCGGCCAGGGGCGGGTGACCACCCGGCCGGAACCGGCCCGGCGGACGATCGCCTCGGCCATCCGGCGGAAGGGGATCCCGGTCCCGGAGCCGGCGCCGAGGGCCCGTCCGGCCATCCCCGGGGCGTCGGCCAGCAGGAGCATGGCCGCCACCAGGTCGTCGACGTAGAGGAAGTCCCGGAGCTGGCTTCCGTCGCCGAAGACGGGCAGTTCCCGGTCCTCGAGGGCGAGGCGGACGAACCAGTTCAGGATCCCGTACTTCCCGTGGCGCACCTGGTGCCGGGGCCCGTAGGTGTTCGTGGCGCGCAGGGAACGCACGTCGAGGCCGTGGGCCCGGTGGTAGACGAGGCAGAGCATCTCCCCCGCGTGCTTGGTCGCCCCGTAGACGTCCACCGGCCGGAACGGCCCGTCCTCGGACGGACGGTCGTTTCCCGTGAGCCCGTACTGGGCCCGGGTCCCGAGGTAGAGCAGCCGGGCCGCCGGGGCCTCCCGGCGCAGGGCCTCGAGGAGGACCAGGGTTCCCCGGGCGTTCATGTCCAGGTCGGTGAAGGGGTCCTCCATCGAGTCCACGTGGCTGGTCTGGGCCCCCACGTGGAAGACCGCGTCCACCCCGCGGACCGCGGCCGCCACGGCCTC
>CAZOTT010000146.1:0-6082 GCA_964582785.1 uncultured Acidobacteriota bacterium | reverse complement strand
CCTGGACGCCGCCGCCTCCCTGCCCCTCGGCGAGCCGGCCGCCTCCCCCTGAGCCCGCCGCCGGTGCTTCCCGGGAAAAACGGGCGGGATAACCGCGATCCTGGCAGGTGGGGTGTCGGATAACCGGGCTCCCGGCAGGTTTCCGGGTGTTCTCGGCACGGAAACCTGCCGGAACAGGCCTTATCCCGCACCCGACCTGCCAGATCGCGAGTTATCCCACACCCCGCCTGCCATTTCGCCCGTTATCCCGCACGCAACCTGCCGGGAGGGACGTTATCCCGCCCCCCCCCTGCCGGTCCTGCCGGGTTGGCCGCGGAGGCCTCAGGGGGCCAGGAGTTCCGCCACGTCCCGGTCCATCGTGGTGCGGGGGGTCTCGACGATGCGGCCGATCTCGCGCCCGTTCCGCAGGACGATCACGGTGGGGACCCGCTCGATACGGCGGGCCCGGGCGCGGCCGCCGGGTTCGTGCTTCCCCCGGTCGAGGGCGACGAGGACGACGCGGAGCCGGGGGTTGGCGGCGGCGCGGAGGGCGGCGAGGAGGGGAGGGACGTGGGCCGCGCTGTCACCGCACCAGCTCCCGAAGAAGATCTCGACCCGGGCCGGGCCCGCCTCGCGGAGGGTCCGCACCACCGCCGGGTCCGGCTTCCAGGACCGGACCGCCTCCTCCCAGGCGGGGAGCACGCTTCCCAGGTGGTCCGGGTCGAGGACCCCGACGGGGGAACGGGGGACGGGAGTGGTCGGCGGCGGCCGCCAGCCGCCGGACCCGGCCGCGGCATCCCCGGAAGCGGGCCCGGCAGCGGCTTCCCCGGCGGCGGATCCGGCCGCGCCCGGCCCGGCGGAGGCCCCGCCGTTCCCGCAGCGCAGCTTCACCCGGATCTCCACCCGCCGGTTGCGGGCCCGGTGTTCCTCGGAGTCGTTGGGCACGATCGGGGCCGTCTCCCCCCGCCCGACCACCTCGATCCGGTCCCGGGGGAACCCGTGGGCGGCGAGCCAGTCCGCCACCGCCCGGGCCCGGCGGCGGGAGAGATCGAGGTTGTAGGCCTCGGTTCCCCGGTCGTCCGTGTGCCCCTCGACGACGACGGTCCGCCAGTCGAGCCGGCGGATCTCCCCGGCCACGTCCCCGAGGACCCGCCGCGCCTCCGGCCGCAGGTCGGCCCGGTCGAAGTCGAACAGGATGCCGCTGCCCAGGCGGAGGGTCACCTCGCAGTTCCCCTCCTCGATCTCCACCGGGGCGAACGCCCGGCTGTCGAACGGGACCTTCTTCCCGGGCTCCGGGCCGTCCCAGGAGAGCACGAGAGCGACCTGCCAGCGGGGCCCCTGGAAGTACTGCACCTCGATCTCGTGCTCCCCCTTCCGCAGGAAGACGCTGCCCCGGGCCTCCCGCGGCGGGTGGACGCCGTCGTTGTCGACGACCACCCGACCGTCGATCAGCAGCCGGGAGCCGTCGTCGCTGAGCAGCCAGAAGGTGACCTCCCGGTCCTCCGGGAAGCGGAAGCGGCCCCGGTAGTCGATGGCGAACCACTCGAAGCGGTCCGTCACCCCGGGAAACCCGTCGGAAAAGCGGCGGGGGGGCACGTTCAGCGTGGTCGCCCACACGGTCCCGACGGGCTGCAGGCGCGAGAAGTCCGGCAGCCGGTCCGTTCCCTCGGGGATCGCGTAGACCTTCCCGGTGAGGGCGAAGACCGTCTGCCGGGCGGTGCCGAAGGAACCCGCGTCCCCGGCGCGGGCGGCGGCCGGCGGGAACGCGGCGAGGAAGACAAGCAGGGAAAACCACGGAAGCCCACGGCGCATCCCACACCTCCCCGGGGCCTTCTCCCCGGCCCCGGGCCTCGAGTGTAGCGCGCGGCCCGTTCTCCGCACCCGGCCGGAGCGCCGGGGCGGCCCCTCCCGGCGACGCCCGGGCGCCCCGCCGCGGGGCCCGGCCTCCCCGGCCCCGGGGCGCGGGGAACCGGGAGGACCGCCCGGTCCCCGGGCCAAGGACAGCGGGGGGGAGACGGGGCCATGGAACGGGCTTCGGCGCGGGCGGCCGCGGGGCCGGGGCGGGTCAGTCCTCCGCGAGCAGGCGGCGTTCCCCCTCGATTTCCCGGAGGGGGGCGATGTCCTGGGTGACCTCCAGGGCCCCCAGGTACTCCCCGCCCTCCCGGACGGCGAAGTAGCGGATCAGCACGTACCGCTCCCCCATCCGGATCCAGAAGGTCGCCGTGTCCCGGGTCCCCTCCCGGAACCCGGCGAGGATCTTCTCCACCAGATGGACGCTCGAGGGCGGGTGACAGAACTGGACCTTCCTGCCGATGACCGTCGGCGCCCGGTCGAAGATCGGCTCGGGCCCGTGAGAGAAGAACGCCACCCGGTCGTCCGCGTCGACGAAGGTCAGGTCCAGGGGCAGCGTCTTCAGGATCACCCGGAGCTGGCGCGGGGTGACCGACCCCCGGGCCCCGAGGGAGACCCGCTCCCCGGTCGCCGCGAGGGCCTCCCGGTCCTCTTCCGGGCCGGGGGGTGGCATCCAGCCGATGGAGGGCTGGACGAGGGAGAACGGGTAGCGGGGAAGCTCCCGCCAGATCTCTCCCCACTCCCCGGCCGCCAGCTTCTGGAGGGCCAGGGGAAGGAGGATCTTCTCCTCCTTGGAGATCATCTCGAGGATCGCCCGGCACAGGGGGAGGCCCAGCTCCCGGGCGACGTACTGGAGGTGGGCGGCATCCCGGTGGTCCCGGGCCAGCTCGTCCCGCAGGCGCCGCAGGAGCTTCCGGATCTCGTCGTGCTTGGCCCACATCACCTGGCTCGGGCCGTGGATGCCGTGGCGCTCGAGGAAGGGGAAGAGCAGGTTCTCCTTGCGCAGGTAGTGCTTGTCCACCTCGAGCAGCCGCTCGAGGACCTCCCGCCACTCGGCGAGAAGCTCGCCGGCATCCCCGTCGCCGACGAGGACCCGCTCCATCACCCGCTCCATCCGGTCCACCTCGGCGGCGATCGCCCGGTGGGAGCGCCGGAACGTGTCCACCGGGTGCCCGGCGGGGACCCGGGCGAGGGGGTCCCCTTCCGCCTGCTCCCGGACGATGGAGGAGTGCAGGTCGCAGATCCCGCGGACCATCTTCGGGTTCATCCCGTCCCGGATCAGCTTCTGTTCCAGGGAGACCAGTTCCTCGTGGCTGACTTCGGAGACGAGCTTCGCGAGACGCGGCTTGACCATCTCCACCGGCATTCCCGCGTGGACGTCCTCGATGATCCGCCGCAACCGCTCCAGGCGATCGTTGCCGTCGGCCGTGCCCATCTGGCGCCTCCACTGGATGAAACCTCGTGTCACCTCAACGGACGTGCGTCTCCGGTAAGTGACCGGATGGCGAGAATAGACGCGGGTTCGCGCCCCCGCAACGCGCCGGGTCGGCGTACATTGGCTGGCGCCGGGCCCGCCGCCCGGGAAGGAGGGGTCATGTCCGGGGTTTCCGTCCGTTCGATCGTGTCCGGTTTCCTGCTCGCCTGCCTCGCCGCCGTCCCGGCGGCCCGCGCCCAGGTCGTCCGGCAGGTGACCCATGGCCTGACCTCCCTCGCCGGGCCGGGGGCCCTGGACGACGCCGGCCGGTGGGTCTTCACCGGGTCGAGCACGGACCAGCTCGGGAACAACCCGGACCACTCGTTCCAGGTCTTCCGCTTCGACGCGGTCACCGGCGCCGGCGAGAAGCTCACCGACTTCCTGCCGGGCACCGCGGCCTTCGTCTCGGTCAGCGACGACGGGGAGTGGATCGCCTTCACGTCCCCGGCCGACCTGGTCGGGCGGAACCACGACATGAGCCCCGAGCTGTACGCGATGAAGACGGACGGGTCGGAGATCCGGCAGTTGACGGACGACCCGGCGCCCAACGCGGGGTCCGTGACGGCCGTCGCCCTCGCGGGCGGGGGGAGCCGCGTCGCGTTCGTTTCCAACTGCGACTACCTGGGCGAGAACCCGGACCACCAGGACCAGGTGTTCGTCGTCGACCTGGACGGGACGAACCTGCGGCAGCTCACACACTTCGGAGCGGCCCGGGGGATCGAGGACCTGGCGGGCGGCTTCGGGGGGCTGGCGATCAGCGACGACGGGGAGCGGATCGTCTTCGCGTCCCGGCGGGACCCCCTGGGGACCAACCCGGAGGGGAACTCGGAGATCTTCGCGGTCAACGCCGACGGCAGCGGCCTGCGTCAGCTGACCAGCGCGGCCGAGGGAGACTCGACCGCCGTGCAGATATCCGGCAACGGGGCGCTGGTGGTCTTCCAGTCGGACGCGGACCTCACCGGCGGGAACGGCGACCGCCACGACGAGATCTTCGCCGTCAACTGGGACGGCAGCGGCCTGCGCCAGGTGACCGACACGAACGCCCTGGTCGGCGACCCGCAGGCCCAGTCTCCCTCGGTCACCGACGACGCGGAGTGGATCGTCTTCCACTCGAACCACGTCAAGGGATTCACGAACCTCGACTCGAACTACGAGATCTGGAAGGTCCACCCGGACGGGTCCGGCCTGGACAACCTGACCTCCACCTCCATCGACTACGGGTCCTTCTTCCCGGTCGTGTCCGGGGACGGCACCCGGGTGGCGTTCTACTCCTTCAACGAGTTCTCCGGGGGCCACAACCCGGACGGAAACGCCGAGCTGCACGCGATGGACATCAACGGCGACGGGATCGTCCAGCTCTCCGACACCCGCTGGGGGTTTTCCCACCAGCCGGACGTGGCGGCGGACGGCAGCTGGATCGTCTTCTCCTCCGACGCGGGGCTCCTCGGCGGTTCCGGGGGAGAGATCTACGCGGTGCGCCGTGACGGCGGCGACCTTGCCCGGGTGACCGACCTCTCCTCGGGGGACGCCCAGGATCCCTCCGTGACCGCCGACGGCTGGACGATCGTCTTCGCGGCGGACTCGAACGACGCCGGCGGCAACCTGGACCTCTCGACCGAGATCTTCCTCGTGCACCGGGACGGGAGCGGCCTCGCCCGCCTCAGCGACGGGGATGCCGGGACGAAGTCCTCCTCTCCCGTGATTGCCGCCGACGGTTCGGTCGTCTTCTACGACTCGGACGCGGACCCGGTGGGCGGCAACGGGGACGGGTCCCGGGAGATCTTCCGCGTGCAGCCGGACGGGTCGGGGACGGCCCAGCTCACCGACGGGCCCGACGGCACCAGCTCGCGCCACGCCCGGTGCAGCCGGGACGGGTCGGTGGTCGTCTTCGAGTCGAACGCGAACCTGGACGGCACGAACCCGGACGGGACCCTGGAGGTCTTCGTCGTGAACGGCGACGGGACCGGCCTGCGGGCGATCACCGCGGACCCGTCGTACGGCTCGGACCAGCCCGACGTGGACGCGGCGGGGAAGCTGGTCGCCTTCTCCTCGACGGCGGACCCGGCGGGGAACAACCCGGAGCACAACCGGGAGATCTTCGTCCACGACCTGGACGCCGGGACCACGACCCAGCTCACGTCCTTCTCCCGGGGGGACAGCGACCATCCCCGCTTCAGCCGGGACGGGCGGTACGTGTTCTTCCTTTCCTCGGCGCCGGTCACCGAGGAGGACCCGGACGAGCCGACGGACCTCTACCGGGTCGAGGTGTCCACCGGTGAGATCGTGCGGGTCGGCGGCCTGCGGTTCGGCGTGCCGGAGCGCCCCGCGGTGGACGAGACCGGCGGGCTGGTCGCCTTTTCCGGGGTGGGGGAGTTCACGAGCTGGGACAACCCGGACCTGATGAACGAGATCTGGGTGATCGACGGAACGACGCCGCCGTCCATCCGGGTGGGGAAGGAACAGCCCACGCTGGTGTCCTGGGACGTGGAGTCCGGGCCGATCCGCTACGACGTCATCCGGGGTGACTGCGGGCAGATCTCCGGCGCGGGTCCCGCGGACACGGTGGACCTCGGGCCGGTGTCCTGCCTCGAGAACGACAGCCCGGACGCGGACACCCGCGGCGACGAGGACCCGGACTCGCCGGCGGCCGGCCACGGGTTCTTCTTCCTCTACCGGGGCAGCCCCGGCCTCCTCGCCGGCCCCGGCAGCTACGGCCTCTCCTCCGACGGCCGCGAGCGCCAGCCCTCCTCCGGCGACTGCCCCTGAGGCCCGGCCCGC
>CAZOTT010000145.1:0-6129 GCA_964582785.1 uncultured Acidobacteriota bacterium | reverse complement strand
CTTCTCCTTCGGCACCAACGACCTCACCCAGACGACGCTGGGACTTTCCCGGGACGACGCGGGGAAGTTCCTTCCCTTCTACATCGAGAGCGGGATCCTCGACGCGGACCCGTTCCAGACCCTGGACGTGGAGGGGGTCGGGCAGCTCCTCCGGATGGGCACCGAGAAGGGCCGGCGGACCCGCGCCGATCTCAAGGTTGGGATCTGCGGGGAGCACGGCGGTGACCCGCGCTCGATCGCCTTCGCCCACGAGGTGGGCCTCGACTACGTCTCGTGTTCCCCGCGCCGGGTGCCGGTGGCCCGGGTGGCGGCGGCGCAGGCGGCGCTGGCCGACGAGAAGTGAAAACGGGGACGGGGGGCCTCCCGGTGGCCCCCCGCGCCCCTTCCCGGGAGCCCGGCGATGAAGAAGACCTTCGTGCTCGACACCAACGTTCTCCTCCACGACCCGCGGGCCCTGTTCCGGTTCGACGACAACGACGTCGTGGTCCCGATCGCGGTCATCGAGGAGGTGGACCGCTTCAAGAAGGAACTGACCGAGGTCGGCCGCAACGCCCGCGAGGTCTCGCGGCAGCTGGACCGGCTGCGCCGGCAGGGCCACCTGACGGACGGCGTGCGGACCCCGGGCGGCGGAACGCTGCGGATCCACCTGGGGGTTCCCGCCCCGCGGGACTTCCCGTTTCTCGAGGATGTCCACACGGCGGACATGAAGATCCTGGCCCTGGCCTGGGAGCTGACGCGGACGAGCCCCCCGGTGGTGTTCCTGACCAAGGACACGAACCTGCGGATCAAGGCGGACGCGGTGGGAATCCACGCCGAGGACTACGTCGAGAAGGACGGGGAGGTCAGCGAGACGAACCTGGCACGGTCGGAACTGCTCGTGCCGGGGGAGGTCGTCGACGGTTTCTTCCGCGAAAAGGAGCTCGATCTCGCCGCGGCCGGGCTCGAGGACCCGGGGCCGAACCGCCCGGTCATCCTGGTCGACCGGGCGAACCCGAAGCACACGGCCCTGGCCCGGCGGCAGCCGGGGGAGGCGGTGCTCCGGCCCCTCCGCCTCCCGCGGGCCGTGTCGGGTATCCGGCCGCGGAACGTCGAACAGAAGTTCGCCCTGGATCTCCTGCTCGATCCCGCGGTGCCGCTGGTCTGCCTGGTGGGGAAGGCCGGGACGGGGAAGACCCTGCTCGCCCTCGCCGCGGGCCTGATGCAGACGGTCGAGGAACGGCAGTACCGCCGGCTGGTGGTCTCGCGGCCGATCTTCCCGATGGGCCGGGACCTGGGGTACCTGCCGGGCGACATGGACGAGAAGCTGCGGCCCTGGATGCAGCCGATCTTCGACAACCTGGAGTACATCCTGGCCGGGGGGTTCGCGGAGCTGGACGGGCGGGACGAGCGGGAGGCGGACCCGTACCCGGTCCACGACCTGCTCGATCGCGGGATGCTGGAGATCGAGGCCCTCACCTACATCCGGGGTCGCTCACTGCCCGGGCAGTACATGATCGTCGACGAGGCCCAGAACCTGACGCCGCACGAGGTCAAGACGGTGATCACGAGGGCCGGCGAAAACACGAAGATCGTGCTCACCGGGGACCCGGACCAGATCGACAACCCCTACGTGGACGCGGCCTCGAACGGGCTGTCCTGGGCGTCGCTGAAGCTGCGGGAGGAACCGCTGGCGGGTACGGTGCGCCTGACGCGGGGAGAGCGCAGCCCCCTCGCGGAGATGGCGGCGAACCGGCTCTGACCGGGGGCGGGGTCACCGGATGTAGCCGAGGGAGCGGAGCTGTTCCCGCAGCTCGGGGCTCATGTCCCGCTCCCGCAGGCGCTCCGGGTGCCGGTCGGCCGGCTCGCGGGAGATCCATTCCTGCAGCAGGGGGCGCAGCCGGGCGACCACCTCCGGCCGCTTCCGGTACAGGTCCCGTTCCTCGCCCGGGTCCGCCGCGAGGTCCCAGAGGGACCAGAGGGCGTAGCGGCCCGGCCCGCCCCGCCGGGTGGCCCAGAACTGGTTCACCCGGTGGACGCGGAGGTAGAGGCCCGGGGCGAACGGTTCCCGGTCGAGGTCGATCCCGTCCGCGTTGTAGACGAGTTTCCATCGCTCCGTGCGGATCCCCTTCCGCTGCCGCCCGATCCGCGAACCCGCCTCCATGAAGGCGGGAGCGGCTGGTCTCCCGGGCGCGGTGCCGGGCAGCAGGAACGGTGCCAGGGTGCGTCCTTCCATCACGGGCGGCACGGGGACCCCCAGGAGGTCGAGAATCGTCGGCGCGATGTCGACCGTCTCCACGACGCGGGAGACGACCCGCCCCGCCGGCAGGCGCCCCGGCAGCCGGAAGACGAGGGGGACGTGCACGTCGGTTTCGTGCAGGGAAAGGCCGTGGCTGAAATACCAGCCGTGTTCGCCGAGGGACTCCCCGTGGTCGGCCACGAGGACGACCAGCGTGTCGTCGGCCAGGCCGAGCCGCTCGATCTCCCGCAGCAGCTCGCCGATCCTGCCGTCCACGTAGCGGATCTCCCCGTCGTAGCGGGCCACGTACAGGTCGACATCCGTCGAGTGGTCGATCGCGAGCCAGTGCTCGATGCGACCCACGTGGGTATCGCCGAACGGGACGTCGAGCCCGTCCCGTTCCCCCCAGTACCGGTCGCGCACGAACATGTCGCGGTACGGCGGGGGAGGATCGTACGGGGCGTGGGGGTCGATGTAGTGCACGTAGAGAAAGAAGGGTTTCCCGTCCCGGTGCTGCCGAAGCCAGGGAATGACCGCCGCGTTCACCCGGGCGGCGTCGTTGTTCACGCGTCTCCCGCCGACCTGGACCATCGTCCGGAAACCCTGTGCGAAGTTGAACACCGCCCCGACGTTGACGTTCGCGACGAAGGAGGCGGTCTCGTAGCCCCGGGGGGCCAGCACCTCGGGAAGCAGGAGGACCCGGTCGGGAAGGCGGGTGCCGATCGTGGCGATGCCGTGGGTGTGGGGATAGGTCCCCGACAGGATCGTCGCCACCGAGGGGCTGGTCTTCGGGTTCTGGACGATCGCCCGGGCGAACCGGACCCCGGACGCGGCGAAGGCATCGATCTCGGGGCTGGTCGCCCGTTCGTAGCCGTAGCAGGAAAGGTGGTCGGCGCGGAGGGTGTCGACGAGGATCACGATCGCGTTCCGCGGCCGGGGGAACGGCAGGCGCGAGGGCTGGACCGCCGGCGTGGCGCTCGAGGGGTGCGCCGGCCGGTGGTGGACCGCCAGGCGGTGGACGGGACGGCCGGCGAGCGCGAGAAGAAACCATCCGCCCCCGAGCACGAGGAGAAGAACGAGGAGGCGCCGCGGGGGAGGCGCCGGCCAGCGGGAAGGGGGGACCAGCAGGCCGAGGAGCGTACCCGCTGCCAGCAGCCCGAGGCCGCCGGCAAGGGGTGGCGGGAAGGCGACCTCTCCCCGGGCGCGGAGAAAGTAGTACGCCATCACCGCGCCCGGCAGGGCCAGGGCGAGTCCCGGGCCCAGTCCCCGGAGGCGGGCGGGAAGGAGGGCCGCCGACAGCCCGGCGAGCAGGCCGGCAAGGAGACCCATGGTTGCCCATGCCAGGGCGGCCGCCAGCGGGATCCCCGGCACCTGGAGGAACCCGAGGGCGCACCCCCCGAGCACGAGGACCAGGCCGAGGACGAGTCCCGCCCCGCAGCCCCCCGCGACGCCCGCGAAGATGCCGGCGGAGAGGGTCGCGAACCTCCCGGGGGACGTTCGGGCAGTGGATGTCGGCATGGTGACAGCTCCTGGCCGGGACGGATGGACCGACCATTTTTCGCCCCCCCACCGGCCCTGTCAACGATCCGGACCCGTCCGGTTCCGATCGGATGCCGCCCGCGTGTTGACGGTCCCCGGGGGCGATGTTAGGTTTCGCCATCCCGGTGGGCCCCGTGGCCCGGAGATCACGAGATGCGCAAGAGAGAGCTGGCGAAGTTCCGCAGGCTGCTGGAGGAGAAGAGGCGCAGCCTGCTCCAGAAGACCACGCGGACCGCCGAAGAGGGCCGGGATGCCGTGATCGAGGGGGGGGAGGACTACGTCGACGACGCCGTCACCCACTACACCCGGGAGTTCCTCCTCTCCCTGTCGGACCTGGACCGGCGGCAGCTCATGCTCGTCGAGGAGGCCCTTGTCCGGATCGGAGAGGGGACCTACGGCGAGTGCCAGATGTGCGGCGAGGACATCGGCATGAAGCGCCTCCAGGCGGTTCCCTGGGCGCGGTACTGCGTCCGCTGCCAGGAACTCGCCGAGCGGGAGGAGCTCGCCCAGTCGTTCTCCCCGCGGGACATCGCCGACGAGGTCGAGGAAGAGTAGTCCCGGGGAGGAGGGGTGAAACCGGACGGGCGGGTCATCGTCACCGGGCGGGGGGCCCGGCGGGCCCGGCGGGGGCACCCTTGGATCTGGGCGGACGACGTGATCGGGGTCGGGGGGAATCCCGCGGCGGGTGACGTCTGCCGGGTGGAGGACCGCGCGGGGTCGTTCTGCTGCTGGGCGTCCTTCTCCCCGGACTCGCGGATCGTTCTGCGGCGCCTGTCCCGGGCCGCGGAACCGCCGGGGCCGGCGACCTGGGTGGAACGGTTCCGGGCGGCGGTCGAGCGGCGGCGGGGCCACCCGGCCGACGAACCGGGATGCGTGCGCCTGGTTCACGCGGAGGCCGACGGTTTCCCCGGCCTCGTGGCCGACCGCTACGGTGACCTGCTGGTCCTCCAGCCCACGACCCCCTGGGCGGAACGGGTCGCCCGGACCCTGGCCGGCCGGTTCGCCGCCGCGTGCGGCGCGCGGGGGGTGCTCGGCCGGCTGGATGCCGCCGCCCGGAGGTTCGAGGGCCTGCGGGCGGGGGTGGAAGTCCTGCACGGAGACGTCCCGCCGGAGGTGGAGGTGGTCGAGGCGGGGATCCGGCGCACCGTGGACCCCTGGCGGGGCCACAAGACCGGTCTCTACCTCGACCAGCAGGAGAACCACCGCCGGGCGGCGGAGTGGCTCGGTTCCGGCGGCGAGGTGCTCGACCTGTTCAGCGCCGAGGGGGGATTCGCCCTTCCGCTCGCCCGGGCGGGGAACCGGGTGACCGCCGTCGATCGTTCTCCGGGACTTCTCGAGCGGGGACGCCGGGCCGCTGCCGAGAACGGCCTCGAGGACCGGGTGGAGTGGGTGGAGGGGAACGGGTTCGACCTGCTTGCCCGCTGGCAGCGGGAGGGGCGGACCTTCGCCGCGATCGTCCTGGACCCACCACCCTTCGCCCGTTCCCGGGAATCCCGGGCGGGGGCCGCGCGGGGGTACCGCGACCTGCACCGGCGGGCCTTCCGACTGCTCCGGCCGGGGGGCCGGCTGTTGTCCTTCACCTGTTCCTTCGCCGTGACCGGCGGCTCGTTCGAGGAAGCGGCCCGGGAGGGGGCGGCGGAGGCCGGCGTGTCGGTCCGGGTCCTGGGCCGGCCGGGGCCCGCACCGGATCACCCGGAACTGCTGGAGGTACCGGAGAGCCGCTACCTCCGCGGCCTGCTCCTCGAGCGGCTCGACTGACGAGAGATGAAACGGCGTCACCGGCTCCTGCTCGCGGTCCTCCTGGCCCCACCGGCCCTGGGAATCCTCGCGGCCGGCGGGCTGATCGCCTGGCTCGCGAGCCCGGCGGGGGGGAGGGCGGTGGCGTCCCGGCTGGCGGGCCTGGCCTCCCGCCACGGTGTCGTCCTCGAGGTTGCGGGGCTCCGCATCCGCCCGCTGCGGCTCGCGGCGACGGCGGACCACCTGGAACTGGCGGTGCCGGGGGAAGGCAGGTTCCGGCTGGCAGCCGGGGGGGTCCGTGTCCGCCTGGACGGGTGGGGCCTCCTTGGCGGCCGGGTCCTTCCCCGCGAGCTCCTGTTCGATCGTCTCGAGGTGGACGTGGAGGCGGGGCCGCCGCGGAAGGAGGCCGTGTCGTTCGATCCGTCGGTGCTCCGGCGACTGCGGCGGGTGAGGATCGGGGCGGGGGTCCTGAGGTGGGCGGACCGCGCCGTGCCGTTCTCCCTCGACGTGCGCGGGATCCGGCTGGAGGGCACCCGGGTCCCCGGTGGAGCGCTCTCGGGAACGCTGGCGGCGGCCCCCCTGCGCTTCCGCCTCGGCGGGGCGGGGGGCGGCCGGGAGGTGCTGCTGGAAGAACTGGC
>CAZOTT010000144.1:0-6245 GCA_964582785.1 uncultured Acidobacteriota bacterium | reverse complement strand
GAGCGCGTGACTGGCAGTCACGAGGTCAGGGGTTCGATCCCCCTCGGCTCCACCACGGTCCCCGGGAACGGTCCCGGGGACGCCTGAACGGGGGAATCCGCGCCGCGGCCGGGCCGCGGCGGTTTTCGTGCCCGGGCCCGGGGAGGCCGGGAGGATGAACGGCGACGGGGGAAAGGTTCGCCGGGCAACCGGGTCACCGGGAGCGGCGGGGTGGCTGGTGCTCGCGGCGCCGTTGCTGGCCTGGGCCGCGGTCCGGGCGGCGGGGGCGATGAACCCGGACGGAATCGCCTACGTGCGCCTGGCGGGCTACTGGGCCGCGGGAAGGTTCCGGCTGGCCGTCTCCGGGTACTGGGGTCCCCTCCTGCCGCTGCTGATGGTTCCCTTCCGCTGGCTGGGGTTCTCGCCCCTTGCCGCCGGCCGGGCCGCGGTCGCGGTGTCGGGCCTGGTCTTCATCGGGGGGGGGACGGCCTTCCTGCGGGCCGTCCTGCCGGAAAGCCTGGCGGCCCGCTGGGCGGGAGGGGTCCTGGTCCTCGCGGCCGTGTCGTGGTCCGTGCCGGCGATCACTCCGGACCTCCTTCTCGGCGGGCTCCTGGCCCTGGGCCTCGCCGTTCTGGTCTCCGAATCCTGGCCCGTCCGCAAGGGCCGGCAGGTGGCGGCCGGGGCCCTCCTGGGAGGGGCCTACCTCGCGAAGGCGGTCGCGTTTCCGCTGGCGGTCCTGTTCACCCTCGGGGTCTCGGGCCTCCGGGCCGGCGCCGGGGAGTCCCCGGCGCGGCGGGTGGCGCGGGCGGCGGCCGTGACCCTGCTGGCCTTCGCCGCGGTGGCCGCGCCCTGGGTCGCGACGCTCTCGGCGAAGTACGGGGGGTTCGTCTTCTCCACCAGCGGGTCCCTGAACCATTCCCTCGTCGCGCCGGGGGTGGCCGAGCCGGTGCACCCGTACCGGGTGACCCTCCACCGGGTCGAACGGGGACGGGTCACCGCCTGGGAAGACCCCTCCCGGATGCCCTACCGGTGCTGGTCCCCGTTCGACGGTCCCGCGGCGTTCCGCCACCAGGTGAGGCTTTCCCTGCGGAACTACCGGGAGGCCCTCGATGCTCTCGCGGGGCTGGACCTGCTCCGGTTCGCCCCGGCCCTGCTGCTGGCCGGCCTGCTCCTTCACCGCCCGTTCCGGCAGAACCTGCGGGTCCAGCGGTGGCGCTGGGCGGGCCTGCCCGCCGCCCTCCTGGTCCTGGTCTACCTGCCGGTCCAGGCCTCCTCGACGCGTTATTTCTGGCCCGCCCTGCCCCTGGCGATGGCAGCGGGGCTCGGCACGGTCTCGTGGATCCCGGGGCCGGAATCGAGGCACCGGCTCCTGGTCGCGGGGCTGCTCGCCGCGGCCCTTCTCCTGGATTTCGCGCTTCCCGCCGTCATGGCCCTGCCGGGACGGCTGGAGGCCGCCCGGGGCCCGGAAATCACCGCCGCCCGGGCGATCGCCGGCGCGCTTGCCGCGGCCGGGGTCCGGGAACCGGTGGTCGGTGGCGGGCACGTCGGCCTCTACGTGGCGTTCCTCCTCGACCGTCCCTGGGAGGGCGACCTGTCCGCCCACCCGTGGTCCGGCGACGAGGCCCGGCGCGCGGTGCGCGTCCTGGGGAAGTCGGGGCGGAGGAGAGTCGTGCTCGCCTGGGCCGGGCCGGGAGCCCAGGAGGTGCTCGCCGCGGGGGGTTTCCTCCCGGTGCCGGTGCCCGGCGGGGCCCCGGAGGTTCGCGGCGTCCCGGTGCGCCCCTGGCTCGTGCCGGCCCGGGTCCCGGGGGAGTTGCGCCCGCCCGCGTTGACAGGGGCCCCCGGCGCCGACGATGATTCGACGGGCGGGGACGGCGTCCCTGCCGGTCCCGGCGGGAGAATCGACGCGCCCGCGAGGGGCCCGAACCGATGACCTTCCCTGCCGGGCGCCCGCGGGCGCCCGGGACGAGAGGCGAGACGATGCGGACGACCCTGCGGACGAGCACGCTGCTGGCACTGGTTGCCGGGTTGGTCGTCACCCTGCTGCTGGCGGGGTGCGCCACGACCTCCCGGCAGAAACTGGCGAAGGAGTTCCCGGACACCGTGGAAGCGGTGGTGGAGGCGGCCCCGCCCCACCCGGACCGGATCGAGTACATCGACGTTCAGCCCTGGGCCCCCAAGCCCGGGGACACCGTCGACTTCCGCCTGCGGGCCACGCCGGGCCGGACCGCGGAGGTCACCCTCGAGGGGATCGACGGCGGCGCGGCCGGGACGAAGCGGACGGTCACCCTCCGGGAAGGGAAGGACGGTCTCTACGCCGGCAGCCTCGCGGTCGGCACGGACCTCCCGCCGGGGCGCTACCGGGTGACCGCCACCCTGGCCGGCGGTCCTTCCGGAAAGCCGGTCACGCTGGCCTCGTCCCGGGCACTCGTCGTGACGGTGCCGCCACCGAAGCCGGATCCTTGCGTCGTGGCGGCCAAGAAGCTTGCCGTGCCCCACGTTCACTTCGCGTTCGATCGCTACGACCTGGACGAGCAGGATCTCGCGTGGATCCGCCAGGTTGCCGCGACCCTGCGCAACCTGGGTGACCGGGTGGAGCGGGTCACGATCGAGGGACACTGCGACGAGCGGGGAACCACCGAGTACAACCTGGCCCTCGGGGCGAAGAGGGCCCGGGCGGTGGCGGATGCCCTGCGTGCCGAGCCGGGCATGGAGTCGCTGCCGATCGTCACGGTGAGCAAGGGCGAGGAGGAGCCGCTGATTCCCCACGCCCGGACCGAGGAGGAGCACGCGAAGAACCGGCGGGCCGTCTTCATCCTGGAGTGCCGGGCGGGCCACTGAGGTCCGCGGCCGCCGAAAACGGAGGGCCCCCTCCCGCGGGAGGGGGCCCCTGGTTTCGTGCCCCGGGAACGGCTACGCCGTGAAGACCATCACGCGGAACACCCCGTCACTGTCCCGGGTCACCAGGATGTGGTTGTCCCGCTGGTCCCGCGGATGGCCGAGGAAGAGCCGCATGCGGATGCCGTTTTCCACCGGCTTCCGCGGCAGCCTGGCGAGGGCCGACAGGTACCGGACCGCGGTTTCCCGGCCCCGCTCGTTCCTGCGCACGACCCGGAACTCGAGCCGGTAGATCTGGTCCGGTTCGAGGACGCCCGCGAGGCGGATCGGCTCCAGGACCAGGCCCGGCTCCCAGGCCTTCTCGAAGACGACCGGCTCTCCGGGCACCGTCCGCTGGCCGTACTGGACTTCCGGCCGCACGATCACCTGGAGAATGTCGCCGGCATGGAGCCGGGCCGTGACCTCCGGCGGCAGGTCCAGGCGAACCTTCAGGTCGAAGGGCTGGTCCGCTGCCCGGGCCGCGGGGGCCGCGACCAGCACGGCGAGGAGGAGCAGGAGGAGGGGGAGTCGACGCAGCATGGGAATGGCCTCCATGGAGAGGGGCGCGCCCGCCGGCAGGGCGAGGAGCGCTCGATCTGTCCGGTTCAAGCGAAACATCGGTCTCCCCATGTACCGCGAATCCGGGCGGAAGGGAAGGGGTTTTCCCCGGGGAGCGCCACCAGTTTCCGCTTGCCGCACCGTCCGGGCAACCCCATGATGAACCGCGGACGAGGACGGAAGATTCCGGCCCGGCCCCCGCGGACCGGGAACCGGGCGGGACCGGAGGAACGACGACGATGCGGACCGGCTGGAGGGTTCCCTGGTGGGCGGTGGTGGCCCTGGTCCTGCTCGTGACGGTCCCCGTGGTGCGGGGAGCGTCGGTGGCCCACGTTTCGGGCACCATCCTCCAGGTGGACCTGGACGAGGAAACCCTGACCGTCCGGGACCCGGACCGGGGGGACCTGGTGATCCAGGTGCCCGAGGACGCGGTGATCGTCCTGGACGGGGAGGAGGACGCCATCCTGGACGACCTGTTCGAGGGTGACGTCGTCGAGGATGCCGAGGTGCGCGTCCTCGATTCCGGCACGCTGGTCCTGGTCCGCGCCACCGTGACCTCGACCACCGACGACGACCTGGACGACGAGGGGGACGGTTCGGAGGGCTAGCCCCCTCTTGCCGCCCGCCCGGCCGGGACCCACCTTTGCCGCAGGGGTTCCCCCTGTCCCGGTGCCCGCCGGGACGATCGGGGTGCGCCCCCCGGGAGAGGCGATGGGTTCCGAGGGCATGGCGAGCGTGGCGCCCCCGCGCCTGCGGACGGGGCTGGTCGTACTGCCGGACGGGGAGACCGGCCGCGGGCGCATCGTGAAGGATCCGCGGGCCCGGCGGTACTTCCGCTTCGGGGAGATCGAGGGGGCGATCCTCGAGCTGCTGGACGGGGAACACTCCCCGGTGGACATCCAGGTCCAGCTCGCCGTCCGGTTCGGCGAGGAACTGGCCCTGGACGAGCTCGAGGAGTTCCTGGACACCCTGCGGGAGAAGGGCCTCGTCGAGGACGAGGGGGACGTCCGGCTTCCCGCCCTCGCCCCGGCCCTCGGGGCGCGGGTCCTGGCGACCCTCGAAAGGGGCGGCTTCCACGTGCGCCGGGCCACCGATCCGCTCCCACCGGGCATGAGCCGCGACGAGCGGCGCCAGCGGGAGGCGGAAAAGTTCGACGAGGCGGTCGACCTGCTGCGGCAGGGCCGTTTCCGGGCGGCTCTCCGCGCTCTCGACGAGATCCTGGTGGAGAACCCCTCGAACCAGCGGGCCGCGGCCCTGCGGGGCGTTCTCGTGCAGGCGGGGACCCGCGCCGCGGCGGAGGAGGCGAAGCGCCAGCGGCGCCCCCGCCGCCGCCGGAGCCTGCTCTACTTCCAGGTGCCGCTCTTCGACCCCGACCGGCTGTTCGCCCGCCTGGAACCCGCCCTGCGGTTCCTGTGGACCCCCGGTTTCGTCGCCGCGTACCTGGCCGCGCTCGCTTCCGCCGGGTGGATCGCCGTGACCCACCGCGCGGAGCTGCTGGCCCACCTCCCGCACCTCGCCGCGGGGGGCTGGCTCGGCGGCTTCATCCTCGCCGCGATCGTCCTCACCGCCCTCCACGAGTTCGCCCACGGCCTGACCTGCAAGCACTACGGGGGGCGCGTTCCGGAACTCGGTTTCCTGCTGATCTTCTTCATCATGCCCGCCCTCTACGTGGACGTGTCGGACGCGTGGCTCTTCCGCCGCCGCCGGCACCGGGTCCTCGTCGGCCTCGCCGGGCCGATGTTCGACCTGGGGGTGGCGGTTGCCGCGCTCCATCTCTGGCGGTTCCTCGCCCCGGGGACGGGCAAGGTCCTCGCTTTCGTCGCCGCGGCGGCCTCCGGGGCCGGGGTGCTGATGAACCTGAACCCGCTGCTCCGGCTCGACGGGTACTACGTCCTGTCCGACCTCTCGGGCATCCCGAACCTCCGGTCGACCGCCCTGGGGGCCGTGGCGCGGGGCATCGGACGGCTGTTCGGCCGGCGGGGGGAGGCCCCGGCGCTCCCCGCCCGGGCCCGTTTCTTCCTCGGGATCTACGGGGTCCTCTCGACGATCTACATCCTCGGGATCTTCGCCCTCCTGGGACACCTGGCCCTGAACCTGTCCACGGCCGTGGCCGGCCTGTGGGGACCGGTCGCGCTGGTCCTGGTCCTCGGCTGGCTCGGTCGCCGCCTGTTCCTCGGGCTCGGGCGGGCCCTGCTCCGCGCCCTGTCCCGCCTGACACCGGCCCGGATGCTGACGGTGGGCGCCGCCGTGGTCGTCGCCGGGATCCTCCTCGCCGTGCCCCGGCCCCTCAGGGTGGGGGGGCAGGTGGTCCTGGAGGCGGGCAGCCGGGTCGCCGTCCGGCCGGAGGTCGCGGGCAACCTGGCCGAGGTCCTGGTCCGGGAAGGAGACCGGGTGGAGGCGGGGCAGGTGGTGGCCCGGCTCGACCGCAGCGACCTGCTGGCCCAGCTGGCGATGACCCGGTCGGAGGTGGAACGTGCCCGGGCGGACCTGTCCCTGCTGCTGGACGGCCCGGAGAAGGAGCGGGTGCGCCAGGCGCGGGAGAAGGTCCGCGCGGCCCGCGCCGAGGTGGAGCACCTGCGGGCCCGCCACGAGCGCCTCGGGCGCCTGCGGAAGGAGGGACTGGTTCCCGCAGACCTGTACGAGCAGGTGACCAAGGAGCTCAAGATCAAGGAAGGGGTGCTGCGGGCCGCGCTGGACGAGGCGCGCCTCCTGGAACGGGGCGCCCGCCCCGAGCGGATCGCGGCCGCCCGGGCCGAGGTGTCCCGTCTCGAGGCCCGGGCGGCGGACATCCTGCGGCGCCTGGCGGCGTGCGACCTCCGGGCCCCCGCCGGGGG
>CAZOTT010000143.1:0-6299 GCA_964582785.1 uncultured Acidobacteriota bacterium | reverse complement strand
GGGCCGTCTGCCTCCTCGCTTCCCGGCACCCCGGCATTCGTCACCTCGACGCCACGGCCCTCGAACTCATGGCGGAGCCCCTGGCCCTCCTTCTGGCGTTCGCCAGCGCTCCGTGTCACCGGATGATCTGCCACCGAAATTCAGCCCCGTCGTACGGGACCACCGGGCCAACCCCCGGATCCAGCACCCGGGCCGAGGACCCCGCCCGCGAACTCGGACTCGACAGCGCGCTTCTCGACAACCTTCTCACGCTCCTGAAGATCCTCCGCACGGACTACAACCCCGAGAAGGTCTCCGAGGCGTTCCGCCTTTTCCGTTCCTTCCTGAAAGACACTCGACACCGGAGGGTGGAAGCATGACCGTCCATTCGATGCAGGCCGGCGGGGTTCGTCTCACCAGCAATCCCCTCCACGACAAGTTCTGGGACCTGGCGAAACGCCAGATACCTCCCGAGCATCGCCTGATCCCTCCGGGCCCGTGGCTCACGGTCGCCAGGTTCTACCCCGTTCTGATCAAGAGCGAGCTGGTCAAGAACAGGAACGATCGCATCCCGGGCCCGGGGATTCGTCGCCTGGCAACCGTTGACGTGGCAACCATCTTCGACCGAGGCAGGCGCAGGTTCGGCTGGCCCGAGTGCAATCGCCCCCTGGAACGGCTCGCCATCATGGCCGAAGCGGCCGCCGGCCTGACCCCGGCACATGCCGTGGATCGGGACGACGAGGAAACCCTCTCCCGGCGTATCGCGGCTGCCGCCTCCCGGATCCATCCCGAAGACTATTCCCTCCCGCCCTTCGCCGTCGCTCTCCCCCGGTACGAGCCGCCGGTGAACCGCCGCCGGGTGACGAGAAGTCTTTCCCTCGCGGTACTCCTCCTGACTCGCCTTTCCGGTCCCCTGTTCATTCCCCACCGGCCTGCCCACGCTCCCTCCACCGAGTGGCTGGAAGTCGGCGTCACCTTCTTCTGCACGGAGGTTCCACGGCCATGAAGTTCATCGGTGCCTCGGACAATGACCTTCGCCGGGAGATCTACGAGCAGATTCCGCCATCCCACGAGACGTTCGGAAAACTCCTGTCCCTGGTGGATGTCGAAATCTCCAGGAAAGTCCCGACGGCGGAAATCACCCTCGGCCCGCAATCCGTGCTGAGGATCAACCCCGACTTTGTCCGGCGTCACTGCCGTCGGCCCGGAAGCCTCGCGGCGCTGGTGATGCATGAGCTCTACCATGTCCTGCTGGGCCACACGCGGATGTACAGGCGGGTCACCCCCGCCGAGAACATCGCCTTCGATGCGATCATCAATGCCCGGATCTGCCGCCTCTCGACCGAGCTTCCCAGGGACGTGCGCGATTTCTTCATCGAACTCTATGCCCCCGACCGCTTCCCCGAGGCCCTCCTGCGGCCACCGGCACTGACCCACTGGGGAGAGCGAGGCCTCACGGGGACGGCCGCCGAGGTCCACCGGGCACTGTACGATAGTGGCGAGGTGACCGTCGCCGAGCTGCTGGACCTGCTGGAGCGCGACCCCGCAGGGGAGAGCTCGGCGGCGGTGGAAGCCCCCCCATCCGGGGGAGACTCCGGCGGGGCCCCGGACGACCGTGGAGGATCCTCCCCGGCGAAATCACCTCGGGCCGGTCGGGAGCGACAGATTCAGGACGGCGCCTCGGAGGACGAGGGCAACTCGTCCGAAGTCCCCGCGTCACGAGCGGACACCTCGGTTCCCCCGGCGGACAGCCTGGAAGGCGTCGTACGCCGACTGCTCGGCAGCCATGGCCGCGAGGAACACGGAGCGCTCCCTCCGGCCACCGAAGGAATTCCGGCCAAAATCCTGGGGGAGTTCCGCGAAATCGTTACCCAGGTCGAACGCCGGTCCACCGGCTGGCGACCGTCTGCGGGTCGCGCTGGTCTCGAGCAGTCCGTCGAGGTCATCCCGGAGCCACGGCGGAAAGAAATCATCTCCGTCATCCGGCAGGCCATCCTGGCGGTTGCGGCCGAGAACGTGGGACATCTCTCCGGCTCCCTGGTGCGCAGGGTGCCCCGGGCGGCCTTCGTTCCGTGGACACAACGTCTCGACCGCCGCACCGCGGTCCTCACCGGCCTGGGGCACCCCCCGCTGCTGTCCACCGCGGTATTCCAGAACACGGTGCCTGCTTTTCAGCCCACGGTTACGCTCTATGTCGACGTCAGCGGAAGCATGGACCACTACCTCCCCCTGCTGCTGCCCGCCCTGCACCCACTCGTGAACTTCCTCGAATTTCCCATCCGCGCCTTCAGCAACCAGGTCCTTCCGGCCACCCGCCGCGAGCTTCTCGAAGGCAGGTTCAGGACGACGTCCGGCACCGATATCCGGTGCGTGACGCGGGACATGGTCAATCGGCGGATCCGACGCGCGGTCATCATCACGGACGGGTACGTTGGACGCGTCCCCGCGAAGCACGTCGACCGGCTCCGGGCGTCCCGCCTCGCCGTGGTTCTCACTCCGGACGGGTGCACGGACCAACTTTCCGAGCTGCGCCCCCGGGTGTTCCGACTCCCCCCGGTATGAGAACAGGTTCGGCCCCGGGTGTCGCGCGCAGGACCCCCACCATCCGCGGCAGGCCCCCGACACCGCCAGCCCTTCGGGGCCAGGGCGCCCGGTGCACGGCCGCAATTCGTGCTCCCGACGCGGTTCGCCCCATCACGGGGAGAGGTCAGCACCGGGGAGGCCTCACCCGTCCGTCACCTGCTGGTTGAAGGAGATGACGGGGAGGAGGCTCTCGAGATCGTCCAACGTCGGGCGCCTGACCAGCGCGAGCCCCGGCGGTCCCCCGGTGTGCCACTCTCCCCGCGAGCGAAGTGTGCGGCACCGGCAGAGCAACCCGCCTCAGAAAACGGCTCCGGGGCCGAGGGCCCAGGCGGTCGGCGGTGGCCACGGTCTCCACGTTCTCCCCCGGTACCTCCTGGACCGGAAGGCCGGAGCCCCGCTGCTGCGGGCGCCCCTGCATGATCGGCGCCCCACGTGCAGCCCTCTTCATGACCACTCTCCACCGCCAGGATGTCACCTGACTCATGGATACACAATATCCTTTCAAAGACCGGCATATCCCCGAGGGGGCGGAAACGGCGTTGATCCGGATTTCCGCTACAGCCCGAACCGGACCGCCCGGTCCGGCGTGGGTCGCGTCACAGCAGCAGGTAGCAACTTGTCACATGCCCAACCGGGCCGCCACGTCCTCGTAGTCGGGGTCCTCGGCGTAGAGCTTCTCGAGCTCGCTGCGCGCCCGCCTCGGCTGCCCGAGCTCCTCGTAGACCAGGGCCCGCTCGTACCGGAGCGCCCGGAGCAGCTCCTCGGGCCGGCCCTTCTTCCGGCGCAGCGCGCCCGTCAGGGTCTCCCGCGCCGCGTCCGGGAGCCCGAGCCCGCGCAGGGCCCTGGCCCTGTAGAGCAGCAGGGCCGCGTGGACCGGCGTCTCGTTCTCGATGCCCTCGGCCAGCCGCACGATCCTCCGGCAGACGTCGGTGCCCGCCACTCCCCGCTCGCCCCGTTCGGACCCGCCTCCCGCCCCTTCACGTCGGCCGCCCTCCCCGGCAGTCCTTCTCTCCCGCCCGGCCTCCCACAGCAGCTCGGCGAGGGACAGCTTCACCACCACGTCCTCGGGTTCGAGCCGCCGCAGTCGCTCGAGGCAGGCGATCGCGTCTTCCCACCGTTCCTGGCGCTGGTAGACCTCGACCAGGCCCAGCAGGACGCCGCGGAGATCCGGGCCCGCGTGCGCGGACACCTCGTCCGTGATCGGAAGGATCATGGTGGCGGAGATGCCGTACTTCTCGAAGAAGCGGCCCAGGCGGCGGTGATTCTCCGCGGCCCTCGAGAGCCAGGCCCCGGCCTCGACGAGCCGCCCCTGGTCCAGCGCCAGGAAGCCGGCGAGGTACGCGCCGTCGGCCAGGTGAACCGCCTTCTCGAGGTGCTCGAGGGCCTTCTTCTCGTCGCCGAGGGCCAGCTCCCGGCACCCCTCCACCAGGGCCTTCTCCTCCCCCGGCGTGACGAGCCGCCGGAAGAAACCCAGCGTCAGCCGGTCTTCCGGGCGGACCGCCGGGACGGCCGGGCCCGCGCCGGACGTTCTCCTCCCACCCCGGGATCTCCCGCCCGGGAGCGTAGTCGTGTAGAAAAGGCCCGTCCCCGGGATGCCCACCGTGGCCCGGCTGCGCCCCGGCCCGACGGTGAACTTCGCCCCCCGCGGCCCGAACGAGACGGACACCCCCGACCTGCTCAGGTTCAGGGTCACGCCCGGCGCGATCCTGATCCGTCTCCAGAAGCGGAAGGCCATTTCCCGTTCCTCCGCCGCTCGCCACCGTCCGCGGGGCCGGTCACGATCCCCGGTCCGGCCGTTCCCCGCGCAGTGTCTCGAACCCGGCGCGGATCACCCGGGCCATTCGCTTCCGCCGCTCCTCGAGGAACGCGCCGTAGTCCATCTCGTACCAGCGCTCCGGCAGCGCGTGCCAGGCGTACATTTCGCGCAGCTCCCCGGCGGAAAACCGCGCTTCCAGCTCCGGCACGTACTCCCCCGGAGGCCGGTCCGAGATGGCGATGTTGTCCGTCCATTCCACCAGCGCATGGTTCGCCGCCTGGTTGATCAGCCGGTCTTCCCTGATTCCCACGCGTTGCAGGTACCGGCGGGGAAACAGGTGGTGGCGCTCCAGGGCCGCCTTCTTCGCCCGGGTGGACGGATCGAGGAGGTCGGCCACCTTCATCCTGGAATAGAGGACCCGGGCATCCAGGAGGCAGAGCGCCGCGTAGAACGCGAACTGCCCGGTGTTCCGGGCGGCCGCCGTCTCCAGGTGGTTCGGGAGCGTCACCTCCCAGTAGTCCCGCGTCAGCACCGCGTCGATCTGACGGTCCAGGGCCTCGACGAACGCCCCGGGGCCGCCCAGGCCCCGCAGGAGGGCCAGGTCCTGCTCCATGCGGCTTTCGGAGGAACCGGTGTACCGCCCCGTCAACGCCGCCATGAAGAACCAGCGCGCCATCACCTCCCGCAGGTCGTACGGATCCACGCCGAAGTCACGCCTGCCGATCAGCCACAGGGCGTAGGTGTACAGAACCGCGGTCCGGGAAGAGATGAGCTGCTCGCCCGGGTACCCGGCCCGGCTCAGCACCTTGAAGAACTCGTGCCAGTTCTGGAGGTCCAGCACCCAGGCCTGCGCTTCCCGCAGGACGCCAAACTGCCGGTCGCGCTGTTCGACCGAGAGCTGCCCCGACTTCAGGTCCTTCCCCCGCAACAGGGAGTAGACGTTTTCCAGGCGGGCCCGGCGGAAACCCAGCGCAACACCGACCCGCAGGAGCTGGTCGGGACTTGGACGCAGGTAATGGTTGAAGGGCGAGGGGCGACTGTCCCCGGGTGGGGTCCGGGACCGTTCACAGAACTCTTCCAGCTCGGCCCGGCCCTCGTCCCAGAAGACGGACATCAGGGTCAGGATGAAGTCCGACTGGTTCAGGGAGGTCCCCTTGCTGTTGACCCGGACGAAGATCTCCGCCACCTGGTCCTCGTTCACCGACGACGACACTTCCAGGGCCGTCAGCGGGTAATCCAGCAGCCGTTCCAGCCGGGCGATGGCCCCCGCGAGGCGCTCCTGCTCTCCCTCGCCCACCTCGTGACCCTCCCGGAGACGCCGGAGGAACCCGTTGACGAAGGTGAAGGTGTTGGTCCCCGGTCTCCACAGCGCGCTGATGTCCGGAATCCACCACGGGTCCTTCTCGATGGCCGGGTTGGTGACCTCGAATTTCTCCTCCCGCGGGTGAAAGGCGATCCGGATGCGGCGCTTGCGGAAGTCCTTGCCCACGACCGGGACCGCCTTGATCACTGCGTACAGGGAGGTCAGCCGCTGCTGGCCATCCACGATGAGCAGGCGAGGCACCTTCTGCTTCCGCTCGGCCCCGATCGTCCGGTGCTCACCCGGGTAACCGTTTTCCCAGAAGAGAAGGTAACCGATCGGGTACCCCCGGTACATCGAGTCGAAGAGGTCCCGCACTTTCGTCGCCGGCCAGACGAAGGGCCGCTGGATATCCGGCAGCCCGATCTCCCCCATGTCGATGTCCTCGACGAGCTTCTTCAGCGTGTAGTCGACCTTCTTGAAGAGAACGTCCGCCATGCCTTCCCCCGCTGGAGTCATGTCGTGTCCCGGACCACCCGCGGAATGCGGGCTGCCCGGCCGTCATGATCTTCCCCCGGCCACCGTGCGGCCATCCGCTCCCCGGGTCGGCGGTCCCGCCAGGCCCCTGCCGCCGCGCGCCGATCCCCCGGAGACGGCGACCGGACCGCCCCCCGAACAGGA
>CAZOTT010000142.1:0-6341 GCA_964582785.1 uncultured Acidobacteriota bacterium | reverse complement strand
GGTTGTTACTCCGAGCCATGGCACTCCCTCCCGGCGAGCCGAGCCCGCCGTATTGCTCCCGGGTCCATTCCCGGGAAAGGTTCCATCGCAAGAACCGTGCCGCCGGGACACGAAAGGAGACGCTCATAACCTCCCTGTCCCCAATGAATTCAGCACCTTTCCCCCGAGGCGTCGCCCGCCCCGGAGCCGGTGGCTGCAAGAGGACTTCCGACTGAGGAAGATTTCTTCCGGTCCACAGGGTCCTGTTCCCCCCGGCCTGGTGTGTTCGGAGTCAGCCGATACACACCCGGCCGGGGAATATCCGCGAACAGGGCGCATAGCCCCCGTCGCGGCGACGCTCCCGGGTTAGAATCGGCATCGCGGTCGGGGCAGGGCAGGGAGGAGGACGTTCCGTGGTACGCCGACGCCGGCCACGGGGTTCGAGGTGCATCTACTGCGGGGCCGCGGGTCCGCTGACGGTGGACCACGTGGTACCCGTCTCCCGCTGGCGCGAGTTCGGCGTCCGGCGCAGCGTCCTCGACAACGGCTCGAACCGGGTTCTTGCCTGCGAGCGGTGCAACCGGGAGAAGGCGAACCTGTCTCCCCGGGAGTGGTTTTCCCTCCACCCCGAGTATCGGGATCGGTTCCGGCGGGAGGCGAAATATCTCTCCGACACGATCCGGGAACTCGCCGGAATCGATTGAGCAGGCACGGTACCCGGGGTAGCGCCCCGCGCCCGGGAGCCTGCTATCCCTCCGCCCTGCCGGTCCTCCCGTTCTCCAGGAAGATCACCTCCCCGCCGGCCACGGGATCGGCCTGCTGCTCTTCCTGTGGGCGCGGATCGACCAGGATGCACCGGCGCGCGAGGGTCCCCACCCGCTCCGCGTCGGCCCGGAGACGGTCCACGAGGGCGACCATCGACGAGGTGCCGCCGGTCAGGACCGCCACGACCTGCTCCGCGTTGGCCAGCAGGAGCCCCACGGCCTCCCGGGCCCGCGCCAGGGTCGCGTCGTCGTGGCAGTGGAACGGGTCCTCCGGCTCGAACCACGAGACGGGAGGAACCGGGCCGGAAATCCGGCGGAGGATGTTCTCGGCCCCCGGCCGGGTTTCTCGCGAGCAGATCACCACGAGTCGATCGGGCGCGAGGTCCCGGACCGTCGTGGCGAGGACGCCGAGGGAATGGCCGACCGGCTGGATCACCACGGTCCCCTCCTGCCCGGGAACCTCCAGCCGCCACGGGTCCCCGGGCCCGGCCGCCTCCCGCGGCAGGAGGTCCCGGAGGCCCCGGGTGATTTCTCCCAGGACCCGCTTCATGCTCGCCGTATTGGGAATCTTCTCCACGTTGAACGCCGAGTGGGCCAGCACGTTCCGCCAGTGCCCCACCCGTTGCCAGAGATCGGCGATCGCCCCGACCTCTTCCGGGACGGTCACCCCCTCGCCTTTCCACGCTCCCCGGTTCGCCAGGCGCCCGAGCCGCCCGGCCACCGGTTCCCGCACCCGGTGGTAGTTGAGCCAGGACCGCCGGATCTCCCCCGCCGTCTTCCCGAGCCGCCGGGCCCAGGTGGGTACCGGGTCCCCCCGGGAGATGGCGTGGATGACGGCGTTCACCATCCACTCCCGGAGCGCCAGCAGGGCGCTCATCGGCCGCTCGTGGTCGGCGTACCACTCGCAGAGCTTCAGCTCCCGCTCCAGCTCGTTGCGGTCGAGGGGCGGGGGCGTGTCGCTCCCACGCTCGAACCGCGGAACGTCCGCCGGCAGGGCCAGTTCCTCGAGGTCCCGCTCGAGCAGCCTGCCGATTCGATCGAGCCCCGGGGCGAAACTCCCCCGCAGGTCGTCCTCCATCCCGGCCAGCTTCCGGGCCTCTTCCAGGAAGCGACGGGCGTGTTCCCCCACGTCGAGGGGACGGGCCTGCTCGAGGGCGGTCGCCAGCTCCCGGAGGGGAGTCTCGATCGCGTTCAGCCTCCTTCCCAGCTCGTTCTGCTTCCCGCTGAACAGGGCCTTCCGTCGCCTCCCGAGAACCGCCTGGAGGGGCCGCAGGGTGCCGAGCTCCCGGAAGGCACGGCAGCCCGCCTGCCAGTTCGCCAGGAACAGGAGGCTGGAAAGACCCGTGAGCTGCGCGACCCTCTCCTGGCGTTCCGGGGCCGCCGGCTGGTCCCCGCTGCCTGCCGCCGCCTTCCCGGCCGCGCCTCCCGTAACCCCCGCGTACCACGCCCCGTCCAGGGAGAGGACACCCTCGGCGTCCAGGACCAGCGTGGCCCAGTAGACGAGAAGCGAGATGTGTCGCATCCCACCGGCCAGGTCGAGAACGACGCCGGCACCCGCGGCGTGGGTCTCGAGGGCATCCCTGATCTCGCGGTACACCGCACCGAGGGTCTCCGGCGCCTGGTCCGGGGAAACGAGAACCGCCGGGACGCTCCCGACGCCGGCTTCCCCCAGTCGCTCCCGGAGATCCTTCCCGTGCCGGTCCCAGGCCTCCCGGGTGGTGACCACGAGCACCCGGTCCGGGTTCACGAGGCCCATCTTCACGAGGGCCTCTGCCGGGAACCGCCCCTCCACGGGATCGCGGTCTTCCCGGGAATAGCGAACCTTTTCCGCCACGATCCCCAGCCCGGCGACGAGCACCTCTCCTGCCATGACCCCTCTCTTCCGGGCGGCCCACGGGAAGGCCGCCCTGCTGGCCCCGGGGGTCGCGATCACCCGACCCGCATCATTTCCCGGTCCAGGACCTCGTGGACCTTCTTCCAGGTCTCCAGCTCGAACGAATGCAGATCCTGCCCCCGCGGAAGGCGCACGGCGCTGCGCAGGCGTTGCGGCAAGCCGCATGGGAGATGAACGGCAAGGCCGACGTATCCGTTCCCCTGGCGGTGGACCTTGAACCGCACCTGGGAAGCGAGCCGGTTCCAACCCCGCACCCCGTGATGGGTCACCGGGTACCCGAGGAGGTGGCGCGGGTGGGCGGATCCCTTTTTCTCACGACCGACATCCAGCGCCGTCCGGAACGCAATCTTCACCCTCGCCAGCTTCTTGATGACCTCCTCGAGGGAACCGCCGCGTACCTGCCAGGCCAGCAGGCCCCGTTCGTCCGTCCCCACCGCGTCCGCCCAGTCGGTCCCGAGCGCCTCCTCCAGGGGGCGGGAGTACGGGGTGAGAACCTCCCCGATCTCGTCCAGGGAAGCGAGATCCCGCCCTTCCTCCATGATGCGCAGGGATCCCCAGCCGTTCCGGCTTCTCCCGCCGACGGTCCCCAGCAGGTGGGCCAGGCGCAGGGCGGTGTCGATCCCTTCTCCCAGGTCGATCCTCCGACCATCCTCCCACTCGATCTCGGCGGGAAAGCCGAGGGACAGTTTCGCCCGCGCACCGGCAGCGATAGCGGGAGGACAGTGCA
Source organism: uncultured Acidobacteriota bacterium (assembly GCA_964582785.1). GTDB lineage: Bacteria > Acidobacteriota > Polarisedimenticolia > J045 > J045 > JAMOQA01. The sequence goes on along the minus strand of CAZOTT010000142.1, from coordinate 2,977 downwards.
ACTTGGTTACACGGTCCTGGGGGTCGTATTGCAGGGGACCGAAACCGAGGTAGAGGTCGGCGCTTATGTCTCTGCCACGCCGCTCCTCCCGCTCCTTCCTCGACTGAACCTCCGGATGGTACACCTTCCCGGAAAATCGCCATTTCTGCAGGTTTCCCTGCGCCCATGGCATGAGTCGGAGGCGGAGCGGACTCCGAAACTGCCACACCTGCTCCGGCTTTCCCCGGGGAGCCCGGTGCCGGAGGAAGGAGTCGCCGAAGACGACCCCCTCTGCTTCGCGGACCTTGGGGTAGTCGGGTGACACCCGGTGGGAGGCCCAGACGCGCCACCACTGCCTCAGGAGGGCCTTGAAGGGAGGGGTCCTCCACTCGGCAGCCTGGTTCGCTCCCCCGAGGAACGCCGGGGTCACGAACTCGATCGTCAGCTCGCGCGTGATCATCTTATTCCCCGAGGATTCCCTTCACGCGTTCGACCCGGGTAGCCCATTTTGTCTTCTTCTTGGCCTTCCACTTCCCGTGCCTTCGCAGCCATTGTTTCATCGCCTCCGCGAGCCGACGCTGTGTCTCCTCCTCCTGGAACTCTTCCAGTACTTCTCCCATCAGGCGGCCGAATTCCTCGGGGGTTGCGTTCTCGATCTTCGCCAACGCCCTCTCCAAGGGTGGCATATTCTCGAGTTCCTGCCGGCGGCGCCGATCCTCCTCTTCCTCCTCCCGTCGCCGTCGTTCGTCTTCCGCCCTTTTCTCGGCCACCCGGTCCCGCGTCATTGCCCCGTATCCCACGCTCGTCTTCGCGCCGAAACCGAGCCAACGGAACGCGTGCTCGAATGCCCCGACCAGGAGGGACCGCCACCGTGGTTCATCGTCTTTCCCGTTCTCGACGAGCCAGTCCGGAAGACCGGCCACCGGGACCAGCACCGCCCGGAACGTGAAGGACCACCCTGCCGGGATGGCCAGGAAGAAGATCGGATTCGGGTCCTCGGCATCGTGGGGCGAGCCGTCTCCCTTGTAGTACCTGGCATGGTGGGGATTCATGACGTCCACCCGCAGCGGTTCCCCCCCCTTGGGAACGGGAACGACGTCGAGGAAGGAAACGGAACCCCGCACGTGGACGGACCTCCGGAAGGCCTTCTCCGCGGCCAGGCGTTCCAGGAACTCCCGGTTGTCCCGGACCGGGTGCTCGTCGCCGGGTGGCACGAACCGCTCCCGGAACCTCGTCAACAGGCTGCCGGTGTCGTCCCCGCCCCGTTCCTCGAACGCCCTCCTCCACTCGTCCCGTGCCCGGCGGACCGGAGCAGGCTCCCCGGTGTCTCCCGCCCCCAAGAAACCGCTGGAACCGTCGAAGCCGAAGAGCCACCAGGCGGCCGCCAGGGTCCACCCCCGCGGGTCCTCCTCGAACAGCGCCAGCTCCTCCGCCGCGCGGCGAAGGACGCCCTTGACGGACGACCCGGGAAGGTACGGCAGCCCGTACGGGTCGAGGAAGGCGAACCCGTTCTCCAGGGGATGCTCCATCCCCATGCCGGTGACGACCGGGGCAGTGCTCCGGGCGTGAACGGCCAGGCAACGGCTCCCGGCTGCCGGGCCGCGCGCCGCCAGGGCCGGCGCCATGTCCCGGAAGTGCTTCATGTCGACGACCTGGCGGAGGGCCTCCTCCTTCTTTTCGCGCTCGATGTTCCAGTCGTCCTTCCAGATCGGGAAGTACATCCGGAACCGGTGGCCGGGAGGAGCCCCGGCAAGGCTGCTTCCCACGTAGTCCGGCACGGCGGCTCGCATTGGTCAGCCCTTCAGGGTGGGAGCGAACTGCCGGATCCACCGCAGGAGTTCCAGGACCTCCTCCGTCGCCCGGAGGTAGTCGGGGGATGGCAGACCGTGCAGTCCCTCCATGATGCTGGAATAGCCGGGATCCTGAAAACGACCGGGCATCCGTTCCTTCAGCCACGCACAGAGGGCGCGGTTCAGGGCCTTCGCCTCGCCGCTCTTCTGCTCGAAGAAGGCCAGCGTCGCCATCAGCCCGTTGCTCATCACCAGAGAGGGCGCCGACTTGGCCAGGTTCGTGTAGGCGGAGAAATCGAAGCTCTTCTTGTCACCCCTGTTCTTGTTGCCCTCGGACTTGGCCTCCTTCACTTTTTCCCAGGCGAAGGCCGCGCGCTGCTGGTCCAGCGTCCGCCGTGGACTGACCGCGCTCATCGCTCACCTCCCGCGAACCGGAGCAGGACCTGCCCCCGGCCGGTCGTGGCGTCACCGCCGACCTGGGCGATCTTCCCGTCCAGGGCGTCGCGAACTTCCTGCATCACTTCCGAAGCCGAGAAGGAACCGTCTTCCCCGTTCCCCCGCCGAACCCGCTCCTTCGATGCCATGACGAGCGAGACCAGCAGCGTCTCCGGGGGAAGGTTCTCCGTGTAGAACAGTCCTCCGTCGTCCGCGGTGCCGGTGGCGTCGTCGATCCGGACGTGGGGCTCCACGAGGGTGGAATTCTTCGCGAAGTGATTGAACCGCTCGTCGGAAAGCAGGACCAGGTCCTTCGCCACCTTTCCCTGGAAGTAGTCCATCCCTTCCCCGCCTGGCATCGCGTTGTCCGCCAGCCACTTCGCCACCTGCCCGACGGTGTCATCCGGGGCCGGGCGGAACTCGTACGTTTCGAGCACGACCTTGCCGTCCGCGGGAACCTCGCTGCCCGCCGGGTGGCGGCAGTCGTCTCCGCCGAGCGCCGGGATCGACCAGGCCCCGGCCTCCTTCACCCCGGCCGTCACCAGCAGCCGCTGCAGACGCCCGAGCGCGGTGGGGCAGGTGGCATACACGAAGGAACGCCTGGGAGAGCGCACGGGGAACAGCACCACCTGGGCATCGGCGAAGGAGACCGCCCCGGCATGGTCCGCGGCCCTGTCCGCCGGGCCGAACACGCGGTCGGTCTTGTCCGTGCCCCGGTGGTAATCGGCGAACACGTCCCGGAAGGCTCCCTTGAGCCCGGACCCGGCCATGGT